>NZ_BAAJMD010000012.1:0-129961 GCF_057548395.1 Halopseudomonas sp. 4NH20-0008
CAACTGGGAGTCAAACTGGGCTTGAACAGGTCCGATATTGAAGTTAGCTGCATTAGCAGAACCAGCGAAACTGGCCAGACCAATAGCCAGGGGCAAGGCCGCGAGCGACCAAGCATGCATTTTTTTTGTCATTGTGCTGCTCCGTTTGGGTACAAGAACCTGCGTAACATCAAGGTCACGTTCAGGACCCAATCAGTCTGGCATGCGCACCAGCAAAATGACTTGCCCTAAAAGGCCAAACTAATTAACCCAAACGGCCATTCATGGAAATAATCGGCACTATTTTCGGACAGGGTGGCGGATTACCCTATCAGCCAACTGAAGTCACAAGCTTGAGCTCGACTTGCGAGTCGTAAGGCTTCTGGAACAGGCTATTCAATGCTTAACTAGGACACAAACTAACGCTATACGGGACCTTCCAAAATATCGTTCGCTGATCCATATTGACCTGAAATCACTCCCCCTCAAATTACGCAACTTGCAATATTAATGGGCTCATGCATTTCGCAAAGCGGAATTTTGTTTCACGTGATTGACTGCGCTTTGGGCGCTGCGTAGGCTGCGCTGACATGACAGCTTCGCCAATTACGCAGTTGCGAGCGTCAGCACAGGATCGCAAGCATGCAGGATACCTATAAAAGCAAACATTCAACCAGAGCGGTTGAGCGGGCCTTTTGGCTAAAAGTCATTGATCAGGCGCTGAGTCATTACGAACGCAGCCTGCAAGACTCTGATCTGATTCGGTCCCTGCTTGCCAATGGTCATGGCGCGAATGGTTTTTTTGACCAGGCCGCCTGCTCACTGATCTGGTCAGAGGCTCTGCGTCTCTCGGATGATCCGCTATTCGGGTTGCGCCTGAATCGCCTGTTCCGGCCAACCTCAATGGATGCCTTGATATTGACGTCCAGAGCCAGCCCAACCATTGCTGCAGCACTGGAAAATGTAGGGCGATTTTTTGCAGTCGTCAGTACACAAGTGAAGCTGGAGGTGCTCGCTGACGAGCACGGAACTCACATTACCCTTCTGCCACAGGGCAATCCGCATGTGCATCACGTGGAAGCCATGACCGGCTATCTCACCCAGCTGATTCATCAGTTGGATCAGCGTGAACAAGGCCTGCTCAAAGGCGTCAGTCTGGGTCGTGACAACCTGGATATCGCACACTGCAAGCGCTTGTTGAACTGTTCAGAACTGGTCGTCAGCGACCGTTATCGCTTGTCGCTGGCACCCGATCTGATAGACCAAAGATTACCGAGTGCCGATGAGTTCCTGCTACCCCGCTTGACGGTCGCCTTGCAGGATCTGCTATCCAGCATGCCGAGCAACGACCTGGTCGAGCAGGTCAAGCGTCATATCCATCAACTGCTCGACTCAGGTGATCTCAGCGTAGAGCGTATTGCCGTACCACTGAATATCAGCCCTCGGCACTTGCGCCGCAAGCTCAGTCAGGAGGGCACGTCTTACGAACAACTGCTTGATGAGGTCCGGCGCGAATCCGCCATACGCATGATTATAGAAGGCAACCTGTCGCTGACCAGCATTGCCTACGAAATGGGCTTTCTGGACCCCAGCAGCTTTACCCGGGCATTCCGACGCTGGACCGGCATGAGCCCCACAGCCTTTCGCGAGCAGTTCAGGAAAACCGACGCGTCAACTGACTGAAGTAATTCGATCCCGGGGGAGGGGCACTGCACGGAATCCGATTTAGGGTTTTCCTGGGAGGGTCGAGTTCCACCTCGACCAAAGGCGTTACCTGAACCACCGCTGACCGAGGTGGAACTCGGCCAATCGCAGGGTCGTTCGCAGCCCATCCTACTCCGGTTTAACAAACAACAAGGTCATCCGATCACTCTCACCAATAGCCATGTAGTGGGCGCGATTCTCATTACCCAGTCGCAGAGTGGGCGGCAAGGTCCAGACACCTTCAGGATGGTCCTTGTTGTCCTGGGCATTCTGGTTGACCGGATTGCGGGAAACAAACTGGAATCCCGCTTCTTCCGCCAGCTCAAGCACCAGTTGTTCTGTGACGTAGCCGGTCTTGATCATGGTTTCCAGATCAGCCCCTGCATGTGCCCGGTGCTCGACCAGACCCAGCATGCCACCGGGCTTGAGCGCAGCATGCATCTTGGCAAAAACCAGACGGGTTTCATCCATACCCACCGAGAGCCAGTTGTGCACATTGCGGAAGGTCAACACCCGATCAACCGAGCCCGGCTCGGCGATCGGCAGCTCAGGGTCAAAATTCAGCGTACGCAGCTCAACCTTGTCATAGACACGGGGCGCGCGCTGCAGCTTGGTCTCATAGCTCTCCCGCGAGGTACGGAAAAACTCGACCGAACTCTCGGGATCAAAATGCGCGGCGATAAAGTGGCCCTCATCACGGACCAGCGGCGCAAGAATCTCAGTGTACCAACCTGCCCCCGGCCAGATTTCCAGCACTGTCTGATCCCTGGTGATGGCAAAAAACTCGAGGGTTGCCTGCGGATTACGGTGGGCATCACGCATGACATTGGAAATCGACCTGTTGGTGCTGGATACCGCCGCACGAATGTCCTCCACCTGCTCGAATTCCAATACTGGCGGCATGGGTGGCGTCTCGGCCAATTGTGAGCTGACGCCGAAAGACAGTGCGAAAAGCAGCATCCCGCTGAGGGTTCTGAACATGGTCAACCTCACTTTGCTCCTGAAAAATGTAACAGCCACCATAACAGCTAGACACAGTTGTTTCCTGTGCCTTAGGGTAGTTTTGCTGCCAAGCTGTAACAAATAGTCTTCAATTGGCTCTATGTACCAATCCCTACATTTAAGGATACCGGCTGTGCGCGATACCCTGCCCCTGCTCGACAACCTCGCCTTTCCCGCGATCAGCCGTGGACAGTTGACGACCCTGCAGGTCAACCTGACCTACACCTGCAACCAGCGCTGTCTGCACTGCCATGTCAATGCCGGACCCACGCGCACCGAGGCCATGAGTGATGAGGTGCTGGAGGTGCTCTACAGCGTACTCCAGGCCCATGCGGTTACCACTCTGGATCTGACCGGCGGTGCACCGGAAATGCACCCGCGTTTTCGCGATATCGTTGTTCATGCCCGGCAACAGGGCGTTAACGTCATTGACCGCTGCAATCTGACCATATTGTCGGAACCGGGCTACGAAGACCTGGCCGAGTTTCTCGCCAACCAGGGGGTAATGATTTCCGCCTCACTGCCCTGCTACTCGCGGGACAACGTGGATAAACAACGCGGCGACGGGGTGTTTGAACGCAGCATTGCCGGACTGCAAAAGCTCAATCAGCTTGGCTATGGTCAACCTGGCTCAGGGTTGGAGCTGAATCTGGTCTACAACCCGCAGGGCCCGAGCCTGCCGCCACCACAGCAGGCGCTGGAGGCGGACTACAAGTCCCACCTGGCAGAAGACTTCGGCATTGTTTTCAATCAGTTGCACACTATTACCAACCAGCCGATTGCACGTTTTGGCAGCACCCTTGTCAGCAAGGGCCAGTTCAATGGCTATATGCAACTGCTCAAGGACAACTTCAGTGCCGCGAATATCCCCGGTCTGATGTGCCGCTCCCAAGTCAGCGTTGATTGGCAGGGCTACCTGTACGACTGCGATTTCAACCAGATGCTGGACCTGCCCATGCCGATACTGGCAAAGGATCGCAGCCACTTGCGTGATCTGCTCTCAGCCGAACTGAACAACCAGCCGATTGTTACCCGCGATCATTGCTTTGCCTGTACCGCCGGCCAGGGTTCAAGCTGTAGCGGCGCACTGGTCTGAGCATTTAATCCGGCTGCTGGCAGTCGGCAGAGTGCAGTACATCTTGATAAATCTGCTCGGCCGCCTGTTTCAGGGCCCGCGCCTGTTCAAGATTCAGGCTAGTCATGCAGAACAGTTTCAGCGGTATCTCAGCAGCCTGTTCGCGCAGATCAACACCCGCAGGGGTCAGCTGAATGAGCCACTGGCGCTCGTCCAGATCACCCTTGCGGCGGCGCACCAGGGCCTTTTGTTCCAGCCGCTTGAGAATCGGCGTCAGGGTACCGGAGTCCAGGCGCGTATCTTCGACCAGTTGCTTGATGGGCACATCATCATGCTCCCATAGCGCCAGCATCACCAGATACTGCGGATAGGTCAGATCCAGTGGCTCCAGTAACGGGCGATAGGCACGCACCAGCGCATTACTGGCACTGTAGAGTGCATGGCAAAGCTGATTGCGCAGCAGAAGGGGTTCTTTGAGTTGAGTTGACCGGGGCATGGCGCCACCCTGTAAATGAACAGATTTTATTTTGCGCGCAAGGTATTGACCGGTCAAGCGCTCTGACTTATTGTTCCACCGCTAAATGATTTGCGCGCAAGATAAATTAACCCTCTTTTCTGACAGGTGTCTTATGAAAATTGTTCTGATTCTGGTGGTATTGGTGCTGCTGTCCGGCTGCGGGTTTCTGTTCTGGCAGAACAGCCAGGTACCCGAGCTGGGTCATGTGAATGGTCAGCTCAAACCGCTGAGCGCCAATCCCAACGGCGTTTCTACGCAGACCGACGACCCATCAAAACAGGTCGAACCATGGCCCTTCAAGGAAGACCTGGCTACCACTATGGCAGCGATTCGACACACACTGAACCAGTTTGAGGGTGCCGAGATCGTCGAGGATCAGAGCAACTATCTGCGTGTGGTCTTTGTCACACCGCTGATGCGCTATCGCGATGACGCCGAGTTTTACCTGAATGAAGCAAGCCAGCAGGTTCATTTCCGCTCCGCCAGCCGCGCCGGCAAGTCGGACCTGGGGTTGAATCGCGAGCGTTTTGACAAGCTCACGGCCATCTACAATCAATAATTCCCAGCGCGCCGCGGAGGCCCTGAACTGATGAAAACTGGCAAATTACTGCTACTCGCCCTGATTGCTGCTCTGGTGGCGGGTTTCTTTATCTTTGATCTCAACCAGCACTTCAGTCTGGACGCCCTCAAAGCCCAGCAGCAGGCGCTGAACGCGCAGGTAGCGGCCAACCCCTGGCTGGCCGCGGGCATTTTCTTTGTGGTCTATGTGCTGGTCACGGCCCTGTCCCTTCCCGGTGCGGCGTTGATGACGCTGGTGGGCGGTGCCCTATTCGGGCTCGGCTGGGGCTTTGTGCTGGTGTCCTTTGCCTCCACGCTGGGCGCTACCCTGGCCATGTTGATCAGTCGTTTTCTATTGCAGGATTGGGTACAGCAACGCTTTGGCAAAAAACTCGACGCGCTGAACCGCGGCGTCGACCAGGAAGGTGCCTTTTACCTGTTCGCCCTGCGTTTGGTCCCGGTGTTTCCGTTCTTTCTGATCAACCTGGCCATGGGCCTGACCAAGCTCAAGGCATCCACCTTCTGGTGGGTCAGCCAACTGGGCATGCTGCCCGGCACCCTGGTGTATGTGAATGCCGGTCGCGAACTGGGCCAGCTCGAGTCGCTGGGCGGCATTGCCTCCCCCGGTCTGCTGGGCGCCTTTGTATTGCTCGGCCTGTTCCCGCTGATTGCCCGTAAACTGCTGGATGTGCTCAAGGCCCGCCGGGTTTATCATGGCTGGAGCAAGCCCAAGGCCTTTGACCGCAATCTGGTGGTAATTGGTGCCGGCAGCGGCGGCCTGGTCAGTGCCTACATCGCCGCCGCCGTCAAAGCCAATGTCAGCCTGATCGAAAAACACGCCATGGGCGGCGACTGTCTGAACACCGGCTGCGTGCCATCCAAGGCGCTGATTCGATCAGCAAAGCTGGCAGCCGAAGTACGCAAGGCCCACGCATTGGGGTACAACACCGCCAGCGCCGAGGTCAATTTTGCCCGGGTCATGGAGCGCATCCAGCGCGTCATCGGCGATATCGAACCGCATGATTCGGTGCAACGTTATACCGGGCTGGGCGTGGATGTGATTCAGGGGGCGGCGACCATTACCTCGCCATGGCATGTCGAAGTCAACGGCCAGACCCTGAGCACGCGCAATATCATCATTGCCGCCGGTGCGCGCCCCTTCATGCCGCCGATCCCCGGCCTGGATCAGGTCAAGGCCTACAACTCGGATACCATCTGGTCCCTGCGCGAGCAGCCAGCACGGTTGGTGATTCTCGGTGGTGGCCCGATTGGCTGCGAACTGGCGCAAGCATTCCAGCGTCTCGGCAGCCAGGTCATTCAGGTTGAGCGTGACGCACGCCTGCTGCCCCGCGAAGATAGCGATGCCAGCGCACTGGTCATGCAGCATCTGATCGCTGAAGGGGTTGATGTACGGGTTCAACATGAAGCCCTGCGCTTTGAACTGCTGAACGGTGAGCAGCAGTTGGTGATGCGGCACAGCGATAGCGCCGAGGAGCTGCGCATCAGCTTTGACGCAGTGCTGGTTGCAGTGGGTCGCAAGGCCAATGTCAACGGCTACGGTGCCGAAACACTGGGACTGACGGTACGCCCCAACGGCACCCTGGACACCAATGAATACCTGGCCACGCGCTTTCCCAACGTGTACGCCGTAGGTGACGTCACCGGCCCCTATCAGTTCACCCACGTCTCCGCACATCAGGCCTGGTATGCGGCGGTCAATGCGCTGTTCGGCAGCTTCAAGCGTTTCAAGGTGGATTACCGGGTAATACCGCATGTGACCTTTACCGACCCGGAAGTCGCCCGTGTCGGCCTATCGGAAACCGAAGCCAACAAGCAGGGTATTGCCTATGAGGTCACCCGCTACGGTATTGATGATCTTGACCGAGCCATTGCCGATCAGGCCGCTGAGGGCTTCGTCAAGGTGCTGACGGAACCGGGCAAGGACCGCATTCTGGGCGTCACCATTGTCGGCCAGCATGCCGGTGAACTGCTCGCCGAGTATGTCCTGGCGATGAAGTACAACCTGGGGCTGAACAAGATTCTCGGCACCATCCACAGCTACCCGACCATGGCCGAAGCCAACAAGTACGCCGCCGGCGAGTGGAAGCGCGCACACGCCCCGCAAGCCGTATTGCGCTGGGTTCAGCGCCTGCACAACTGGCGCCTGGGTCGCTGAGCATGCGTCTATCGGTGATCATGCCGGTATTGAACGAGGCAGCAGGGATAACCGACGCCCTGCTGCCGTTGCAATCACTGCGTGACCACATTGAAGTGATTGTGGTGGATGGTGGCAGTAGCGACAGCACCTGTGAATTGGCTCTGGGCTTGGCTGACCAGGTGCTGACAGCAGATGCAGGGCGAGCCCGACAGATGAATGCGGGCGCTGCGGTAGCCACCGGGGATCTGTTGTTGTTCTTGCATGCCGATACACGGCTACCTGAGGGCTTTGTGGCCTTGGTGCAGGCCGCCGTGTTTGGCCAACCCCCCTTCGCGGCGAGGCCGCCGCTCCCACCAAAACCAAACCCCACATCTGTACCCAGCCAACCCTGTAGGAGCGGGCTTGACCGCGAAGGGGTTTCTGATAGCAGCAGCCCCACCACGAATCGCCAACCCCCAACCCCAAACCCCACCCAACCCTGTAGGAGCGGGCTTGACCGCGAAAAGGGTTCTGGCAGGAGCAGCACCCCCGCCGCGAAAGCGAGCTCACAGACCACACCCCCAGTCTGGGGCCGCTTCGATGTCCGCCTGACACCCGCCTCCCCATTACTCACCCTGGTCGCCTGGATGATGAACCAGCGCTCACGCCTCACCGGCATCTGCACTGGCGACCAGGCACTATTCGTGCGCCGCGAGCTCTTCAAGCAACTGGGTGGTTACGCTGATATCCCGCTGATGGAAGATATCGAACTCAGCCGCCGCCTGCGCCGAATCTCGCGCCCGGCCTGCCTGCGTCAGAAACTGACAACCTCCAGCCGCAAATGGCAAAAACATGGCGTCTGGCGAACCATCATCCTGATGTGGTGGATCCGCCTGCAGTATTGGGCATGTGTTTCGCCCGAACGTCTGGTACGCCAGTACTACAGCACCCCAAGCCATAAAACCGCCCCCCCGGAGGGGTCGGGTTCCATCTCAACCAGCGGCGCCAACCGCCCACTCCTGATCTTTGCCAAGGCCCCGGTCCCTGGCCAGGTCAAGACCCGCCTGATTCCGGCTTTGGGCGCCGAGGGTGCAGCCCAGCTGTACGAGCGGCTACTGCGTCACTGTCTGCAGCAAACCTGCGACTGGCCCGGCCAGCGCCTGCTGTATTGCGCACCGGACAGCCAGCATCCGCTGTTCCACGCCCTGGCCGACGAATTCCATCTGACCCTGCGTGTTCAACAGGGCGATGACCTTGGCCAGCGCATGGCCAACGCGCTGGCTGAACACCCCCAGGGTGCATTGCTGATCGGCACGGACTGCCCGCCACTCACTACCGCGCACCTGCTACAGGCCAACAAGGCGCTGGAAACGTCGGACACCGCCATCATCCCCAGTGAAGACGGCGGCTATGTGCTGATCGGTCAACGCACACCCAACCCGGCAGCCTTTATTGGTATGCAGTGGAGTCACGCCGACGTCATGCATGAAACCCGCACGCGCCTGCAACAGGCCGGTCTGAGCCTGTGGGAAGGTCCAGCATTATGGGATCTGGATGAGCCCAAGGACCTGCCGCGCCTGAAAACGGTCATTCAGAATTTATAATTCCAGCCCCCTTTCATCATGGATGCTTATACAGATCTATTCCATTTATGGGACATAGTTTCGATTCTGTCTCGCGACCGATAGAGTCACTGCAAGTTAAATCTTGCCCTCATCACCGACTCCAGAAGGAAGCACCATGTTCGACGTCAGCCCCCGCGTTCAGGAACTCAAGGACCAGCTCAACGCTTTTATGGATGAGCACATTTATCCCAACGAAGCGCTGTTCTACGAACAGGTCAAGCTGAACAAATGGGGCCATCCGCCGATCCTTGAAGAACTGAAAAAGAAAGCCCGCAGCCAAGGACTGTGGAACCTGTTCCTGCCCCACTCCGAGCGCGGCGCCGGATTGAACAACGAGGAATATGCCCACCTGTGTGAAATCATGGGCCGGGTGTCCTTTGCCGGTGAAGTCTTCAACTGCAGCGCGCCGGACACCGGCAACATGGAAACCATCGAACGTTACGGCAATGAAGCGCAAAAAGAACAGTGGCTCAAGCCCTTGCTGGCTGGCGAAATCCGCTCCTGCTTCTCCATGACCGAGCCCGATGTCGCTTCCTCCGACGCCACCAATATCCAGTGCGAAATCCGCCGTGAAGGCGACGAGTACGTGATCAACGGCACCAAGTGGTGGTCCTCCGGAGCCCTGAACGAACACTGCAAGATCGCCATCGTCATGGGCAAGACCGACCCGGATGCACCCAAGCACCTGCAACAGAGCATGATTCTGGTGCCGCTCGACAGCCCCGGCGTGACCATCGTCCGTGACCTGCATGTATTCGGTTACGACCATGCGCCGCACGGCCATGCCGAAATCATCTACGACAACGTGCGCGTCCCGGTGTCCAACATGCTGCTGGGTGAAGGCCGCGGCTTCGAGATTGCCCAGGGCCGCCTCGGGCCAGGCCGTATTCACCACTGCATGCGCAGCATCGGTATTGCCGAGCGCGCACTGGAAGCCATGTGCCGCCGCGCCGCCGAGCGTGTTGCCTTCGGCAAGCCGCTGTACAAGCACGGCAGCACCGCCGAAGCCATCGCCAAATCCCGTTGCGAGATCGACCAGGCCCGCTTGCTGACCCTGCATGCCGCGCGCAGCATGGACCTTTACGGCAACAAGGTCGCCCGTCAGCAGATCGCCATGATCAAGGCCGTCGCGCCGACCATGGCCTGCAACGTGATTGACCGTGCCATTCAGGTATTCGGCGCCAAGGGCGTATGCCAGGACACCTTCCTCGCCTCCGCCTACGCCAAGGCCCGCACCCTGCGCCTGGCCGACGGCCCGGACGAGGTCCACCTGGGCACCATCGCCAAGTTGGAAATGGGGCAATATCTCTAATATTGGCCATCAGCTGGAAGCTGGAAGACGGTTTTCGGTGTGGTCAGGGAAACAAGTGTGAGACCAATACGTCGCCATGGCCCACACCCAAAACCAACAACCCACACCGGGTTAAGGCTTTCAGCTTCAAGCTTTCAGCTTCCAGCCCAGCCAGCCCTCTCCTAACCGAAAAATCTAAACAACAACGCAGGAGCCCCCTATGAGCGGTTTGTTCAATCTAACCGGCAAAGTCGCGATCATTACCGGTTCCACCAAGGGCATCGGCAAGGCGATTGCCGAGGAGTATGCCAAGGCCGGTGCCAAGGTGGTGATTTCCAGCCGCAAGGCGGATGTCTGTGAGCAAGTCGCGGGTGAGCTGCGGGCACAGGGCTTTGATGCCCTGCCGGTGGCCTGCCATGTCGGCGACAAGGCGCAGTTGCAGAACCTGGTGGATCAGACTCTGGCCGCCTACGGCAAGATCGACATTCTGGTCTGCAACGCCGCCACCAATCCGGTCTATGGCCCCACCCACAGCGTCAGCGACGAGGCCTTTGACAAGATCATGGGTACCAATGTCAAGGGCACCTTCTGGCTCTGCAACATGGTGATCCCGCACATGGTTGAACAGGGTGGCGGATCGATCGTACTGCTGTCGAGCATTGCCGGTCTGCGTGCCAGCGCCAATATTGGCGTGTACGGCATGTCCAAGGCCGCCGAAGCCGGTCTGGCGCGCAATCTGTCGCTGGAATGGGGTCCCAAGGGCATTCGCGTCAACAGCATTGCCCCCGGTCTGATCCGCACCGATTTCGCCCAGGCCCTGCTGGACGATCCGGACCGCCTGCGCAAGGTCGAAGAAAAGCTGCCGCTGCGCCGTGTTGGTGAGCCCGTCGATATCGCAGGTGTGGCGCTGTTCCTGGCCTCGGCTGCCGGTGCCTATGTCACAGGCCAGACCATTGTTGCCGATGGCGGCGATACCATCGCCTGATAAGCGCTGATTCAGTAGGCTACTATCGCGCCAGACTCGGGTCTGGCGTGTTAGCTTATGAACCCTTGTAACGCCAACATCCTATAACGACAGACTCACAGGACCTTCTAGATGAGCGAAGCCACCCTGATCGACGTACTACCTGCGCACCGTTTTGATGAAGCCAAGCTGACCGCCTACCTCCAGGGCCGTCTGCCGGATATCGACAAGGGCATCCGCATCAGCCAATTTCAGGGCGGGCAATCCAACCCGACCTATCAACTGCAGATTGGTGACAAACGCTATGTCCTGCGCAAGAAGCCGCCGGGCAAATTGCTGCCCTCGGCACATATGGTCGAGCGTGAGTTTCAGGTCATCAACGCCCTGGGCCAGACCGACGTACCGGTGCCCACCGCGCGTCTGCTGTGTGAAGACCCCGAGGTCATAGGCACGGCTTTTTACATCATGGATCACGTCGATGGTCGGGTGTACTCCCAGCCGCTGCTGCCGGATGTTGCCATCGACCAGCGCATGCCGATCCACAAATCCATGATCCAGACCATGGCCCAGCTGCACAATGTCGACTGGAAGGCTGTCGGGCTGGAAAGCTATGGCAAGGCCGAAGGCTACATTCCGCGCCAGATCAAACGCTGGAGTGGTCAGTTTGAAGCCAGCCGCACCGGCGATATGCCGTCCATGGATGCGCTGATGGCCTGGCTACCAGAAAACGCGCCCAAGGATGATCACACCACCATCGCCCACGGCGACTTCCGCATGGGTAACCTGATTCTGCACCCCGAGCAGCCCAAGGTCGTGGCCATTCTCGACTGGGAACTGGCCACCCTCGGCCATCCGCTGTCCGACCTGGCCTACTGCTGCCTGCCCTACCACCAGCCGGCCACCCTGCAGGGCATGCGCGGTATGCAGGGGCTGGATCTGAAAGCCCTGAACATTCCCGAAGAGCAACAGGTACTGGACTGGTACTGCGAGTTCACCGGCCGCAGTAACGTGCCGGACTGGAACTTCTTCCTGGCCTTCTCGCTGTTCCGTCTCGCCGCGATTGTCCAGGGTGTCTATCACCGCGCCCTGCAGGGCAATGCCAGCAATGCCGACGCGCTGGAAGTGGGCAAGCGGGCCAGTGTGCTGGCCGATATCGGCTGGACCATTGCCCAGCGCAAATAGCCCCAGTACCAGTGCCAGTGCCATCACACAGACAACGAGGCTGCCATGAGCAAACCGATCAAACGCGTCCTGCTGACCAATGACGATGGTTGGCGTGGTCCCGGCATGGGCGTCATGGAAGAGATCGCCCGGCAGATTGCCGACGAGGTCTGGATCATCGCCCCGGATCTGGACCAGAGCGGCGTATCCATGTCGATCACCCTGCACTCGCCGCTGCGTGTGCATCACATGGGCGAAAACCGCCTGAGCGTCAGCGGCACCCCCAGCGACTGCATTCTGCTGGCGGTCGGCGAACTGATGCCCGAGCTGCCTGATCTGGTGCTGTCCGGCGTCAACAGCGGCGCCAATATCAGCGACTCGGTGGCCTATTCCGGCACCATTGGCGGCGCCTTGACAGCCACCCTGATGGGCATCCCGGCCATCGCCCTGTCGCAGGCCTACCACAAGGGCAGCGAGATGCACTGGGACACCGCCCGCCACTTTGGCCCCGGCATCATCCGTGCCCTGCTGGAAAAAGGCTGGCCGACGGACTGCGCCATGAACATCAATTTCCCCGCTTGCCCGCCCGAGCAGGTCAGCGGCGTCGCCACCTGCCGCGCCCGCGCCGGCAGCATTGGCGGCATCAATATCGAAAGCCGCCGCGACACCCGTGACGTGCCCTACTTCTGGCTCGGCTTCCAGCGCCAGACCGAACGCATCACTGGCCTGGATACCGACGTCGGCGCCCTGCGCGCCGGCCGCATCGCCATTTCACCGCTGAAATTCGAGCGCGATATTGCCAGTTGGCAGATTGATAACGACGCGGTTGCACAAAGCCTGGGGATCAAACGGCAGGTGGACGCGAGCGACGGCGCGGGTATTGAACCCAGTATCGACCACTGATCGCAGCTAACGCTGCGAGCCGCAAGTAACAAGCGGCAAGCAGCAAGCTGGCCTTACTTTTAACGACCTGCGACTTGCAGCTTGAAGCTTGCGGCTTGTCGCTTAGAACCGGAGTGCGCCATGCAACGCTATACCAACAAAATCGCCCTGATAACCGGTGCCGGCAGCGGTATCGGCCGTGCTACCGCCAAACGTCTGGCCGCCGAAGGCGCCAAACTGATGCTGGTCGACCGCAATGCCGACGGCCTGGAGCAAACCCGCAGTGAACTGCCCGCCGGCACCGAGGTGCTGCTCAAGGCCATGGATGTCGCCCAGGAAGCCGAAGTGGAAAGCTGTGTGACCGAGACCCTGGCGCACTATGGCCGCATTGACCTGCTGTGCAATAACGCCGGTATCGCCGGCGGCGACTACAGCACCGCGCAGGACCAGAGCCTGGAAACCTGGCAGAAGATCATTGGCGTCAACCTCTATGGCGTCATGCTGTTTACCAAGTATGTGTCACGGCAAATGGTCGAGCAGGGTCAGGGCGCCATCGTCAACACCGCCTCGGTGGCCGGCATCCGCTCCGGCGCCGGCGGTAACGCCTACAGCGCCTCCAAGGCCGGCGTGATCAACTTCACCATGACCAGCGCCTGCGATCTTGGCGGTCACAATATTCGCGTCAATGCGGTCTGCCCCGGTCTGGTGGAAACCGGCATGACCAAGCCAGTGTTCGACTATGCACGGGCCAACGACAAGGCACAGAAGCTCGGCGCACGCTGCGAACTGCGCCGCTATGGCCGCCCGGAAGAAATTGCTGCCGCCATCGCTTTTCTCGGCAGCGATGACGCCAGCTACATCACCGGTCAGGCTCTGGCCGTGGATGGCGGCAACACCGCCTCACTGAACCTGCCCGGCATGAAGGTCTGAACCCTGTCCGCCGACCAGCAGCACTTGCTGTCGGTCGGCAGAAGTCGGACACTTGATGCTGCTCAGCTCTCAACCAAGAGGACAAACAGCATGTCCGGTCAAGTACTCAGCATCGACTACCTCACAGACCAGTGCTCACTCGGTGGCTTATTGCTCGGTGCCAGCAAAGAGGGTATCTGCGCCATCCTGCTCGGTGATGACGACGCCAGCCTGCTGGAGGATCTCCAGCAGCGCTTTCCCGGCGCCCAGCTGCAAAGCAACCCCAAGCGCTTGCAATCAGACCTCCAGCAACTGCTCGCCTTTATAGAACGCCCCCAGCGCACGCTGATCCTGAGTCTGCCGCTGCATACCAGCGGCACAGCCTTCCAGCAACAGGTCTGGGAACAGCTGCAGCAGGTCAGTAACGGCGCCACCATCAGCTACAGCGAGCTGGCCCAGCGAATCGGCAAACCCACAGCCAACCGCGCCGTCGCCGGCGCCTGCGCCGCCAACCCGCTGGCCATTGTCGTGCCCTGCCACCGCGTCCTGCGCAGCGATGGTGACATCTCCGGCTACCGCTGGGGCGTAGCGCGCAAACGCGAACTGCTGCGCCGGGAGGCAGCCTTTGCAGAACAGTCTTGACCTCTTCGCCCCGCCCGTAACAGAACCCACCGCCATTGGCCCGGATGCCTGGCTGCTGAAAGGCTATGCCAATTCTCAGGCAGAGGCGTTACTGCAACAGATCAACCAGATAGAACAGCAAGCCGCGTTTCGCAATCAGATCACACCCGGCGGCCACAGCATGGCCTCGCAGCAAACCAGCTGCGGTGACTTTGGCTGGATCACCGACCGGCGCGGCTACCGCTATAGCACAGAAGACCCGCTAACCGGCCAACCCTGGCCAGACATGCCTCCGTCATTCCGTGAGCTAGCCAACCAGACTGCCACAAGCGTCGGCTTTGAACACTTCGATCCCCAATCCTGCCTGATCAACCGCTACCAAACCGGCGCCGGCATGGGCCTGCACCAGGACAAGGACGAACAAGACCTCACCGCCCCCATCGTCTCCGTCACCCTCGGCGCACCCATCACCTTTCTGTTCGGCGGCTTGCAGCGCTCAGACAAGCCTGGGCGCTGGTTGCTGGAGCATGGGGATGTGGTGGTCTGGGGTGGGGTGAGTCGATTGTATTTTCATGGGGTGGCGCCGCTGGGGAAACGCGCCTCACATTCGGCTACTGGGGCGGTTAGGTATAACTTGACGTTTAGGCGGGTTTGTTAAGTTCGGCCTGGTCACGGAGGTGATTTGCCTTATGCAACCTGCTTATTCGCGCTCAAGCGCGCTCCTACAATAACCCCACGTATCCTATCAACTGTAGGAGTGGGCTTGACCGCGAAGGGAGATTATTCGTTGCCACTCTGCATCCTGCCAGTTCGTGCTCAAGCAAGCTCCTGCAAAACGGCACCACCTTAGAACCCTGACGTTCTGGCGGGTTTATTGGGTGGTTCAGCCCTTTTGCGGTCAATCAGTCAGGTGAGCTTTACTGAAAAAACATTGGGCGGTACAAGCATGTAACCGGTAAGCTTCTGAAAAGACGGATGGAACAATATTATGGCTGAAAAATTCTTTGACGAGCTGGCTGACCAGCTGCAGCACAATATTGCTGATGCCTTTCAGGCGTTGTCGGGTGATGATGTGGTGTGGGGCGACTTTCTGGTCCAGGTAATCAGCCAGCTGTTGGTCTCCATACTCTATCTCGGGCTATTTCTTAGTGCCTATTTGGTTCTGATAAGTATTGCTCACCTGGTTTTTGGAAAGCAGCGAGCCAAGCTGTTTTTGTTTCAACAAGTGCGTAGCAGTCTACGTTACATTCTCGGTCTCGGTGCCCTGCTGGTGATTTTTGCACAATTTGGTGCGTCCCCCGAAATGCTCAAGGCGATAGCAAGAGCGGGGTTGGTGGCCCTTGGATTTTATGTAGCGTGGCTAGTTGTCAGGCAACTTATCAAACAAGGCATGACGCGTTACCACGTTGATCCCTCTATTCGCCAGCTGACAGAAAACCTATTTTCGGTTTTCTTCACAACACTGGCAGTGGTCGCCGTGCTCGCCCAGTTTGGATTCGATGTCATCTCCATTATTGCCGGCCTGGGAATTGTCGGGATTGCGGTGGGTTTTGCCGCGCAATCAACCCTCTCGAATTTTATTGCCGGTATAACGCTACTGATTGAAAGGCCGTTCAGTATTGGCGACTGGGTAACGATTAATGGCAGAGATGGCAAAGTCGTCAAGATTGCCCTGCGAACCACCTGGCTGCGTACCCGGGATAATATCTTCACAATGATTCCAAACGATAGCGTGGCGTCCTCAGACATCATTAATTACAGCGCTGAAGGGGTAACCAGGCTCAATATCCCAGTGGGTATTGCGTACAAGGAGTCTGCCAAAGCCGCACGAGAGGCACTGATGCCTGTTTTGCTGGCACATCCAGATGTGCTCCAGGGCAAAGGCTTGGAGCCAAGGGTCCTGCTGAAAAGCCTGGGCGACTCTTCAGTGAATCTAGAGGTAAAAGTATGGATTACCCCAGATAATCTGGATGTTCAGCCAAGAATAACGGCCGACATTCTTGAACAGATAAAAGAAACATTGGATGCAGCCGGCATCGAGATTCCGTTCCCTCATTTGCAGCTGTTTATTGATGGTGCAAAAGGATTGAAGCCGGTATTACAACCTTTCTACAGTCAACCGCTGAAAGCGGACGTTTGAATTGCGCACTGAACCCCGCCACGTTAAGCGCAACGGTGGTTAGGCGAACATGTTCTGGGAAGCATGCTGACTAACGGGGACTGACAAAAAGAGAGGACGGATTTCTTTAGCGCATTACAAAGTCGCCTTCTGCAGCCCCGATACGACTGACTGACACTGTTGTAACACTGGACGCGTCGGAATAGCGTGGCATGAAGAATCCCGTATTACCCCTGCGGCCTGATAGCAGACTAAACGGGCAAATGGATAACTCTCCCAGTAAGGGCGGCCGCAATTGCCCGAGCATTTTGCGCTACAATGCGCGGATCTAGCCAGAGTGGGTGTTCTATGAAAGTGTGTGGCGTTGAAATCAACAGTAATGATGTGAATATCTGCCTGCTGTCGCTGACGGACGATATTTTTGAGCTGCCGGATTGTCGCTCCCGGCGGCTGACGTTGACAGACGTCAATAGCACACGCGAGCTGCGCTACTTTCAGCAGACCTTTGCCAAGTTGATGCAGGACTACAAGGTGGATCGGGTGGTTATTCGTCAGCGGCCGATGAAGGGCAAATTTGCCGGCGGTGCGGTCGGTTTCAAGCTGGAAGCGGCCATCGAACTGATCAGCGATCTGGATGTGATCATTCTGTCCACGACCGATATCAAGGACTCATTAAAGCGCAACCCGATACAGATTGACTACGCCGAGACCGACCTCAAGGCCTTTCAGGAGCCGGCGTTCAATACCGCCTATGCCTATCTGATGAAAGACAAATACGCCGCGTAGAAGTACAAGCGTCAAATCTGAGAAGGGGGCCTCTGGATACCCACCCCCCTTCTCCCGCCTGCCCTCCGAACCGTTCAGAAGCCACGAAACTCGGCAAACTCCTCCACCTGCGCGCGGGTGGTGCGTAGGCTGTTGACCACCGCGTCGGGGTCGGCATAGCCCAGCGCGATGCCGCAATAGACCATCTCTTCGGCGGGTAACGCAAAATGCCCGTGCAGGGTGTCACGCACCATGGCCCAGGCCTCCTGCATACAGGTCGCCAGTCCCTGTTCCTCGGCAGCTAGCACCAGCGACTGCATGAACATGCCCATGTGCGCCCACTGGCCGTGACCCATGCTGCGGTCAATCACCATAAAGACTCCCACAGGCGCTCCGAAGAACTGGAAGTTGCGGGTCAGCGCCTGAAAGCGCGCTGCCTTGTCATCACGCGGGAGACCCATCAGCGCATACATATCTTCGCCCATCTGCGCACGACGCGAGCGATAGGGTTCCGGCAAGCCTGACGGGTAGATGGGATAGTCACCCGCTTCGCCCTGCGGATTACGCTGCAGGGCCTGCGCCGCCTGGTGGACCACCGCATCACGCGCCTGCCCGCTGACTACAATCACCTTCCAGGGCTGCACATTGCCACCAGAGGGCGACCAGCGCGCAGCATCCAGCAGTTGCCTGACGGCCTGCTCCGTGACCGGTTTTTCCAGAAAAGCACGAACAGAAATACGCTTTTTCAGCAGCTCAGTGACTGTCATGCAGGACTCCTGATGAGGTGTGGTTTGCCCTGAGCATACAGGGCAACCTGATTGAGCGCTAAACCAGGAATACAAGGAACAACATGGCATTGGGCACAAAAAACCGGGCCCAAGGCCCGGTTTCTCGTCTTCACACCTACCGTATCAGAAGCAATCCACCGGCATATCCAGCGTGGTGCGATCGGCACTGCGCAGCACCTCGGCCAGAGCCAAGGGCTTGGGCAGTTCGTAGCGCAGGAAATACTCGCAGGTGTTCAGCTTGCCCTGGTAGAAGGCGGGCTGGCGTGGGCCACCGGTTTTCAGGCCCTTGAGTGCGGCCAGGGCCTGGCGCAGCCAGAGCCAGCCAACCACCACATGACCAAAGCACTCCATATACAGATAGGCGTTGGCTAGGGCGCGGTCGGGGTCGGTTTTCTTGATGGCTTGCAGAGCGCTGGTAGTGTCTTCCAGGGTGGCCAGGGCTTTGCTCAGCAGCTCGGCGCTGGTTGTCAGCTCGGCACTGCCACTGGCGGCATCAATGGTGGCGCTGATGCGATGCAGCAGGGCCTGATAGAACTGCCCGCCGGCCATGCTGACCTTGCGACCGAGCAGGTCCTGACCCTGAATGCCGTGGGTGCCTTCATGGATCGGGTTCAGGCGGTTGTCGCGGTAGAACTGCTCGACCGGGTACTCGCGGGTGTAGCCGTAGCCGCCGTGTACCTGAATGGCCAGGCTGTTGGCCTCCAGGCAGAACTGCGAGGGCCAGGATTTGACGATGGGCGTAAGCAGATCGAGCAGGCCGGCAGCCGCGTCGCGTTCTTCTGCTGTGGCGGCGTGCTTTTTCTCATCCACCAGAGTGGAGGAGAACAGGCACAGCGACAGGCCGCCTTCGACAAAGGCTTTCTGCGCCAGCAGCATGCGCCTTACGTCGGCGTGCTGGATGATTGGAATCATGGGCGAGGATGGGTCGCGCTCGGCCAGCGGGCGACCCTGAGTGCGCTCGCGGGCGTACTCAAGCGCATGCAGGTAGCCAGTGTAGCCCAGCATCACTGAACCCAGACCGACGCCAATGCGTGCCTCGTTCATCATATGGAACATGCCAGCAAGACCGTTATGCGGCTCGCCGACCAGATAACCGACCGCCCCGCCCTTCTCACCAAAGTTGAGCATGGTCGAGGTAGTACCACGGTAGCCCATCTTGTGGATCAGGCCGGCCAGCATGACGTCGTTGCGCTCGCCCAGGCTGCCATCGTCGTTGACCAGGAACTTGGGGACGATAAACAGCGAGATACCCTTGGCACCGGGCGGTGCGTCGGGCAGCTTGGCCAGCACAAGGTGGATGATGTTCTCGCTCAGCTCATGATCACCGGCAGAAATGTAGATCTTGTTGCCGCTGATGCGGTAGGTACCGTCATCCTGTGGCACCGCGCGGGACTTGATGTCACCCAGCGAGGAACCGGCATGCGGCTCGGTCAGGCACATGGTGCCGAAGAAGCGCCCGGCCATCATCGGCTCGGCATAGCGTTGCTTCTGCTCATCGCTGCCGTGCGCCATGATTAGGTTGCAGGCGGCGATGGTCAGACCGGCGTAGGCCTGGGTACTGACGTTGGCACCCTTGATCAGACCGATGCAGGTCTGCGATACCGCTGCCGGCAACTGCATGCCACCGCGCTCGTAATCCTGCGAGGCCGCCATCAGGCCGGTGTCACGCAACACCTTGAGGGCTTCGGCGACTTCCGGGCGAATCACCACCTTGCCGTTCTCGAAGCGCGGCTCGTCTTCATCACAGGCGTGGTTGTGCGGGGCAAAGGTTTCGCTGGCGACTTTCAAGGCCAGTTCAATGGCGGCGTCGAAGGTGTCGCGGCTGTGATCGGCATAGCGGGGGTATTGGGTAAGGCGCTCGATATCCAGCAGCTCATAGAGCAAAAAGGCCAGATCGTCGGTATTGATGATTTTTTGAGACAAGAAAAATTCCTCCGGAATTTTTAGCGGCAAGCCTTAAGCGGCAAGCCCCAAGTAAAACCTGAAAAGCAAAACCCGAGCCTGGCCCGGGTTTGCTTGCAGCTTGTAGCTTATGGCTTGCAGCTGGGTTTAGACGACTTCGAACAGACCAGCAGCACCCTGGCCGCCGCCGATGCACATGGTCACGACCACGAACTTGGCGCCGCGACGCTTGCCTTCGATCAGCGCATGGCCGGTCAGACGTGAACCGGTGACACCATAGGGGTGGCCGATGGCGATGGAACCGCCGTTGACGTTGAGCTTTTCCATCGGGATGCCCAGCTTGTCGCGGCAGTAGACTACCTGCGAAGCGAAGGCTTCGTTCAGTTCCCACAGGTCGATATCATCCATGGTCAGACCGTTGCGCTTGAGCAGTTGCGGAATCGCGTAGACCGGACCGATACCCATCTCGTCGGGCTCGCAACCGGCGACACTGAAACCACGGAAGATACCCAGGGGCTCAACGTTCTGCTGCTCAGCGGCCTTGCCGTTCATGACCAGACACACGGAGGCGCCATCGGACAGCTGGCTGGCGTTACCGGCGGTGACGAAATGCTCAGGACCGCGTACCGGCTGCAGGGAAGCCAGACCTTCCAGGGTGGTGGTCGGACGGTTGCACTCGTCCTTGGTCAGGGTAACCTGCTGGTCGCTGACTTCACCGGTTTCCTTGTTCTGCACTTTCATGCTGGTGGTGAACGGCACGATCTCGTCGTCAAACTTGCCGCTCTGCTGACCAGCAGCCACGCGCTGCTGGCTGATCAGGGAGTATTCGTCCTGGGACTCGCGGCTGACCTTGTAGCGGGCGGCCACAATATCGGCAGTCTCGATCATCGACATGTACAGCTCGGGCTTGTTCTGTTTAACCCATTCGTTGACGCCACGGAACATGTTCAGCTTGTCGTTCTGACACAGGCTGATGGACTCGACACCACCGGCAACAATGGCCGGGATCTTTTCGCTGACCACACGCTGGGCTGCAATGGCGATGGACTGCAAGCCGGAGCTGCAGAAACGATTGATCGACATACCGGCGGTAGTGACCGGCAGACCACCACGGATGGCAGCCAGACGCGCCATGTTCTTGCCCTGAGCGCCTTCATGGAAGGTGGCGCCGAGGATGCAGTCTTCAACCAGGGCGGGGTCAATGCCGGCGCGCTTGACGGCCTGCTCGATGACGAAACCGGCCATGTCGACACTGTGGGTGTCATTCAGGCCACCGCGGTAGGACTTGCCCAGCGCGGTACGGGCTGTGGATACGATAACTGCGTCTGTCATGGTGTAGCTCCTGTTCAAAGGGATACGTCGGGCAAGCCCGACGCAAGGTCCAGATTGGAATACTCAGGCAGCAGCTGGCTGCGTGCCGCTCCAGCGTTCCAGTGTTAACCGCGCTTCACGGTAGGGCTTGAGACCCATCCACAGCAGAATTGCGGACGCCAGGGTGGTAATACTCGCCACCCAGAAAATCGAATAACGTACAGCATAGTCATCCTGGAAGATGTAGTCCGTGGTCATTGCGACAGCCGTCGGACCAATGCCCAGACCAATCAGGGTAACAACAAAGAGGTAAATCGCCGAGGTCTGCCCGCGCATGGCGTTGGGCATGACTTCCTGAATGGCAGCGGGTGCCACACCAAAGGGCATGGCTACGGTAAAGACGTTGAAGAACATGATGATCCACAGCAGGGTCATGTTATCCACCAGATAGACCACGTTGCACAGCAGGGTCAGGATAGCCGCGGTCACGCCAATGCGCATGTTGGCATCACTGTAGCCCTTGCGCGCCAGCCAGTCAGCCATGCGTCCGCCAAACACGATACCGGTTGAGCCGGCAATCATCACCACCGTGCCGTAATACAAGCCTACTTCACCCGGGGTCAGGCCGTGGTTGCGAATAAAGAAGGTCGGAATCCAGGCCGACGCGCCATAGGAGGCAAAGGACAGGCAGGCAAAACCGAAGTTATGGCACAGCACCGCCTTGCGAATGCTGTACAGATAAGCGCCAACATCCTTCAACGGCACGGCCACACCGGCACCAATACCCTTGCGGCTGGGTTCCTGAATGGCGAACAACAGTAAGCAGAAACAGATACCCGCCGCACCCAGGATCAGGAAAATGAACTGCCAGGGTCTGATTACACCCAGGACCGGCAAGACCATATCACCCTGCGCCTGGGCAAAGGTCACCACCGCGCCACCGAGCAAAAAGGCCATGCCGGCACCCAGATAAATGCCCATGGAATAAACGCTGATCGCGGTGGCGCGCTTTTCCGGGGGGAAGCTGTCAGCCATCAGAGAATAGGCGGCGGGCGACAGGGCAGCCTCGCCCGCACCGACGCCAATGCGGAAAATAACAAAATGCCAGTAGGTTTTGGCCAGACCACAGGCGGCGGTCATAAGGCTCCAGAAAAAGATACCACCGGCGATCAAACCGCGGCGGCTGCGGCTATCCGCAATACGGCCCAATGGAATACCGGCAATGGTATAAAAAATCGCAAAGGACAGCCCCATCAACAGGCTCATCTGGGTATCACTGATACCCAGATCGGCGCGGATAGGCGCAACAAGCAAGTTCAGAATTTGCCGATCTACAAAGGAAATAATGTAAGCAATCAACAGGATAGACACCATGATCCAGGCGCGTAGCGGGCTGGGATAGGCTTTATTGTTGTCAGACTGCATCATGACTCCTGCACATGAAAAAGCGTGATATTGAAGATATCAGGTTCGCAGAGCGAAAGTCGATTCCGAAATACACCATCATAGATCAACATGCGTCCCCATCAATACCAGCTATAAAGCCGCTTTAGCGACCTCCGATTGGCAAGCCATTCCGACAGTCACCTTTGCAATAGCAACAAAGCGCCGTAACCTGCGGTTTTATCGTTCTGCGAGAAGGCAATGTCCATTCCCCTTATTCTGGCTGGCGCCGGCCATGCGCATCTGGTTGCGCTGCATGATTGGTTGCACAGCGGCTATCGACCACCCAAGGGGACGCTGCTGCTGAGTCCGAGCCCCCACGCTTGGTACTCAGGCATGATGCCCGGCCTGATTGCTGGCCGCTTTACCGCTGACCAGTGCGCCATTGCGCTGGAGCCTTTATGCCAGGCCTGTGGCGTTAGCTTGCAGATTGGTAGCATTCGCAAGTTGGACGCTGACAGCAAGCGCCTGTATCTGGATAACGGTGAGCAACTGCAAGCCGAGTGGCTGTCGTTGAACGTCGGCTCTATCCCGCCAGCGCCACTGATTCAGAACAGCCTTGTCGAGGTGATTCCAGCCAAGCCCTTTCCGGCTTTCCATCGTGTCTGGTCCAGCTGGATGCACGGCCCGGCTCCCGCGCGCCTGACGGTACTGGGCGGTGGCGCGGCGGCGTGTGAGCTGGCGCTGGCGCTGCATCAGAGCTTGCCAGGCAGCAGTGTCAGTCTGATCTGTAGCCGTCTATTGACCGAACATCCGGCGCGGCTGGGCAGGCGCATGCGCGACCTGCTCAAGGCACGGACTATCCGCCTGATCGAGGGTCACAAGGTTTCGCATCTGGCTGGCGATCAGCTGTTTGCCGATGAACAGGCGCTGCTGGCAACCGATGCTGTGATTCTGGCCACCGGCGCTAGCGCCCATGACTGGCAGGCCGCATCCGGGCTTGACTGTGATGCATCCGGTTTTATTCAGGTAGCGCCGACGCTGCAAAGCCTCAGCCATCCCGGCATTCTGGCCAGCGGCGATTGTGCCGCTGTACCGGGGGCCTTGCGCTCAGGGGTGTTTGCCGTGCGGCAGGGGCCAATACTGGCCGCCAACCTGCCCGCCCTGCTGGAAGGCCGCGCCTTGACCACCTACCAGCCGCAGAAAAAATCCCTGGCCTTGCTCGCCACCGCCGATGGCGGCGCCTTGATGAGTTATGGTCAGCAGATGGCCTGCGGACGATTGGCGGGTATCTGGAAGGATTATCTGGATCTGGGTTTTATGCGTAGGCACAGGGTTGAGCGCAATGGGGATTAATCTGAAGCTGACCGCAACTCGCTGTCGCGCTTAAGCGAACTCCTACAGAAAAACGGGTGGTTGTTTCAGGCTGCGCTTTGCGTCGCAGCCAGCGCATACAATTGTTGCTCGATCGACTCGGCACAGGTATTGCGTCGCAGCTGATCAAACAGCTCGCGGGCCTGGGGATAGGTGCGGGTCATCAGGCTCAACCATTGCTTGATCCTTCCCGGTGAATGCCGGTCGACCATGCGGGTGCGGGTCTGACTGAAAAAATCCGCCATCCACGGATACAGCTGATCCCACTCCATCACATCCAGCGCATGCCCGGCCTGCTGGTGACGAATCTGTCGAGCCAGATCAGGCTTGACCACCAAGCCCCGACCGATCATAACGGCGCTACAGCCGCTGACCTCACGAATGCGCTGGTAATCGTCCAGATCCCAGACCTCACCATTGGCAATCACCGGCACCGCAACCGCCTCGCGAATGCGGGCAATCCATTCCCAATGGGCGGGCGGCTTGTAACCATCCAGCTTGGTGCGCGCATGCACGACGATTTCAGCGGCACCGGCGCTTGACAGGGCCTGGGCACAATCCAGGGCCAGGCTGGTGTCGTGATAGCCCAGGCGCATTTTGGCCGTGACCGGTATTGCAGCTGGTGTCGCCGCGCGCACCCGGGCAACAATCTCGCCCAGCAATTCGGGCTCTCGCAGCAGGCTTGCGCCTCCGCCATGGCGGTTGACGGTCTTGGCCGGGCAGCCAAAGTTAAGATCAACCGCCGGCGCACCCCACTCGGCCAGCTGCACCGCATTGACCGCCAGCCAGTGCGGATCAGAGCCGAGCAATTGCGGGCGCACCGGCGTACCGACGCGGGTCTTCCAGCCCTGATTCATTTCCGGGATAAAGCGTTCAACCGTGCTGCGATTCAGGGCCACATCGGTGACGCGCATAAATTCGCTGACGCACCAGTCAATACCGCCAATCCGCGTGAGAATGTCTCGCATGGGTGGGTCGACCAGACCCTCCATCGGTGCCAGTACAATCAGGTTGGTCACAGACTGACACCATGCTGCGTCAGCAAGGCCAACAGAGCCGCTTCATCCATGACCGTCACACCCAGTTGCTCGGCCTTGGCCAGCTTGCTGCCCGCACCAGGGCCGGCCACCACACATTGGGTCTTGGCCGAAACACTGCCAGCCACCTTGGCACCCAGATGTTCCAGATGTTCCTTGGCTGCATCCCGGGAAAAGGTCTCCAGGGTACCGGTCAGCACCCAGGTCTGACCTGCCAGGGGCAGATCATCACTGAGCTCGGCTTTGGGGCTGTCCCAGTGCATACCAAAGTCGCGTAACTGCGCCTCAATGGCCAGGGCCTGAGTACGCAACTGTTCATCGCGAAAATACGCCAGCAGGCTTTGCTGGGCCTTGTCGTTGAAACGCTCGACCTGCTTGAGCGCCAGCCAGTCGGCCTCGATCAACGCAGGCAAGCTGCCAAAAGCCGCCGCCAGGCGCTCGGCGCCAGTCTTGGCAACATGCGCAATAGCCAGGCGGTCGATAAAGTCGGCCAGGCTGACACTGGCGGCCAGGTCAGCGGCCAGGTCGCACTGCTCCTGCAACTCAAGCCCTCTGGCCAGTAACTGACTGATCACGGTCTGGTTGTGCGCATCGGCAAAGAAACTGTGAATCTCGTGCGCCACCTCAAGCCCGACATCCGGCAGATAGACCAGCACCTGCGGCAGGGCCTGACTGATGCGTTCCAGTGAGCCCAGCGAGCGGGCCAGCAGTTTGGCGGTCTCCTCGCCTACATCGGGAATCCCCAGGGCATAGATAAAGCGCGCCAGTGTCGGCTGTTTGCTGTCCTGGATTGCGACCAGCAGGTTTTGGGTCGACAGCTCGGCAAAGCCCTCCAGCCCGATCACCTGATCATAGGTCAGGCTGAACAGGTCAGCCGGCGAACTGACCAGCCCGGTATCGACCAGTTGTTCGACAATCTTCTCGCCTAGGCCGTCGATATCCAGCGCGCGTCTTGAGACAAAGTGGATGATGGACTGTTTGAGCTGCGCCTGACAGGTCAGACGACCGACACAGCGGTATACCGAGCCTTCGCTTAGGCTTTGACCACCCTTGCCGCGCTTGACCAGCTGCGTGCGCTCGACCAGCGAGCCGCACACCGGGCAAGTCTCAGGAATCACGACCGGGCGCGCGTCTGCCGGACGGCGTTCGGTGACGACCTGCATGACCTGCGGAATCACATCACCGGCGCGGCGGATAATCACACTATCACCAATCATCAGGCCCAGGCGCGCGACCTCGTCCATATTGTGCAGGGTAGCGTTGGATACCGTGACGCCGGCGACCTGCACCGGGCGCAGGCGGGCAACCGGGGTGACCGCGCCAGTACGACCGACCTGGAATTCGACATCCAGCAGTTCGGTCATTTCTTCACTGGCCGGGAATTTATGCGCAATAGCCCAACGCGGCTCACGGGCACGGAAGCCCAGCTCGCGCTGGTAGGCCAGGTTGTTGACCTTGAACACCACACCATCAATCTCGTAGCTCAGCGCCTGGCGGCGTTCGCCAATATCGCGGTAATAGTCCAGACAGCCTTCCACGCCGGTTACCTGCTTGAGCTCACGGCTGATGGTCAGTCCCCAGTCCTTGAGCCGCTGCAGAATACCCACCTGGGTGTCCGGCAGCTCGCCCTCAACCCGACCAATACCATAGCAACAGAATTCCAGGGGGCGTGTCGCGGTCACGGCCGGATCAAGTTGGCGCAGTGAACCGGCGGCGGCGTTGCGCGGATTAGCGAAGGTCTTGCTGTCAGTTTCACGCGCGCGCTGGTTCAGCGACTCGAAGCCGCCCTTGCTGATAAACACCTCGCCACGCACCTCAAGCACCGCCGGCCAACCCTCGCCGCGCAGCTTCAGCGGTACATTGCGAATGGTCCTGACATTGGCACTGATATCCTCCCCGGTACTGCCATCACCGCGGGTGGCGCCGCGAACCAGTTGACCGTTTTCATACAACAGGCTGACGGCCAGGCCATCAAGTTTGGGTTCGCAGCAGTACTCCACCTCGGCACTGGCAGAAAACAGGTCGCCCACCGGCAAATCCAGTCCCTCACGCACGCGGCGGTCGAAATCACGCATGCTCTGCTCATCAAAGGCGTTACCCAGACTGAGCATCGGTACCTCATGCCGCACCTCACCAAAACCCGCCAGGGGCGCACCACCGACGCGCTGGGTCGGTGAGTCGGCTGATACCAGCTCAGGGTTCGCTGCTTCGATGGCCTTGAGTTCGTGGAACAGGCGATCGTATTCCGCATCGGGAATCGCTGGTTCATCGAGCACGTAATAGCGGTAGTTGTGCTGGTCGAGCTGGGCACGCAATTCAAGGGCACGCGCTGCGGGATCCGAGGTTTGGGTCATGGTCGGTCAATCAGCTGAAGAGAAAGGCTGATTGTACCCAATGCTCCGGTGGGAAGGCAGAGGCAAAATCCTGTTCGCGCTCAAGCACACCCGGCGACAACCAGAATCCGTCCTTAGGTGCGGGCTTGACCGCGAAGGGTTTGGTTTGACCACAGTGCACATTTGAGCCCCTGTTCGCGCTCAAGCGCGCTCCTACAAGAAAAGCTGGGCGGCGTGGATTTGTGTAGGACCGGAGCGGGCGACCAGGCCTTGACCGCGAAGGGGTTGATTTGGCCACGGTGTGCAAATGAGGCCGTTATAGCGCTCAAGCACACCCGGCGACAACCAGAATCCGTCCGTAGGAGCGGGCTTGACCGCGAAGGGTTTGGTTTGACCACAGTGCACATTTGAACCCCTGTTCGCGCTCAAGCGCGCTCCTACAGAGAGAGGCGCGCGCGTGGGGCTTAACGCCGGAAACCGTAATGCTTGCGTTCAAACTCGGCGATACGCAGACGGTAATGCTCAATGGTCTGGGCGGTCAGTACGCTGCGTTGTTCGTCCTTGAGGTCGCCGCCCAGTTCATGGCCGAGCTTGCGTGCGGCGGCAATCATCAGGTCCAGCGCCTGTTTCGGGTGACGTGGGCCGGGCAGGCCCATGAAGAAACTGACGGCACGCACATGAGTCTGGTCCATTTCGTCCAGATCAAAGATTCCCGGCTTCAGCGCATTGGCCATGGAGAACAGCACGTCGCCATTGCCGCTCATACTTTCGTGGCGATGGAAGATATTCATGTCACCGTGGCGCAGGCCGCTTTCCAGCACGCTCTGTAGCAGCGCCGAGCCAGGAAAACCCTGTTCGTCACGGGCCACCACGTTGATCACCAGTACTTCTTCAACCGGCGCCTGGGGGGCCGACCTGGGCTGTTCGGGTTCGCGCGCAGGGTCGACCGGCTTGTTCACTTTGCTGGTCGCTTCCGCCGCTTTGGCATCACTCAGCGGATCAAGCAGAACCGGTACCGGTTCTTCCAGATCCAGACCGACTTGCTCGGGGGCACGGGGGCCGGCGGCGGACAGCTTTTCTTCTGTCAGTTCAATGACCCGATCAAGGTCATCACCAAAGGTGGGTTCAGCACGCTCGTGCTGCCCGACTTTTCTCGGCGGGCCAAGCAATTCATGGTCACTATCGACATCCGCCAGATCCTTGAGGCTGTGATCCAGCTTGATACGAATTTTCGAGCGACCACCCATGCGCCGCCAGCCATCGAACAGAATGCCGGCAATGACCAGAATGCCAATGATAATGAGCCACTCTCGCAAACCGAAGTCCATGAAATACCTGATCCTGTTGAACTGATTCTGTTGCCGCCCGCAACTGCTGGGGCGCGCCTCTGCGTGACATTAACATGCCAGCGTGTTGCTTTACACTGCTGCCAGTGCGGCAGCCTCTTCCACGTCTACTGTGACCAGTCTGGAGCAACCAGGTTCATGCATGGTAACACCCAGCAACTGGTCGGCCATTTCCATGGCGATCTTGTTGTGCGTAATGTAAATGAATTGCACGCGCTTCGACATCTCTTTAACCATGCGTGCATAACGTCCGACGTTGGCATCATCCAGCGGCGCATCCACTTCATCCAGCATGCAGAAAGGTGCCGGGTTGAGCTGGAAGATGGAAAATACCAGGGCAATCGCGGTCAGTGCCTTCTCCCCACCGGAGAGCAGGTGGATAGTGCTGTTCTTTTTGCCTGGCGGCCGCGCCATAATGGTGACGCCGGTATCCAGCAGGTCATCGCCGGTCAGCTCCAGGTAGGCGTGCCCGCCACCAAAAACCTTGGGGAACAATGCCTGTAGGCCGTGATTGATCTTGTCGAAGGTTTCCTTGAAGCGGCTGCGGGTCTCGCGGTCGATCTTGCGGATGACCTGCTCAAGGGTGTTCAGCGCGTCTTCCAGATCAGCGTTCTGCGCATCCAGGTAGCGCTTGCGCTCGGATTGCTGCTGGTATTCGTCAATGGCCGCCAGGTTGATCGCGCCCAGTCTCTGAATCCGCGCATCCATTTGCGCCATCAACTGCTCCCAGTCGGCCTCGGTAGCCCCCTCGGGCAGGGTTGCTATCACCGCTTTCAGGTCGTAGCCGGACTCCAGCAGTTGCTCCTGCAGCCCCTGACGCCGGGTTTGCAGATCCCTGGCCAATAGCCGTTGCTCGTCCAACTGACCACGTAGCAGCTGGGCCTGTTGCTCGGCCTGGCTGCGGCGCCGATCCTGATCTCGCATTTGCTGATCAACCCCTTCCAGCGCCTGGCGTGCTTGAGTCAGGGACTGCTCAACCTCGATACGCTGCTCCAACAGCGTCTCCAGCTCGATACGTTGATCGTCTTCCGGGGCCTGGCTTTCCTGCAGGGTCATGCGTAACTGTTCGCGGCGCTCGGCCAGCCGCTCGGTTTGCGCTTCCAGTCGCTCCAGCCCCTGAACAGTCGACTCCTGCTGGGCGCGCAGCGATTGCACGCGCAGGGCCAGTTGATGCACCTTGTCCTTGTGCTGGCGCGCATGCTGACGCGCATGATCCAGCGCATCACGCACTTGATCACGCTGGCGCAGCAGGGCTTCACGCTGACCGGCATCGGCGGCCATATGATCCAGCGCGGCCTGCAAATTCAGACGCGCCTCGGCAATCTGCTCCTGCTCATCGCTACGCTGGCGTTTGATCTCTTCCAGATCCTCGAGCACGCGTTGGCGTCGGGCATTGATCTGCTCCAGCCGCACCTGGCGGGCCGACCACTGCGCCTTGAGATCGCCCTGCTCCCGGCTCTGGCTGGCCAGACCCTGCTGTACGCTGTCGCGTTGCAGTTCGAGCTGCCGAATGGCTTCGCGCAGTTCATCGACCTTGCGATTGTCCGACTCCAGCAGACTGTCCTGCTGCTCGATGCTCGCCTGCAGACTGTCGATTTCCTGCTGGCGCGCCAGTACGCCGGCTTCGCTGGCCTCGGCCTGGCGAAAACGCAGCCAGTTGCGACCCAGCCAATGGCCTTCGATGGTGATGATGGACTCATGCTCGGCCAGGGAGCCACGCTGTGCCAGCGCCTGCACCAGGGAGTCCGCAGTGCGGATGCTGCCCAGCCAGGGACTCAGATCGACCGGGCAACGCACCCGCGCCATCAATGAATCGGCCGCAGCTGGCTGACTAACAGGGCCAGATTCCAGTAGCCGCAAGTTACCCTGGGCAAAGCCCTGCAGGGTGTCGGCCACGGCATCCAGACTATCCAGGCTGACTGCATGCAGATCGTCCGCCAGCACCGCTTCGACTGCCCGCTCCCAGCCCGCATCTACTTGCAACTGTTCAGCCAAGGGTGGACGCTCACGCCAACCCTGCTCATCCAGCCATTGCTGCACGCCCTGCCCCTGATCCAGAGCCGCTTGCTGCAGGGCTTCCAGAGAAGCCAGGCGGCCACTCTGGCGCTGAATTTCGCCACGCCGGATATCCCGTTCCTGATGCAGGGCGTGCAGGTTTTCGCGCTTCAGCTGAAGGTTTTCAGCCAGATCACTGAGTTGTTGCTGATCACTCTCGCTGCGCAGCTCCATCTCCGCCAGCTGTTCGCTCAGCTCGGCCAGCTCATCATCCAGGGGGCCGGCGGTTAGGGTGCCGCGTTCATCTTCAAGACGTTGGATACGCTCACTGAGGCGCTCAATCGCCTGCTCCAGATGACGAATCCGCGACTGCTCGACCTCGGCCTGCTGGCGTGGGGCAGCGGCCTGCTGGTTGAACTGATCCCAGTTGCCTTGCCAGTCCTGCATGGCCTCTTCAGCGGCCAACAAGGTGACGGACGTATCCTCGTCGGCGGCACTGGCCATGTCCAGTTCCGGCTCGATACCGGCCAGCTCATTGTCCAGATCCGCCAGCAGGGCCTTGTCCTGGGCCAGATGACTTTGCGCCTCCTGCCAGGCCAGTTCAGTCTGATCAATATCATCATGCAGCTGGCTTTGACGGTCGCGATTGAACTGCAGTTGCTGCTCGATCCGACTGATATCCGCACCCAGACTGTAATAGCGGGCCTGCACTTGATTGAAGGCTTCAGTCAGATCGGCGTGCTGATCTCGGTGTTTCTCCATTTCGCTGTCGGCGTTTCGCTGCTCGGCGATCAGCGCTTCCATGGCAATTTCCAGATCACGCACGCGGTGTTCACGCTCGGCGGTCTGGGCATCCAGTGACTGCCAACGCAGCGCCTGCAGCTGCGCCTTGAGGTGACGCTCTTCGGCCTTGAATTCCTTGTATTTTTCCGCCGCCTGGGCCTGACGCTGCAGATGCGCCAGTTGTCGCTCAAGCTCCTCGCGCAGATCGGTCAGGCGTGACAGGTTATCGTGGGTACGCCGAATGCGATTCTCGGTTTCACGCCGCCGCTCCTTGTATTTCGATATACCGGCGGCTTCTTCTATAAATAGACGCAGTTCGTCGGGCTTGGCTTCGATCAGCTTGGAGATCATGCCCTGCTCGATGATCGAATAGCTGCGCGGCCCCAGACCGGTACCGAGGAAAATATCGGTAATGTCGCGGCGGCGGCATTTGGTGCCGTTCAGGTAATACTGGTTTTGGGCTTCGCGGGTGACCTTGCGGCGGATGGATATCTCGTTATAGCCGGCGTACTCGCCCTTCAGGGTGCCATCGCTGTTATCAAACACCAGTTCAATCGAGGCCTGGCCGACCGGCTTGCGGGAATTGGAGCCGTTGAAGATCACGTCGGTCATGGATTCGCCGCGCAGGTTCTTCGCCGAACTCTCGCCCATGACCCAGCGTACGGCATCGATAATATTCGACTTGCCGCAGCCATTGGGGCCGACCACCGCGCCCATGTTGGTCGGAAAATAGACGGTGGTCGGATCCACAAAGGATTTAAACCCCGCCAATTTGATGCATTTCAATCGCATTGAATCGCCTGTCCTTGCGTCAAGCTGAGCCTGTGATGAAGTGGCGCCGCGGCTCGGAGTACAGTCATGACATAAAACACGCATTTTTACCTGCTATGGCCGCCCATGAGAAGCCCCAAGCGGCAAATAGCGCGCTGAGCAGTAGTCATACACTGTGGGCTGCGGCAGTATTGTCCTCTGATTAACAGCAATGGCACCCGGAATGGCACTCGAACCCGATCTCGACAAGCTGTATGACCGACTGATGGACGAAGAGGATGCCCGGGTCTGCAAGGATATCCCTGACAGCGCCTGCACCAGCGTGGCACGCAACTTCTTCCGCCAGGTCAGCGCCACCACACTGACCAGCCTGGGCGACAGTCTGACCAACCCGAAAACCACTCTGGCCTGGCTCATGGGAGTGGTGGGTGCACCCGTGGCGTTGATCGCCTGGCTAGTCCCCATTCGCGAATCCGGCTCTATGCTGCCCCAGCTGTTTATTGCCGCCTATATTCGTCAGTTGGCGCAACGCAAGGCCACCTGGGTACTTGGCAGCCTGCTGCAGGCTGTGGCCCTGCTGGCCATGGCCGTGGCGGCCTGGACAACCGAAGGCGCTCTGGCTGGCGGCTTGATCATTGCCTGCCTGGTACTCTTCAGTCTGGCCCGTGGCCTGTGCTCCGTTGCCAGCAAGGATGTGATCGGCAAAACCATCCCCAAGACCCGGCGCGGCCGCCTGAACGGCCTGGCCTCGAGTCTGTCTGGCCTACTGGCACTGGCGTTCGGTCTGTACTGCTTGTTCTGGCCGCCGAAGGATTCTGATACAGCCTTCTTCGCCTGGATTCTGATCGGCTCGGCCGGCTTGTGGGTTCTCTCCAGCCTGATCTACTGGCACATTGATGAGGCTCCGGGGGCGACCGAGGGTGGCGACAATGCCATTCGCCAGGCCCTGGCCAAGGTCAGCCTGTTGCGTGATGACCCGCCCTTCCGGCGCTTTGTCATCACCCGTGCCTTGCTGATGATGTCAGCACTGTCCGCGCCTTATTACGTGGTACTGGCTCAGCAACTGAATACCGGGATTGGCATGCTCGGCGCCTTTCTGATCGCCAACGGCCTGGCCAGTAGTCTCAGCGCAATGGTCTGGGGGCGTATGGCCGATCAGTCGAGCAAGCGCGTGCTGATTCGCGCCGGCCTGCTCGCCAGCCTGCTGGGCCCGCTGGTCATTGGTCTGCACTGGTCTGGCTGCCTGTCAGAGTCGATGCAGGCCTGGCTGTTCCCGCTGGCTTTTTTTGTTCTCGGCATTGCCCACAGCGGCGTGCGGGTCGGACGCAAGACCTATGTACTGGACATGGCCGGGGGCAACAAACGCACCGACTATGTGGCCGTAGGCAATAGTCTGATTGGTCTGCTATTACTGATGACCGGCCTGCTTGGCCTGCTCACCGCACTGATCGGCGCTGCCGGCATGCTGCTGCTGTTGTCCGGCATGGGCCTGGGCGGCACGCTGCTGGCCTGTCGTCTGGATGAAATACAAAATTGACACCGCCGCCAAGGAATCTGCCGCATGACCGCTAGCACAGACCACGCCCCTCAGGACTTGCCACTCAGCCGCCTGATTGGCTTGTTGCTGGGGCCAGCCTTGCTGCTCGCCACGCTGCTGTTGCCAGCCCCTGGCAGCATGAGCGATGCCGCCTGGCTGGCGCTGGGCATGATGTTGCTGATGGCCACCTGGTGGTCGACTGAAGCCATACCGATTCCGGCCACCGCCCTGCTACCGATTATTCTGGTCCCGGCCCTGGGCCTGGGCAATGTGGCCAGTGCCACAGCGCCCTACGCCAATCCGGTGATCTTTCTGTTCATGGGCGGTTTTGTTCTAGGGCTGGCCATGCAGCGCTGGAATCTGCACAAACGCATTGCCCTGCTGACCTTGCTGGCCGTGGGCAGCAAGCCAAAAAACCAGATCGCCGGGTTCATGCTGGCTACGGCCTTTCTGAGCATGTGGGTAAGTAATACCGCGACCACCATCATGATGTTGCCCATTGGCCTGTCGGTGATCAACATGCTGGGCAGCCAGAACCCTGAGGGAGCCCAGCGTTTTGCCAGTGCGCTGCTGCTGGCTATCGCCTATTCCGCCAGTGTCGGGGGGATTGCCACGCTGATCGGGACGCCGCCGAACGCATTGCTGGCTGGCTACCTGGCCGACAATCACCAGATTCAGGTTGGCTTTGGCCAGTGGATGCTGATTGGCATACCGGTTGCCGTCAGCATGCTGGTGGCTATCTGGCTCTGGCTGGCGCGCCGCGACTTCGGCCTGGGCGCCACCGCAGTCAGCAGTGAGGGTCTGCGCCAACAATTGCAGGCCCTTGGCCCCATGTCACTGGCGGAAAAGCTGGTTTCACTGGTCTTTGTCCTCACGGCAATGACCTGGATACTGCAACCACTGCTGTCCGCTCAGTTGCTGCCCTGGCTGAATGACACCGTGATTGCCATAGCCGCTGCACTGGCGTTGTTCCTGATCCCGGTCAACCTCAAGGAACGCACCTTTCTGATGGACTGGGAGACAGCCCGGGATATGCCCTGGGGCGTGCTGTTACTGTTTGGTGGTGGACTGGCCATGGCCAGCGTCATAACCAGTTCGCAACTGGCCGAATGGATAGCGACCAGCCTGGGCGTTCTGAGCATGCTGCCCGCCTTGCTGATGCTGGCAATGGTGGTCAGCGTGATCATCTTTCTGACCGAGGTCACCAGTAATACTGCCACGGCGGCGGCCTTTCTGCCTTTGCTGGGCGCACTGGCTGTGGCTCAGGGTATCTCGCCCATCGTCTTTGCCGTACCCGCTGCCATTGCCGCCAGCTGCGCCTTCATGATGCCCGTGGCCACGCCACCCAATGCGATTGTCTTCGGCAGCGGCCATTTGCAGATCAGCGAGATGATCCGTGCCGGCTTTGTACTGAATATAATCGGTATTCTGGTAGTCACCCTGGCGGGCTACAGTCTGGTTGGCTGGGTGCTGGCGGGCTGATTCAGTCTGTCTCCAGAGCAAGCCTGGCACTGGCTTGCTCTGGACAAACAAACTGTATCAAGGGAGGGGTTGTTCGACTCTCAGCAGAATCCGCTGTTCGGAACCAACCTGGACATCATCCACTTTGGCCTCATGACTGCCTTGCATGGCATCACCCTGGGGAGACAAACGCGCAATCAACTGCACGCGCTGGCCGGCGCTGAGTCTGGCCTCGGGCAGCATGGCATCGGCCGGGCTCAGGTCAACTTCAACCGGTAACTCCGACAGCCGGAAACGGCGTGCTGCCAGTGGCATGGGCGGGCCTTGTGGATCTCTGGCAAAGACAAACAGCACCGCCTCCTCACCCATCTGTTCAGCAATACCCTCACCCAGCTCCAGCTGAATGCGTATGACCGCCGTCGCATCGATTGGCGCCTGATCAGTACCCGCACTCAAGCGCTGTTGTGCTCGCTGAATGCCACCCTGAATGGTTTGCGCGCCGGGGCTGTCCGCCGGCATGCCCGCCAGTAGACGCTGCCAGAAATCAATTGCGCCCTGGAAGTCACCGCTCTCGAACGCGGCAATACCCAGCAGGCCCAATGCGGTCGGCTCCTGCGGGTCCAGCTCAAGGGCCTTGTCCAGGGCGGCGACCGAGGGTGCATCCAATTCATTACCAGCAGCAAAATAACGGGCCTGAGCGAGTTGCGCCAGCACCTCCGGGCGCTCGCCCAGACGCTCAAGACTGTTGCCCAGCGCCCGCACAGCCAGATCAAATTCCTGTGCGTTGAGGTAGCCACGACCCAGCATGTACCAGGCTTCGCCGTTCTCCGGCTGCACCTGAACCATGCGCTCCATGCGGCTGATTGACTCTTCCAGGGTAGTGGGAGGAGGCCCCTCCTCGAGTTCACGAGCCAGCGTCAGGCCGGCAGGATTACCCCAGGTGGTGTAAAGCGCAGCAACAACCAGTGGCAACACACCGGCAGCCACAACCAGTAACCAGGGTGAGCCACGATGGCGCGTTCCCTGCTGACTGTCAGCCTGGGCGGTATCATCCAGCAATAGCCGGCTGGCCTCCTCCAGCGTGGCATCACGCTGGGCCTCTGTAAGGTCGCCAGCCAATACCTGGGCGTCCAGCTCCTGAACGCGTTCCTGATACAAAGCGACGTTCAGCGCGGAACGATCAACGGCGTGCTGGCGACGCTGCCGCCAGATTGGCCAAAGTACCGTCAGCATGCCGCAGATCACCAGGAGCGCGGCCAATATCCACAGGTCAGTCATCACGCGATTTTTTCTCCAACAGGGCCTTGAGTCGCGCCTGTTCATCGGCACTCAGGTGCTCGTCCTGGCTGGCTATCTGCACGGACTGGCGGCGCCGAACCATGACGATCAGCGCCAGCAGCCCACCGAGCAAAAACACCGCAGGAGCAAACCAGAGCACAGCGGTCTGAGCATTCAGTTGCGGGCGATAGCGCACAAACTCGCCATAGCGCATAACCATGAAATCGACGATTTGTTCGTTACTCTGACCTTCATCCAACATGCGAAAGATCTCACGGCGCAGATCCGTAGCAATCGGGGAGTTTGAATCAGCAATGTTCTGGTTCTGGCATTTCGGGCAGCGTAACTCACCGCTCAACTGATAGAAGCGCGCACGCTGCTCCTCGCTGTCGAACTCGAAGGTATCAATAGCCGAGAACGCCGATGTGCTGAACAACATCAGGGCCAAAGCCAGGCTTCTGATCATTGCTCTACCTCCTCAAGCAGCGCCTGGTAACGCGGCGCCAGCTCGGTCTGCCAGACGCGTTCGTCAATCACCCCGACAAACTTGTAGCGAATCACCCCCTGAGCGTCGACCAGAAAGGTTTCCGGTGCGCCGTATACCCCAAGGTCAAGACCCAGGCGTCCTTGCGGATCGCTGATATTCAACTGATAAGGGTTATGCAGATCACGCAGCCAATTCTGTGCCGACAGGTTATCGTCCTTGTAGTTGACGCCGTGGATCACCACACCCTGCTCCGCCAGTTTATTGAGCACCGGATGCTCGACCCGACAAGCCACACACCAGGTGGCCCAGACATTGACCAGCGAGGGCTTACCCTGCAGGTCGGCCTGGGTAATGACCGCCGCGGTGTCCGTCACCGATTGCAATTCAAAAGCCGGGAAGTCCTTGTCAATCAGGGCAGATGGCAAGTCTTCGTTATCCAGATACAGGCCTTTGAACAGAAATACCAGCATCAACAGAAACACCACCAGCGGCAGTGCCATCAAAGCCCTTTTCATGACTGCACCTCCGCAGCGGCTGCTGCCGATCGATTCTGCCTGGCACGCAAGCGATAGCGCTTATCGCTGGCAGCCAGCAAACCACCCAGGGTCATGAACAGGCCGCCGAGCCAGATCCAGCGAACAAAGGGTTTGATATGCACACGCATGGCCCAGGCGTCATCGCCCAAAGGCTCGCCCATGGCGACAAACAGATCCCGAGTCAGCGTCGGGTGGATGGCGGCCTCGGTCATCAGTTGGTTCTGTACTGTGTACAGGCGCTTCTCTGGACGCAAGGTAGTGATTTTCCGCTCTCCACGAAACACATCCAATACCACCTTGTCCGACACCCAGTTGGAGCCCTCACGATGTGCCACACCTTGAAACACGAAGGTATAGCCACCCAGATCAAGGCTATCGCCGGGCCCCATGCGCAGGTCGCGCTGGCTGTCGAACAGACTGGCACCGACCACACCGACGGCACACACCGCCATACCGATATGCGCAAACGTCATGCCCCAGTAACTGCGTGGCAAGGCGCGCAGACCATTAACCAACCCCTTGTTGCGCGTCTTGTTGAAGATGTCCTTGAGGCTCATGCCGGTCACCCAGAACACCAGCAGCAGCATACTGCCGACCGCCAGGTGGTGCTCACCAATCCAGATCGCCAGGCCAATGGCCGCCAGCGCAGAGAGCAACAACACCCACTTCAGTTGACCCAGCAACCAGTTGATCGGTGTGTCCTTCCAGCGGCTGAGCATGCCAACGCCCATGGCCGCCATCAGCAAGGCCATAAGGGGGACAAACAACGCATTGAAATAGGGTGGGCCGACCGACACCAGACTGCCGCTGATCGCATCCAAAGCCAGCGGATACAGCGTGCCGAGCAGAATCATCAGCGCCGACACCACCAGAATCACGTTATTGATCAACAGGAAGGTTTCCCGTGACCAGAGTGCAAAACCGATCTGACTTTTCACCACCGGCGCACGCAGGGCGTAAAGTAGTAGCGAACCGCCTGTGACCAGCAACAGGAAGGCGAGAATGAATACGCCGCGCTCGGGGTCTGTGGCAAAGGCATGCACCGAGGTCAAGACACCCGAGCGAACAAGGAAGGTACCGAGCAGGCTGAGCGAGAAAGTAGCAATCGCCAACAGCACGGTCCAGCTCTTGAACACCCCGCGTTTTTCCGTCACTGCCAGCGAGTGGATCAGCGCGGTACCCACCAACCAGGGCATGAAGGAGGCGTTTTCCACCGGATCCCAGAACCACCAGCCGCCCCAGCCAAGCTCGTAATAGGCCCACCAGGAGCCCAGTACAATACCCAGGGTCAGAAAAGCCCAGGCGATGATGGTCCAGGGCCGCGACCAGCGGGCCCAGGCTGCATCCAGCCGACCACCCAGCAAAGCGGCGATGGCAAAGGCAAAGGCCACCGAGAAACCGACATAGCCCATATACAGCATCGGCGGATGGACGATCAGACCAAAATCCTGCAGCAATGGATTGAGGTCATTGCCGTCCGCCGGATGGAAAGGCAACTGGCGATCAAAGGGATTCGAGGTCATCAGCATGAAGAGCAAAAAGCCCACACTGATCATGCCCATGACCGCTAACACGCGGCTGAGCATATCCTCCGGCAGGTCGCGGGAAAAGACCGCTACAGCCAGGGTCCAGGCTGCCAGAATCAGGGCCCAGAGCAACAGTGAGCCCTCATGTCCACCCCATACCGCACTAATCTGGTAGTACCAGGGCAGCGCGCTGTTGGAGTTCATCGCGACATAGGTAACGCTGAAGTCGTTGGCCAGAAAGGACTGCACCAGACACAGGAAGGCAAAGAGCACAAACAGGCACTGGCCGATGGCCGCCGGCTGGGCAAAGCCCATGGCCAGGGTATCGCCGCGCCAGGCACCGTAGAGAGGCACTGTTGCCTGAAGCACGGCCAGCACCAGCGCAATTATCAGGGCAATTTGCCCAAGCTCAGGAATCATCTCAGCTCCGCATCAGTAACTGGACGCCGCGTCGGCGTCCTGTTTCATCTGGTTGACCTTGGACATCGCCTGGGCGACCTCCGGAGGCATATATTCTTCGTCGTGCTTGGCCAATACTTCGTCGGCAATCAGCATGCGGTTTTCATCCAGCCGCCCCAGGGCCACGATGCCCTGCCCTTCGCGAAACAGATCCGGCAGGATGCCACTGTAAAAAATCACCACCTGTTCGGCGCCATCGGTGACGGTAAACTGTACATCCAGATTCTCGGTAGAACGCACCACACTACCGTCCACGACCATGCCGCCGGCACGAATGCGAGTTTGTTCGGGCGCTTCACCCTGGGCAATCTGGCTCGGGGTATAGAACAGGTTTATATTCTGGCTCAGGGCCATCAAGGCCAGCCCGACGGCAACGCCGACACCAAACACCACCAGCAGAATCAGGCCTAGTCGTTTCTTGCGTTCAGGATGCATTGATCTCCTCCCGGCGCCGACGGCGCGCTTCAGCTTGAACCAGATTCTTCATGTAGCGTCTGGGCTCAGCGACATTCAGCCACAATATGACCAAGGTGATGGCGTAAGCGGACCAGACATAGGAACCGTGACCATCCATGGCAATAAATTCGATCACTGCATTCATGACATCTTCTCCAGGGCCTCACGGGCCCAGTTGGTCTTATGCTCGCGCTGCAAGACAGTCACGCGCATACGCATCAGCAGGCTGACAGCAAACAGCGCGTAAAAGCCCAACACGGTCAACAGCAGGGGAAACCACATTTCAACCGGCATCGCCGGCTTCTCGGTAATCTTGAAGGTCGCCGGCTGATGCAAGGTGTTCCACCAATCCACTGAGTACTGAATGATCGGAATATTGACCACACCAACGATAGCCAGCACTGCAGACGCCTTGGCAGCGGTATCGCGATTACTGATGGCATGTGCCAGGGCAACAACACCGATATACAGAAAAAGCAGTATCAACATGGAGGTCAAGCGGGCATCCCAGACCCAGTAGGTACCCCAGGTCGGCTTGCCCCAAATGGCCCCAGTGACCAAGGCTATGACGGTCATCCAGGCGCCAATCGGTGCTGCACACTGCAATGCCACGTGGGCAAGCTTCATGCGCCAGACCAGACCGACGGTGCCGGCAACCGCGAGCATGATGTAGCAGGACTGCGCAACAAAAGCGGCGGGCACGTGGATATAGATTATCCGGAAGCTGTTGCCCTGCTGATAATCCTCTGGTGCAAAACCAAGCCCCCAGATCAGACCCACCAGTAACAGCAGAGCGCTGGAAACCGAAAACCAAGGTAGCCAGCGGCCACTGATTTCAAAGAACCACTTAGGCGAACCCAGTTTGTGGAAAAAGGTCCAGTTCATCCTTTCAGCACTCCGCAATTCATTCACTCACTCCGATGCGCAGACCCGCCGCAATGGCCAAGGGCGCAAGACTCAACGCCAACACCGACAGACAACCAAGCCACAGCGCATAGCCAGCGACAGGTAAACCCTGCATGGCGGCTTCTACCGCACCAGTACCCAGAATCAGCACCGGAATGTACAGCGGCAGGATCAGTAGCGCCAGCAAAACGCCTCCGCCTTTCAAGCCAACCGTCAAAGCCGCACCTACGGCACCCAGCAGACTCAGTACCGGGGTACCCAACAACAGGCTCAGCAGCAGCACCGGCAGTACTTCTGGCGGCATGGACAGCATCAGACCGAACAGCGGCGACAACAATACCAGCGCAAGGCCACAAACCAGCCAGTGGTGAAAAACCTTGACCAGCACCATCAAGGTCAGCGGATGTGACGACAAGACCCATTGCTCCAGCGAGCCATCCTCAAAATCACTGCGAAACAAACCATCCAGCGATAGCAAGGTGGCCAGCAGCGCGGCAACCCAGATGACCCCCGGGGCCATGGTGCGGAGCATGCCGGGCTCTGGACCCACAGCCAGTGGAAACAGACTGATCACGATGGCAAAAAACACCAGCGGATTCAGCAGGTCACTGGGCCGACGCCAAGCCAGTTGCCACTCGCGACGAAACAGCAGCCATATGATCCGACGCATCAGGCCACCATTCCCAGATCCAGACAACGCAGGCCAGACAGGTGATCCAGACTGTGGTGCGTCGTCAGGATGACGATACCCCCGCGAGCGGCGTGTGCGAGAAGATGCGCCTCCAGGGCAGCCACACCGGCGCGGTCAATCGCGGTAAAGGGCTCGTCCAGAATCCACACCGGATGCTCCTGCAAATACAACCTGGCCAGAGCCACCCGACGCTGCTGCCCGGCGGACAGATGGTAGCAGGGCACATCCTCGAAACCGCGCAGCCCCACCTGCTCCAACGCCTGCCAGATGGAATCACGGGTTACCGGCTGACCCAGGGCGCAGAGCCAGGCGAGATTTTCTTCCGGCGTCAGCGGACCCTTGATCGCCGGCGCGTGGCCAATAAACAGGCGACTGTTACGCCAGGCGCTAAGACCCTGACCGCGAAACACCGAATGGCCACCGTAGCGAAGGTCACCCTCCGAGGGCGGCAACAGTCCTGCCAGAATTCGCAGCAAGCTGGTCTTGCCAGACCCGTTGGGGCCAGCCACTTGCAGCAGGTCACCGGCGTTCAACTGCAGACTGATGCCATCAAACAGCTCTCGCTCGTCGCGCTCACAGGCCAGTTGATGCAACTCGATAGGCAGTGCGTTCACCCGCTCTCCAGACCGACCAGCTGATTGGCTGACCGGAGCTCATGTTTGTCGCGCTACAGCCGCTATACTCTGTTAACCCAAAAGGGTACAGAGGCAACTGTCGCAAGGCTGTGCCATTATACATACAGCCCCCCTTGCAGGGCTTGTGATTTACATCAACATGTGACCACATGACATCCGATATTCGCCTGCCGCCTGCTATGCCCAGCCCAGTCATACCGGGGCCTGCAGCCAAAACGCCGGAACCCGGCGCACTGGCTCTGCAACTTCTGCGTCCGATTGACGCACTGATGTTGCCAGCGGGCCAAAGCAGTCGCGCAGAAGTCATCAACAGCAAAACCGACGGAGCCCAATTCGAAGTCCTGTTGCGCCTGTCGCAAAGTAACACCCAGGGTAAAACGCTGGATATCACAGCAACCAGCCCGCGAGCTCTGGCAACGGGTACCCAACTGGTCATTCAAGCACTGAACCCCATGCAGCTGATGGCCATACTGCAGCCAGCCGACAAACCCACCGCCGACCTACTGACACGACTGGATCCGGCCCTGTTCCCTCCAGGCAGCAAGGTAGAAGCACGGGTAATCAGTCAGCAGCAGATCAGCGCTGCCGGCGAGCAGTTGCGCTTTGCCATTCTCGCCCGGCTGTTGCAGGGGCCTGCCAGCGGCAGCACCTTAAACCTGACCAGTGGCAAAGCACTTGAGCCGGGCACCCTGCTGAGCGCTGAAGTGGGTCCACGCGGCGAGTTGCGGGTGGCCGACATGGCCAAACAAAAAATGGCCATGGCCTTGAGCCTGGGGTTGCGCGACAGCATGCAGCGTCAAGCCTCGGCAGAGCCACTGTTATCAAGTATCGATCTGCTTAACCGCTCCAGCGCCACACTGCCGGAAGGCGTTCAAGCAGCCATGCGCCAGGTGCTGCAACAAGTCGCGAATATCAGCCAACTGACCAGCTCAGCGGGCGTGCAGCAGGCCATCCAGCGCAGCGGAAGCTTTCTTGAAGCAGGCCTGAAGCAACTCACTGAGATGCTCTCCACAGGCAACCCAGCCGGAAACCCGGCGCCTGGCAATCGAACCGATGTCACCGCCCAACCAGCTCAAGTCCAGGCCGGCAGCCTGCCGGCGCTGGATAAACTCATCACGCTGCTGTCCAGCCTGCCGGTCAGTGCCGACAGCCCCAGCCTGCCGGGCGCAGACTTGAAAGCGGCACTGGTCAACCTGCTGATCAATCTGCAACAACAATTACCACCCGGCACCTTGAAACTGCTGGGGCTGCAACCCGGGCCCTGGCAGCAAGGAATGGGCGCCGTGCCACATGGGATTTTCCCGCTGCCAGCCAGAGCCGTGCAGGCCCTGACCGAGGCACCGGATCTGGGCGCCCTGCTGCGCCTGACCGCAGCGCTGCTGTCACGCATACAGCACCACCAGCTTCAAAGCCTGGGCCAGACCCAAAGTTTTCCGGATGGCAGCAGCCAGACCACCTGGCAACTGGAAATACCGCTGCGCGACGGCCAGCAGTTCAGTCATGTACAAGTGCGCATACAACGTGACGACGCCGCACCAAAAGGCAAGAGACAGGAACAGGAGCCACTCTGGGAAGTACGCTTGGCGTTCAACCTGGACCAGCTTGGCGCTCTGCAGGCGATCGCCCGATTGTTCAAGGGCCGGGTCAATACCGAGTTCTGGGCAGAACAGCAAAGCACCCTCAGTCTGCTCGATCAGGAACTCGTCCAATTACGTGATCGGCTGCTGGCCAAAGGCCTCGAAGTCGGTGAAATGAGCTGCCATAGGGGTGCGCCACCGCAGCCCAGCCATGCCGTGCAACAACGCTGGATTGATGAGGTGACCTGATGGACAGACAACGGGAAGCGATAGCGCTGGTCTACGATGGCGATCAGGCACCCACCCTGACGGCCAAGGGCGAAGGCGAACTGGCCGAGCAGATCATTGAGCTGGCAATGACCTATGAAGTGCCTATTTACGAAAACGCCGAACTGGCCAAGATGCTGACACGACTGGAATTGGGGGATCAGATCCCGGAGGCGCTATACCGCACCATTGCCGAAATCATTGCCTTTGCCTGGTATCTGAAAGGCAAGGCACCCGAGGGGTTTGACCCCGATGAACCGCGCCCAAGGCGAAGGCCGACTGAATAGAATTGACCGGCCGCTCACGTCAGAAGCTCGACCTGGCAGATGTCAGCCAATCGGGTTTCAGGGTTGTTTACGTGCCGAGTGCAGCTTGGCCACCAACTCGGCCTCAGCCTTGGACAGGCCACAGGACTGGGTTACATCTTCAATACTCGCACCCATACTCACCAGGCGTGCCGCCTGATTGTAGGGCAAGGCGTGCGGATCTGACTGATCCACACGCTGCAGACGGTCTTCCAGCTGTTTGAGCTTGTCTCGGAGGGCGATCAATTCATCCCCCATGCGAATGCTGCCCTGCTGAAAACTGGAGGCTTCGACCCTAAGCGCTTGCAGCCGTTGCTGATGCTGCTCATCCAGGGCACGCAGTTGTGCCGCCAGTCTGATCTGGGAACGGCGCAGCAGTCCCAGAACAAATACCAGCACAGCTAGCAATACACCTCCACCCAGGCCCGCCAGGAGTATCAACAGGCCGTCGTCAGCCGCCATGCTGATCAGAAACCCTGCAGTTCAGCCCACTCATCTTCGGTCATCATCTTTTCCAGATCGACCAGAATGAGCAGTTCATTGTTCTTGTTGCATACACCCTGAATGAACTTGGCGGACTCATCTGTACCGACGTTAGGTGCCGTTTCAATCTCGGACTGGCGCAGATAAACCACTTCAGCAACGCTATCGACCAGAATCCCGACCACCTGCTTATCCGCCTCGATAATCACGATCCGGGTGTTGTCAGTTATCGGTGCTGGTGTCAGGCCAAAGCGCTGACGCGTGTCGATCACGGTGACCACGTTACCGCGCAAGTTGATAATGCCCAGTACATAGGACGGCGCGCCGGGAACAGGTGCAATCTCGGTATGCCGCAGCACTTCCTGCACCTGCATGACGTTGATGCCGTAGGTTTCATTGTCCAGGCGGAAGGTAACCCATTGCAGAATCGGATCTTCAGCGCCCTGTGCGGAGTTATTTTTCATTCTTTTGCTTCCCGATTTAGGTTATTGCCACTCCGGCTATCTGGCGTGCCGGCACGCTGACTCATTAATTGATCCAAAGCTATGCTAATGCTCTGCCACTGGCTTTGCCAGCCTTGCTTGCTGCCTCACCTGCGGCAATCAGTTGTGCCAGAGAGGATACGTCAACCAGGGCACACATGTGCTCTATAACCGTGCCGGCCAGCCAGGGTCTTTTGCCCTGATGTGAGCGCCACTTAATCTGCTCTGAGGTCAACTTGACTGACTGGCTGACACCGTGAACGGCCAGACCCCAGTCATAGCCCTCGACTGAAATGACAAAACGCAGGTCATTGCGCAACGCATCCGTATAGCGTTCGGGCATGACCCAGCGCGCGGTATCAAGCACCTTGAGATTGCCGACGGGGGTCGGCATCAAACCAAGAAACCAGTCCGGCTGCCCAAATAATGGCGTGATCTCGTCGTCCAGCGGATAGATCGAACCCAGCAGGATCAGCGGCACCGCCAAAGTCAAGCCACCCACATCAAACAGCAGCGCCTCAAACGGCTGATCGCGCCAACTGGGCTGCTCAACCAGATGTTCTGCCTCGAACCCCGGCGTTTCGATCGTCTGGGTTTCGACCACCGGCGCCTCAAACTCAAGACGGCCAAGTGTCCTAGCCTCCAGCATTCGTTCCTCGACCGATCTTCGCGCGCGCGCAGACGGGTGGCTGGGCGTTACCGCCTCAGACTCCTTGATCACCACCTTGGCAGCAGGATCCACCACCGGCATGCTCACAGGCTGATCCTGCACCACCGACTCGGTAGCATCCTGCAGCAGCGCATCCAGATAGCTCTGAATGGTCTGTTGCGGTACAAACTGCTGAAGGGGCAAGGCTTTGCTCATGACAAACCGCTATTCCAGGGAAACGTTGACAGTACTAGATAGTATCGGCCAAATCCGGCCTGACATTAGAACTAAATACATCATGCTACCTGCTCCCGACGGGGTAATGACTGCGCCAACAGGTAACGCAACAAAGCCCGATACGCCAGCACACCGCGGGCAGTGGCATCCAGGCGCGATGGCACCAGACCGGCCATACTGGCATCCCTCAATTTGGTATCAATCGGGACATAGGCTTGCCACAGATGGTCAGCATAGTCACGGCGCAGAACCTTGAGCGTACTGATCGAGGCCTGGGTCCGACGATCAAACAGGGTTGGCACTATGGTATAGGGCAAGGCCTGCTTGCGGGAGCGATTGACCATGTCCAGTGTATGAACCATGCGTTCAAGACCCTTGAGCGCGAGAAATTCGGTTTGTACCGGGATGATCAGCTGTTCGCAAGCCGCCAGCGCGTTGATCATCGAGACCCCAAGCAAGGGCGGACTGTCGATCAGGACAAAATTGAAATCATCCCACAACTGCGCCAGGGCTCGGGACAGGACCAGTCCAAAGCCACCCTGCGCTGCTGACTGGCGTTCAAGTGTGGCCAGTGAGGTACTGGAGGGCAACAGGCTGACACTTTCATGGGAAGTCGGCAGCAATAGCGCCCTGGCCATGCCCTCTGGCACCTGTCCATTGTGCTGGAATAGATTGAAAACGCTATTGGTCAGGCTGTCCGGGTCATGCCCGAAATAACTGGTCATGGAGCCATGGGGATCCAGATCGACCACCAGTACACGCTGCCCCTGGTCTGCCAGCAGACCAGCAAGCGCGACGGCGGTCGTGGTTTTACCCACACCCCCTTTTTGGTTGGCCACAGCCCAGACTTTCATGCCTTTCCTCCTGGGGTTGGTATGTCTGATTACAAAGACATAGACCCCATCATCGACAACAGATTGACGCCAGCAGCGACGTCAGACAAGTAAAGCACTTACTGTGCAGGAGCCGTGCCAGTCCCGCTACGTGCCTCACGCATCTGATCAACATTCGAGGCATCAGGCGTGTAAGCCTCATGCCGGGAATCGGTATAGCGCGATACCAGCAACACAACCCGTCGATTGGCACGGCGACCGGCCGCCGTCGTATTGTCTGATATCGGGCGAAACTCACCATAACCTACTGCAGCCAGACGGCCCGGATCGACCCCGCCGGTATTCAGCATACGAACTACGCTGGCAGCCCGGGCGGCGGATAACTCCCAGTTGGTTGGATAGGCACGCGAGCTGATTGGCACATTGTCGGTGAAACCTTCGACATGAATCGGGTTGTCATAGGGCGCCAATATATTGGCGATCCGATCAACAAGATCGAAAGCCGCATTCAGCGGCAAGGCGTCACCACTCGGAAATAGCAGGCTGGAGTTCAATTCGATTTCGATCCACAGCTCGTTGCCACGCAGTTCAATATCACCCGCCTGGATCAGGTCGCCAAAGGCCGCCTGCATGGCCGAGGTGATATCCGCCAGCGCATCGCCACCCTCACCGGTCGCATCACCGCCGGAGGTTCCCGGAGCATCGCTGCGATTGATCCCGCGAGGAATTTGATCGCCTATCTGTATCGGCTCTATGGACCTTTGGGGCGTATTGAAAGCGCCAACCAGGGTATCCGACAGCACTTTGTATTTGCCCTCATTGACGGAGGAGATCGAATACATGACCACAAAGAAGGCAAACAGCAGCGTAATGAAATCCGCATAGGACACCAGCCAGCGCTCATGGTTTTCATGCTCTTCATGGCGACGGCGGCGCATCGTCAATCCCTGCCCTTGAAGGCCAGCGCCTTGCCTGTTTGTAAAGGCTCCGAATTCGCCTTACATCCTGAATCGTGCATCTCTTTGCCCCTCCCAAGATGGGCTGGCTGTCCTGCATGCGGCAAGTATCCAACTGGGTACCCGCCCTTGCTAATCAAGGAAACCCTCAAGCTTCAATTCGATCGAGCGGGGGTTTTCACCTTCGGCAATCGACAGTAAGCCCTCCAGCAGCATTTCGCGGTAACGTGATTGCTGCCATACCACGGCCTTGAGCTTATTGGCAACGGGTAACAGGAACAGGTTGGCCAGTGCTACGCCATAGATGGTAGCGACGAAAGCCACAGCAATACCAGTGCCCAGCATGGAGGGATCAGCCAGATTGCCCATGACGTGAATCAGGCCCATTACCGCGCCGATAATGCCAATGGTCGGTGAATAGCCGCCCATACTTTCATAAACCTTGGTGGCCATCAGGTCATGGCTCTCACGGGTCATGAGATCCACTTCAAGAATACTGCGCAAGGCCTCCGGCTCGCTGCCATCGACCAGCAGTTGCAAGCCCTTGCGGGCAAACTGATCGGACTCCAACTCGGCGATTTGCTCAAGCCCGAGCAGGCCTTCCTTGCGCGCGATGGTACTCCACCCTATCACTTGGCTGATGCCCTGCTGCAGGCGGTTCTTCGGCGGAAAGAAAATCCAGCTGGCTATCGCCAGGGCACGCTTGAATACTTTCAGCGGGGTCTGAATAAAGGCCGCTCCCAGCGTGCCACCAAACACAATCAGCGCGGCAGGACCGTTGATCAGGGCCGCCGCATGCCCACCCTCAAGATAATTGCCGCCAAGAATCGCCACGAAGGCGAGAATGACGCCAATGATACTGAGGATATCCATCAGCTCAGCTCCGCCAGATAACGGCCAATGTCGTCCAGACTGTAAACGCCGTCGGCCAGATTGGCCTTCACCACCGCCATTGGCATGCCATAGATGACACAGCTTGCCTCATCCTGGGCCCAGACATCGCTGCCGGACTGTTTCAGAATGCGCGCCCCTTCTCGACCATCGGCACCCATACCGGTCAGCACCACCGCCAGCACCTTGTCGCGAAAGGCCTTGGCAGCTGAACCGAAGGTGACATCAACGCAAGGCTTGAAATTCAGACGCTCATCACCGGGCAGAATTCTCACCACGCCTCGCCCGTCAACCATCATCTGCTTACCGCCTGGAGCCAGCAAGGCAACGCCCGGGCGCAGCGCATCACCGTCAACAGCCTCTCTTACGGTAATCCGGCACAGTTTGTCCAGACGCTCAGCGAAGGCTTTGGTGAAAGCCGCAGGCATGTGCTGAATCAACAACAACGGCGAAGGGAAATTGGCCGGTAACTGGGTCAGTACCCGTTGCAAAGCCACCGGACCACCCGTGGAAGTACCAATCGCGACCAACTGGTAATGCTTGCGACGCGGCGCAGGGCTGGTCGACCGGTTGGCAATCGGCGCCACAGCGGGCTTGACGGCGGGCTCACCCGGACGGAGTTGAGGCCTCACTGCCGGGGACGGGCTGCTTGGGGCGTTTTGTGGGGCAGCAGCCAGACCGAGGGAGCGACGGTTGGTGCGCGCCAGCGCATGCACGCGCTCACACAGCAATTGCCTGACCTTGTCGGGATTACGCGAAATATCCTCGAAGTTCTTTGGCAGATAGTCAGCGGCACCCGCATCCAGCGCATCCAGACTGACGCGAGCGCCTTCATAGGTCAGAGAAGAGAACATCAGTACTGCCGTGGGGCATCGCTGCATGATTTCGCGCACGGCTGAAATACCGTCAAGCACCGGCATTTCATAATCCATGGTCACCACATCAGGACGCAAAGCCAGCGTCTGGTCTACCGCTTCACGGCCATTGGAAGCGGTACCAACCACCTGGATCTGCGGATCGCCTGCAAGGATCTCCGTCACCCGGCGACGAAAGAAACCCGAGTCATCCACCACCAGCACCTTGACCGCCATACACTCTCCTGAAACCTGTCAGCCCGGCAGCAGCGTGCTGCCGAACCTGAATCCTGTTATCCCACTATAGCTGGCCAACCCAGCTGGCGATCAAGTCCGTTAGCGCTTTACCCACTGCCCGCCCGTTCGGAGCTAACCGCGTCGCGCGTAGCGCTTGAGCAGACTGGGGATATCAAGAATCAGTGCAATGCGGCCATCGCCGGTAATGGTTGCACCGGACATCCCGGGTGTACCCTGCAACATGCGGCCCAGAGGCTTGATCACTACCTCCTCTTGCCCGACCAGTTGATCCACCACAAAACCGACACGCTGGGTGCCGACTGAAACAATCACGACACTGGCTGCCGAGCGATCACTGTTATCCGCCACACCGGGCATCAACCAGCGCTTGAGGAAGAACAGCGGCAGGGCCTTGTCGCGGACAATGATGACCTCCTGACCATCCACCACATTGGTGCGCGACAGATCCAGACTGTAAATCTCGTTAACGCTGACCAGTGGCAAGGCAAAGGCCTGGTCTGCCAACATGACCATCAATGTCGGCATGATTGCCAGCGTCAGGGGTACCTTGATGGCAATGCGGCTGCCTTCACCCTTGACCGAATGGATACCTATTGTGCCGTTCAGCTGGGAAATCTTGGTCTTGACCACGTCCATACCAACACCGCGACCGGATACATCGGAAATTTCGGTCTTGGTTGAAAAACCCGGAGCCAGAATCAGGTCGAAACATTCACTTTCGGTCAAACGATCAGCGGCATCCTTGTCCATCATGCCCTTCTCGACTGCCTTGGCACGCAGTACCTCTGCATCCATGCCACGACCATCATCGGTGATAGTCAGCAGAATGTGATCGCCTTCCTGCGCGGCTGCAAGAATAACCTTGCCGGTTCGCGACTTGCCTGCTGCCTCACGCTCATCAGGCATCTCGATACCGTGATCGACCGAGTTGCGTACAAGGTGGACAAGGGGATCGGCCAGGGCTTCAACCAGATTCTTGTCCAAGTCGGTTTCTTCGCCGATCAGTTCGAGATTGATTTCCTTTCTGAGGTTGCGGGCCAGGTCCCGGACGACACGTGGAAAGCGTCCGAAGACCTTCTTGATTGGCTGCATGCGGGTCTTCATTACCGAGGACTGCAGATCCGCAGTCACCACGTCCAGATTGCCAACGGCCTTGTTCAGCTCTTCATCTCCGCTGCTCAGACCAAGGCGTACCAGACGATTGCGCACCAGCACCAGCTCGCCCACCATGTTCATGATCTCGTCCAACCGAGCGGTATCCACACGTACGGTGGTTTCGGGCGCGGCGGCCTCGAGTCCGCCAGGCGCAGTGGCCGGGTCAGGAACGGCAAGGGCTTTTTGGCTGGGTTCAGGAGCGGCTTTGGGCTTGGCTTTTTCAGGCGCTTTGGGCTTGGCGTCAGCCACTGCGGGCTTAGTACCAGAGGTTACAGCAGCAGGGCTGCTGTCCTTGCCTGGAGCCTTTCCTGAACCATGCAGCTGGTCCAGCAGGGCTTCAAACTCATCATCGGTTATATGCGCATCATCGCTATTGATCGCCGGATCTGATGGCGCAGAGGGTGCCTCATCGGCTTTCAAGCCGGGCGCAGCGCCCTTGCCATGCAGTTGATCCAGCAGGGCCTCGAATTCATCGTCATTAATTTCATCGCTGACGCGCTCGGGAGCAGGTTCAGCAACGACTGACTCGACTGCAGTGGTTCCATGCAACTGGTCCAGCAGCGCCTCAAACTCGTCATCGGTAATCTCGTCATCGCTGCCCGCCGTCGCGGGTGCGGCTGACTCGTTCTCGGATCCATGCAGGGCATCGAGTAACTTCTCGAACTCGTCATCGGTGATATCACCCTCGGCAACGGGCTGGTCTGACGGGTTCGCAACTGCACTTGCGGTTGGTTGGGCGACTGGATCGGCCGGCGCAGGGTCATCGGATGCAGGGTGGGCAAGGCGAGCAAGTGCTTCAAGCAAAGCGGGGTCTGCAGGACGGGGCTCTTCACCCTCGCGCACCTGGCTGAACATTTCATTAACACTGTCGAGGGCCTGAAGGACGACATCCATCAGCTCTGAATCGACTTTGCGCTCACCCTTGCGCAGAATATCGAAAACGTTTTCGGCTATATGGCAGCAACCAACCAGGGCATCCAGCTGCAGGAATCCTGCTCCGCCTTTTACCGTGTGGAAGCCGCGAAAAATAGCGTTGAGCAGATTCATGTCATCGGGACGATTCTCCAGCTCGACCAGCTGTTCAGACAACAGCTCGAGAATCTCGCCGGCTTCTACCAGAAAGTCTTGAAGAATTTCCTCATCCGCATCAAAACTCATGCATCCACTCCCGGGTCGCGCTTGTTGTTAGAAGCCCAGACTGGAGAGAAGATCGTCCACTTCGTCCTGTCCGGATACTACGTCTTCTCTTGTATCGGCATGAATCTGCGGACCTTCACCCCTGGGTGAAGTTTTTTTCGCTTCGACCGGCTCTTCGGCATGAGCAATCCCGGCCATGCGGTCCACATGTCCCGCCATGCGAACCAGGTTCACCAGACTTTCTTCAACATCATGGACCAAGGTAATAACACGTTTGATCACCTGGCCTGTAAGGTCCTGGTAATCCTGCGCCATCAGAATATCGTTGAGTTGTGCGCTGACTTCAGTGCTCGAGGTTTCGGTTTTCTCAAGGAACTCACCGATACGACGGTACAGATCACGGAATTCGCCCGCGGCCATTTCACGGCGCTGCAGGCGCTCCCAGTCAGCACGCAGCACGCTGGCTTCCTGGCCCAGGGCCGAAACGATGGGGGCACTGCTTTCCACCAGATCCATAGTGCGATTGGCGGCCTTGTCGGTCAGCTGCACCACATAATCAAGGCGGTCTGATGCATCAGAAATCTTGGAGGTTTCGTTTTCGTCGCCCAGTGCGTGGGTGGTATCGATCTGAAAATTGACAATGGCGTTGTGCAATGCGCGGGTCAGTTGTCCGACCTCATGGTAGAGACCGCGATCACGTGCCTGGTTGATGGCATGAATGACCAGAATGGCCTCACCATAATGACCTTGCTCCAGATAATCGACCAGTTGCCGCGCGTTGTCTTTCAGGGAATGTTCAAATTCCTGAGCGGTTGCCTGGCCGGGATCCTTACTTAGTGCCATAACCTGTACCCCGGTGTGTTGTCATTTGGCCTGGACGCGCTCAAAAATCTTTTCGATCTTTTCTTTCAACGCCTGGGCGGTAAAAGGTTTGACCACGTAGCCATTGACTCCGGCCTGAGCCGCTTCAATGATCTGATCGCGCTTGGCCTCAGCCGTCACCATGAGAACAGGCAAATGCTTCAGACGTTCGTCGGCACGCACAGCGCGCAACAGGTCAATGCCGCTCATGCCCGGCATGTTCCAGTCAGTAACCAGGAAGTCGAAACTGCCGCTCTGCAACATCGGCAATGCGGTATTGCCGTCATCAGCCTCGGCGGTATTGGTGAAGCCAAGATCCCGCAGCAGGTTCTTGATAATGCGTCTCATCGTCGAGAAATCATCCACGATGAGGATTTTCATGTTCTTGTCCAAGTCGACCTCCGTACACACCAGGAAGAGTGCTGTCACACACCCCGTTAACCTACTGGCCAAACAAGCCTTCAGATCCCGCTGATGCCAGTGTAACCGCAGCGGCAGCGCGGCGCTGCCCCATCTGACATGCAATGCTTATTTTCCAGGCCAACCGGGCATTGTCCGGATGCTGGCAACAAAATCAATCGTTATGCCATCCTGACAGTCTTGAACGCAGCCTGGCGGCACATTGGCTGTGCAACTGGCTGACTCTTGACTCGCTGACGCCCAATACCGCGCCAATCTCCTTGAGATTCAACTCTTCCTCATAGTACAGCGACAGCAGCAGCCTTTCGCGTTCTGGCAAACCTTCTATCGCCTCAACCAAAGCCGCTCTGAAACGCTCGTCCTGCATGCCTTGAAAAGGTTCTTCATCACTGTGAGCATCGGCACGAGCGCCGCTCTCGAGCAGGTCGTCAAAGCTGAACAACTTGCTGCCGGCAGTATCGTTGAGAATCGCATAATAATCTTCAAGGCTCATCTCAAGTTCGGCCGCAATCTCGTGATCTTTAGCATCCCGTCCCAGGCGCGACTCGACCGCTCTGACCGCGTCAGACACCATGCGGGTGTTACGATGAACCGAACGGGGCGCCCAGTCACCCTTGCGCACCTCGTCAAGCATGGCACCACGAATGCGGATGCCGGCATAGGTTTCAAAACTGGCACCCTTGCCATTATCGAATTTTCGCGAAGCTTCCAGCAGGCCAATCATGCCAGCCTGAATCAGATCATCAACTTGCACACTAGCAGGCAGGCGGCCCAGCAGATGGTAGGCAATACGCTTCACCAGGGGGGCAAACTGGGCAACCAGCTGGTCCTGATGTTCAGATGAACATTGTGCGCGTGTATACATGCTTACCCCGGCTGCGGCCTGCGTCATAGGCCCGTTCCTGTCTGCTGGACAAGGCGTTCGACAAAAAACTCCAGATGCCCGCGTGGGTTGGCCGGCAAAGGCCACGCATCGACTTTCTGGGCTATGGCTCGAATAGCCATGGACGCCTTGCTACGCGGGAAGGCTTCATACACAGCCCGCTGTTTTTGTACGGCCTTGCGAACATTCTCGTCGTAGGGCACGGCACCCACATACTGCAGCGCCACATCCAGAAATCGGTCAGTTACCTTGGTCAGTTTAGCAAAGACTGTGCGACCTTCCTGCGGTGTATGCACCATGTTAGCCAAAACCCGGAAACGGGTCATGCCATAATCCCGATTGAGCAGCTTGATCAGCGCATAGGCATCGGTAATCGAGGTGGGCTCATCGCATACCACCACCAGCACTTCCTGGGCAGCACGGACGAAACTGACCACCGAGTCGCCAATGCCTGCGGCCGTATCGACAATCAGCACATCGATATTGTCACCAATATCACTGAATGCCTGAATCAGGCCCGCATGCTGCTGGGGGTTGAGGTTGACCATGGTGGCGGCACCGGAGGCCGCCGGAACAATACGCATCCCGCCCGGGCCAGTGATCATCACATCACGCAGTTCACAGGTGCCTTCGAGCACGTCGGCCAAGGTGGCTTTGGGCTTGATACCCAGCAGCACATCAACATTGGCCAGGCCAAGGTCGGCATCCAGCAACACAACGCGACGCCCCAGCTCGGCCAAGGCCAGACCCAGGTTGACCGAGACGTTGGTCTTGCCGATGCCACCTTTGCCGCCGGTAACTGCGATAACCTGAACCGGATGTTTGCTACCCATCTGCGTTGATTACCTTATTATCGTTTGTGAATCAGCTTGCACGCTGATTATGGAGTATACCGGCAAACACGTCTGCCATGTCCTGATCGGCCGGTGGCTCGTTTCCAGCCAGGGTAACGGCCCGACTGACCAACTGATGACCAACGCCACAGGCGATATCATCAGGGATACGCTGGCCATCTGCCAGATAGGCTACCGGCAAACCCTGCTGCATAGCCAGCCCCAATGCCTCGCCCAGTGTTGCCGCCTCATCCACCTTGGTCAATACGCAAGCGTCAAGACCACAGCGCTTATATGTATGATAGGCGGCTTTCAGAACCTGGTATTGACTTGTGGCAGCCAAAACCAGCAACTTGCTGACCTTTTGGCCCAGCGCAGCCAATTCACTGAGCTGGCTGTGCAGATGCGGGTCCTGAGCTTGCAGGCCTGCAGTATCCACCAACACCAAGCGCTTACCGGAAAATTCGCGCAGCACATCAGCCAGGCTGTTCTGCTCGTCCACCACCCGCACCGGCACATTCAGAATCCGACCCAGGGTACGCAGTTGTTCGTGGGCACCAATTCGGTAGGTATCCATGGTAACCAGGGCCACATGCTGGCTACCGTGCTTGAGCACGTAGCGGGCGGCCAGCTTGCCCAGGGTTGTGGTCTTGCCAGCCCCGGTCGGCCCGACCAGCGCCACGACACCGCCACGCTCGATCAATTCATCACGCATGACCGGCAGGCTGTGGGCCAGGTGGGCCAGCAGCATGCGCCAAGCCTGTTTGGTGTTGGGCTCGTTGTCGACCAGGCGCAGCAGTTGCTGACTCAGCTCAGCCGGAAAACCAAGCTGCGTCAGGCGACGCCAGAGACTGGCCTGACGCGGTTGGGTTTGATGCATCTGCCCCCAGCTCAGGCTGCCTAGTTGCGCCTCGAGCATCTCCCGCAGACCTGCAATCTCGGCGCGCATGTCACTGATGCTGCCCGCCTCGGCAGCTGCCGCATACCCGCGCGCCGCAGGCTGAGCCTGGACCGCGCCGTTAACCGGCTGTGATTCTTCGCTGTTCAGGCGTTCCAGCAGATCACGGGCCACGCTGGATCCTGATTCAACCGCCTGACGCATGGTGTCGCCAAACAACTGACGGTTGACCTTGGGGCCACCTGACATCTGTTCGCCAACGGCCAATTGAGCCTGGGCAGTTACAATGCGTTCCTGGGTTTTTCTCAGCTCCAGATCCAGGCCAGGCGTCGGCGGCGTCAGGCGCGGAGCGTCAAAGTCGAGGGCGGCGGTCAGTTCCACGCCGCCAGCGACGCGCCGATTGGCAATGATCGAGGCATCACCGCCCAGCTCGTCTCTGACCAACTTCATTGCCTGACGCATATCGGCGGCAAAGAAACGTTTTACCTTCATGGCTGACCCACCTTGCTCATTCATCTGACCGCCCCTTTATCAGAGGTTGGATTAACTCTGGCCTACGGTAGCGACTATGGTGACCTGCTTGCTGTCCGGTATTTCCTGGTAGGACAACACATGGGCGCCAGGGGCCGCATAGCGTACAAATTTGGCCATCATGCCGCGGATCGGACCGGCTACCAGCAAAATCGCCGGCTTGCCTTGCAACTCCTGCCGCTGCACCGCATCGGCCAGAGAGCGCTGGAGTTTTTCGGCCATGCCCGGTTCGAGCATAACGCCGTCATCACCACCCTGCCCGGCCTTCTGAATACTCTGTAGCAATATCTGTTCCAACCTCGGCTCCAAGGTGATCACAGGCAGCTCGGAGTCAAGCCCGACAATGCTTTGCACGATTGAGCGCGACAACGCTACTCGCACCGAGGCGATCAACGCGCCGGGATCTTGACTCTTGGAAGGCTGGTTGGCGATGGCCTCGGCAATGGTCCGAATATCCCTTACCGGCACCTGTTCCTGCAGCAGCCCTTGCAATACCTTGAGCAACGCTGACAAGGAAATGATGCCGGGTACCAGCTCCTCTGCCAGTTTCGGCGAGGCTTTGGCCAGTACCTGCATCAACTGCTGCACCTCCTCATGGCCAATCAGCTCATGGGCATGCTTGTGCAATATCTGATTGATATGGGTGGCGACCACCGTACTGGCATCGACAACGGTGTAACCAAGTGACTGCGCCTGATCCTTCTGCATGGGCTCGATCCACACAGCATCCAGCCCAAAGGCAGGATCCTTGCCGGCAATACCCTTGATATCACCAAATACCTGACCCGGATTGATCGCCAGCTCACGATCCGGATAGACCTCAGCTTCAGCCACACCAACACCCATAAGCGTGACCCGATAGGCGTTAGGCGCCAGGTCCAGGTTGTCGCGAATATGGACGGACGGCATAAGGAAACCCAGATCCTGTGAGAGCTTCTTGCGCACGCCCTTGATCCGCGCCAGCAATTGCCCACCCTGATTGCGATCGACCAAAGGAATCAGGCGATACCCCACCTCCAGGCCAACCATGTCGACCGGGGTGACATCGTCCCAGCCCAGCTCCTTGACCTCCTGGCGAGGCGCAGCAGGCACTTCAGCCAACTGACGCTCCTGTTCCTCGTCAGCAACCACCTTAAGACGCTGACGATTGGCGATCACGTAGGCCGCACCGGCCGCCAGAGCACCCAGGCTGATAAAGGAAAAATGGGGCATGCCGGGAATCAGACCCATGACGATCAGAATTGCAGCGGCAATCGCCAGGGCCTTGGGCGAGGCAAACATTTGACGCTGGACCTGCGCCCCCATGTCCTCGGAGGTCGATACCCGGGTTACCATGATGGCCGCAGCCGTCGACAGCAACAGTGAAGGAATTTGCGCCACCAGACCGTCACCAATGGTCAACAGCACATAAATACGTCCGGCTTCGGCAAAGGGCAGATCATGCTGCGCCATACCAATGGCCAGACCACCGATGATATTTATGAACAGGATCATCAGACCGGCCACCGCATCACCGCGAACAAACTTGCTGGCACCGTCCATCGAGCCATAGAAGTCAGCTTCCTGGGCCACTTCCTGACGCCGCAGCTTGGCCTGTTCCTGATCAATCAAACCGGCATTCAAGTCGGCATCAATGGCCATCTGCTTGCCGGGCATGGCATCCAGGGTAAAGCGTGCGCTGACCTCCGAAATACGTCCCGCGCCCTTGGTAACCACTACGAAGTTGATGATCATCAGGATGGCGAAGACCACCAGACCAACCACATAGTTACCACCAATCACCACTTCACCGAAGGCCTGAATCACCTTACCTGCAGCATCGCCACCCTCATGACCGTAGAGCAGCACAACCCGTGTAGAGGCTACGTTGAGCGCCAGGCGCAGCAAGGTTGCGACCAACAGAATGGTTGGAAAAACAGCGAAATCCAGGGGTCGCAGGGCATAGGCGCAGACCAACAGAACCACCAGCGCCAAGGCAATATTGAAGGTAAACAGCACATCAAGCAGAAAAGGCGGTACCGGCAGCATCATCATGCCGAGCATGACCAGCAACAGAATCGGCACACCCAGGCTGCCATGCCGCAACCCGGACAGGTTGCTGCGCACCGTACTCATCATTTCTGCTCTGTCGACTGCCATGCCCGATGGATTCCTGATCAAATTTTTGACGCTTGCCGTTGTCCGTATCTTGACTACGCAAAAAGCGTTCCATCTATTGAAATCCTTTTGGAAAACTCTGCTCTTGCCCTGGGCCGGCGGTGCTATTATTAGGCCAGTGGGTTGGCATCCGGACTGGCGCTTGAGCGGTCAATGGGGTCGGTAATCAGAGCAGGGGCCTTGATCGGGAATAGACATGCGCGTATCAGTTGTTGCCTTAGCCAGTTTTATCTCTCTGCTTGCAAGCGGCTGCTCAAGCTTGCCAGATCGCCAGCAGGTACTCAGCGCCTCTGGCGAGTTTCTCAGCAAAGCCGGTGACATGCTCAGCGACCAGGGCAACCGGCTTGCCGCGTTTACCGGCCTTGGCCAGCAATCCAGAGTGCAGCAACAGTACCAACAGGAGGTCGAAGCCCTCTTTGCCCAACCCTATATCGACCCCCTGACCCGTTATCTCGAAGCACACAGCAATGACAGGTCAAGAGCCACCTTGCTGGAAACCGTAGCGACTGAACGCGAGCGGCGATGTCAGGTCATTGCTCGCCGTTACGCCAGCGTAACGCCGGATCAAGGTAATCTGCAGCGTCTGGAACGCGGCTATCTTTACTCCTGCCCGGAGCAGGTCAAGGCCTTTGCCGACCAGTTGGAGCGGTCTCGACCTGAGGCGACGCAAGAGTCCATGGCAACCGAGCAGCAGAGCGCTGTCAGACCAGCGCCAGCCGATTCCAGCGTTCCCGCCAGTCTTTACGGCATTGCCCCACAGGACGACTCGGTAGAACTGGCTGTGGTCCGTCGGCAAGCAAGCAATTGCTACCTGCTCTTTACCATACGCAACTACAGCCAGGCTGAAACCGCCTGTGCAGGTCCGGCAGCCAGTGGCGATGCCAAAGCCCAGCAGCATTTGGCGCGCATCAGCGAACTGGCGGGTGATGAGGACAAGGCTATGCACTGGGCCACCCAATCAGCACAGCAACAGCACCCGGATGGCCTGATGTTGCTAGGGCGTTATTACCAGGATGGCATCGGCACGACACCCGATACGGCCCGCGGCTTTCAACTGATTCGGCAAGCCGCGGACAAGGGTCTGGCAGAAGCCAGTTACAAGGCCGCCATGGCGTACCGTGAGGGCAAGGGAACCGCCATCAATACCGATGCCTCGCTGGTCTATATGATTCGCGCCGCAGAACAGAATTACCTGCCGGCCCAGCTGACACTGGCTACACATTACCTGTCGACTGGCGGCACCCAGGCCACCAGGGGTCGTTATTGGCTTCTACGGGCCGCCGCTGCAGGGTCGGCGCGGGCTCAATTTCGCCTTGCAGAAAGCTATGCCACAGGCACAGGTGGCCCGATCAATATTCAGGCCGCCTATGAGTGGTACAGTCTGGCATTATTGAACGGAGAAAGCCGTGCCCAGGCTGAAGTCGATGCACTGGCGCCACGCCTCACGGCCGAGCAATTACGTCTGGCCCAGACCAACATTCAGAGCAGGCTCAACGGCCTGCAGTGACAGGGCATCAGGGATGAAGCGATTTTCGCTGGCGACACCCGAGAGCATGACCATCCAACGCTCGGTGATGCTGGTACTGAGTCTGCTGGTACTGCTGTTCATCCTCGGTATGTGGCTGATGTCCAGCCTGAACCTGCGCTTTGCCCAGGACACCATGACCGAGTTGCGACAACGTCAGGTTGCCGACACCTTCTATGCCAATCTTGACCGCATCAATGCGCACCATCAGCGCATGGAGCAAAACACCCTGGACCTGGCCAGACTCGGCGAACTCTATCAGCGCTTAAACCTGGGCACAGGCCGTCCACCCCGGGTTGAACTGGAGCGCAATCTGCGTCAGATATTGCGCGACTTTCCAGATGCCAACGGCTCTGCCATCTGGCTTGAACCGGGCGTTGTTGAAACAGAAGCATTGGGTATCAGCGCGCACCGTGGTGACGATGGCATTCGCATCAACCTGAACCGCGACGATGTGCGCGAACGCAACTGGTACCAGCGTATCAGAGCCCATCTGGACACCCAGGACCAGCAAACCGGCCGGCGCAGCTTCAACTGGTCACCGGCCTATTACAAGTCACAGATCGATACGGTCGTCATCAGTCTGAGCACCCTGATGCGTGATGACAGCAACAGGGTCATCGGCATGGTCTCCAGTGACTGGCAGATAGACGCCATCATCAACCTGGTCAGCCAGGTCGATATCACCCCGGGCACCTTCGCTTTTCTGCTCGACAGCCAGAACCGCAACCTTTCAAGCCTGTCCCGCTCGGAAGACGTACAAGGCGCCCAGCAGTTGATTGAAGCCATTACAGCCCTGCAACTGCAGGCCGGCGAATACAACCGGAGCAGCCGCTTGCTCGGCATGCTCGAGCGAAACACCCCGCTGCAGCAGAGAATGCTGGAGGTTGCCAGTCACCAATATGCCTTGCTGTATGCCGCCACAGATGCGGATATGGTCTTTGGCATCGGTGTTCCCCAGGCTGAAATAGATGCGGTATTGGTCCCCATGCGGGAAAGCAATCTGCGCATTGCTCTGCTGATAGGCAGTATTCTGCTGTTACTGTCGGCGCTGATTCTGTTTATGGTTGCCAGCACCCTGCGTCAGTTGCGCAATTTGTATACCGACCCACTGACAGGACTGCCGAACCGGGAAAAGTTGCTGGTCGACCTGCGCCAGACCCGTGCCGCCAGCTTGATCCTGTTGAATATCGATGACTTTAAACAGATCAATGATTTTTACGGCCATGAATGCGGCGATCAGGTTATCTGCATACTCGCAGGTGCCCTGCGTCAGCGCCTGCTGGAAGACGCCCTGTGGGCCCGCAGCCGTCTGTATCGGATGCCCGGCGATGAAATGGCCATCTGGCTCCCCGGCCAGCTTAGTCCGGCACAGCAGGAAACGCGGTTGTCCGAGCTTGAGCGCTTTGTGCAGACATTGAGTATCACCTGGGCAGGCCAGGACCTGACTCTGCGCACCAGCATGGGAATGGCCAGCACCCGGCAGCCCGACGGCTCGCTACTCCCCAGCGCCCTGTTGCTGGCCTCGGCCAACATTGCCCTGAAGCAGGCACGCCTGAGCCTGACCAGCCACGTTATCTATGATCCGGCACTTCGCGCCCGGGAAAGCTACGAACATAATCTGATCTGGGCCAACAAGCTGAAGTCGGCACTGGAGCAAGGCCGTATCGTGCCCTGGTTCCAACCCATCAGGACGTTGGCAAACGACCGCATCGAGAAGTTTGAATGTCTGGTACGCATGCTGGATGAACAGGGCGAGCCGGTCAGTCCGGCACAGTTTCTGCCCGTAGCCAAAAAGATACGGCTATACCGTGACATTACTCGGCAGATGATTGACCAGTGTTTTCGCCACTTTGCCGACAATGATTATGCCTTCTCACTGAACCTGTCCAGTGAAGACCTGCTCGATCCCGAGCTGTGCAAGGATATTCTCCAGCGCCTGGAAAACAGCCCTCTGGCGCATCGCGTGATTCTGGAAATACTCGAGTCCGAGGGCATTGAAAACTATGCCCCGGTGCGCGCTTTTATTGATCAGGCCAAGGCTCTTGGCTGTCGTATTGCGATTGACGATTTCGGTACTGGCTATTCCAATTTCGAGCATCTGTTGCGGCTCAATGTTGATCTGATCAAGATCGATGGCAGCCTGATCCGTCAATTGAATGATGACTCGAACGCTCTGACTCTGACCCGCGGCATTATTCATTTTGCCCGCGAACTGGGCATGCAGACGGTCGCCGAGTTCGTCCATAGTCCGGCCCTGCTACAAAGAGTATGCGAACTGGGCATCGACTTTGCTCAGGGTGCAGCCATAGGCATGCCCATGGCCGATCTGCAGCAGACTATTGAACCCCAGGATCAGAGCGCTCAGCGGTAGATGATATCCGCCCGCATTGGCGCCAGACGGGCCAACAGACGATTCTGAGTTGCCACCGGAACAGCTTCGGCATCCATGGCGGCAATCAGATCTTCCACCAAAGCATTGAAATCAGCCTCGCTGACATCCATGCCGGCGTGACTGTCTGCCATGCTATCACCGGTGTACTCGCAGGGACCGCCCGACTCGAAACAGAATTGCTCGACCAGCATCTGATAAAGACGATCAATATCCGTCTCGGCAAAGTGATGAACGATCTTGGGGTTGTCGGAAATGTTGATCAACATGCCCTCGACTATCCGCTCTATGCCTGGCTGGCCGCCCAGGGCCTGATACAGGCTGTCATCCTTGGTTGGCGCAAGCGGCTGCTGAGTACAGGCACCTAGTGTGGCCACCAGAAGCAATGGCACAAGCATTCGCATAATCCACCTCAATAACTGACTTGAACCGATAGATAGAGTCCGCGCTGGTCATCCAGCGTGGCAATTTCACCAAGATCCGCCCAGGCGGCCACCAGCGCCAGACGCTTGTCAGGGAAATAGCCAACAAACAGGTCCTGCCAATCACTCTCGCCAGCAAACGAGAGGTTATCCGGCTTCTCCCGGTATTCCACACCAACAGCCCAGCGCGGGTTCAACAAGACGGCGACGCTGCCCTCCTTGAGCAGACTGCGGCTATCCCGACGGTCGCCACCAAAACCCAGCAAACCGGTTTCATTGGCTCGACTGTAGCGCAGGGTGCCGTTTACCAGCAGGTTGTAGCCGAAGGCACCACCGAGGAACAGCCGACTGGCGGCCAGGTAGGCTTCGTTATCACTGTCCCGCACGGCGCCCACAGCATCAGGGATCAGAAAGTTCTGCTGGCGTTTGTGCATTAATCCCAGACTGACCTGGGGCAAATGGTCATAAACCAGATCACCGAGCAACCTGACCTTGAGACCGAATACGTCCTGATTCAGGCTGCTTTGCGGCAAACCGGCCAGGCTGGCCAATTCACCAATATCCAGACGCTGGCGCGCCACCGAGAGTTCCACGCGGTTGGCAAAGCTGGCGCTGGCGCCAAAACTGTCGAGCCGGTAATCACCACTATCTACCCGAGTAGCAAAAACCGCCCCGCCCCACTCCTCGCGTGTGCCATAACCGGACATGACCGCCCAGGGAACAATGCCGCCGCCCGCCGCTCCTTCAAACATACTGGCACCACCGGTGGCCAGCAGCCGGCTGCCGGGGTCTGCCGCTGCAAGCAGCGGTGCACCGATCGCCACAATGAATGCCACAATACGTCTCATGAAAGCTCCCGTTGACGATAGGTATCCCGGTTGGCTTGCAGCCACTGCTCAAGGTCCCGAGCCGCCAGCGGCCGACTGATAAAGTAACCTTGGGCAACATTGCAGCCCAACTGCTGGAGGCGACTCAAGCTATCGGCGTCCTCAACGCCCTCGGCCACCACCTTGAGGCCCATGTTGTGCGCCAGCTCGATGGTCGATTTGACGATCACCAGATCATCGCTGCTGGTGGCCAGGTTAAGCACAAAGGATTTGTCGATTTTCAATTGCTGAACCGGCAGGCTCTTGATCGTCGCCAATGACGAGTAGCCGGTGCCGTAATCATCTATTGCCAGTTCGATGTCCAGCTCTCGCAAACGCTGCAAACTCAACAGACTGGCCGCAGGATTGTTCATCAGAGCGCTCTCGGTGACTTCAAAGGCAATGTAACGCGCCGGAATTTCCTGCGCCCGCAGGATGCGCGCAACCTGCTTAGGGAAGTCTGGATTACCCAGATCCGATGCCGAGAGGTTCATCGCCACCTGCATCTCCAAACCCTGCTCAATCCAGTAACCCAATTGCGATACCACAGCAGCGAGCATCCATTGGGTCAATCGGTGAATACTCCCTGTTTGCTCGGCCAGGATAATGAACTCATCCGGACTGATCGCACCCAATTCAGAGTGCGTCCAACGCATCAAGGCCTCCAACTGCCTAACCTCTCCGGTTCGGATATCCAGCTTGGGCTGATAAACCACTGCCAACTCTTTCAACTGCGGTGCAAAGTGGATGTCACGAATCAAGCGCATGCGACGCATGTATGCCTCATCGCGCTTGGCCTGGTAGACCGCAATGCGTGCCGGACCGGGCTGGGCGTCGGCTGCGGCGATACCGACCTGACGCAATAACGATTCTGCATCACTGCCCTGCTCCGGCCAAACAACAATACCGGCAAGCCAGATCAGGGTCAGCTTGACCTCATCAACCTGCATGCGCTCTGAGAGTGCCGTTAATAAAAGGTCACTGGCAATGACGGCCTGATCCACATCCAGACCATCCAGCACCAGCAAAAAGCCCTGACCCGGCTGATAGGCCAGCAAACCGCCCGTCGGAATGACGGTATTCAGACGCCCGGCATAAGCAACCATCAAGCGTGAATGGGCCGCCTGCCCCACAGACGTCAGCGCCTCAGCCTCAGCATCCAGAAACAGGCGAATCAGCGCCCCTTTACGTCCCGCCTGAACGCCCTCTGACAATCGCTCAGCCACCTTGAGCACATTGGCCAGACCGGTCAAAGGGTCGTGGTAGGCATTGTGTGCTATCTGCCTTTCACGCTCAGCAATTCCCTGGCGCATGATATCAATGCTGCTGGCCAACAACCCAAGCTCATCATCCCGCGGCAAGGAGACCGCCTGACTGAAGTCACCCAGACCGATTTGCCGTGCACTGTCCGCCAACTGCTTGACCGGCCTGGACAGATTACCCGCTATGACCATGGCAACCAGAGACGACAAAGTCAGAGCTATCAAGGTGATGATTGCCAGCTCCTGCTTCAGCAGATCAAAAATAGCCAATGCCTCGCTGCGCGGGCTTAGCAGCTCAGCGCTTACCTGGTAGCCCTGCTGTTCGAGCAGGATATTACGTAACCCAAGATAGCTTTCATTTTCAATAGTCAGGGCATTATTGCTCTCATTCGGTATGGGTTCGTAGGTATCGCCGAGCGTGCTGATGCGGTACAAAACCTGATTATCCAGCGAGCTCACAAAGCTCACCTGCAAGCCGGTCAGCTTTTGCATCTCCAGCGCCAACGCCTCATCAAGCCGAAAGGCCATGGCTACCTGACCGACCATCACGGGCGCCATGACCACCGCCTCTACAAGCAAATAAGGCCGGCCATCTATCACCGCTAACAAGGCATCCTGGGTCAATGGCTGAACGGCTGAGATATCAATCCGAGCGCCCACTTCGGTTCGTGATGATTCGCGAACCTGTCCGGCCAGATCAAAGAACAGCGCTTCATCTGCGCCAATACGCGCACTCTGATTTATCAGTGCCGAACGTATGGTAGGCAGATCGCCGGAGGCCACCGCATCACGAAAGCCGAAGTCAGCAACCAGTACCTGAGTGGCGCTGGACAGCTCGCGCGCGCGCAGCTCAAGCAGCCGTGCAAACACGTTGCTACCCACATCCAGTTGCTGGCGCGCCTGGCGGTTTGCAGAGCTGTCAGTCGCGGAATAAACGGCAACGAACACCGCCCCCAGTACCAGTACCAGCAGCCCAAGCAACAGCAGAACCAGACGTGTACGCAGGCGCTTAATGCGTAGCATGCTCAGCCGCCTTGCGGAATCGTTGCTGCAGCGGTGACAGAGGGGGTTCCGCGACACTTGGAGCCAGGGTGACAGGCAGGCTCAGCACAGTCTGTTCGCGGAGGTTGATGTTTCCCAGGGCGACCGGCGACTGCTCAGCCAGACTGGGGTGCCACCAATGGGTATCCAGCGGGCCGATAGGCAAATCAGCCAAAGCCAGTGCACCGTCAGCGTCACTGACGGCGTGCCAGGGCAGCTCGGTTACCAGAATATAACCGAGCATGTTGTCATGGATATTGCAGCCGAGGATCACCGGACCAGGCTGATCAAAGACCACCGGTGGCGCATCGCTGCCCTGGAAAAGACGCAGTTCAAAGCGCTTGGCCGCAGAAAACGAATACACGTGATGGCGCACATCGTCACTGTTGGGAAAATCCACCGAGGCTCCGGTATTGACCACCAGAATGCGGGGCTGGAATTGCATGTTGAGCTGATCCATAACCGGCGGGTTGACCACCGATGGCGCCACCTCTGACACCAAGATCACGGCATCCGGAAGTGGATTACCGGCCGCATCAACAATCTGCAGAGGGCCAGCTTGTAGAGGCAACAGGGGCAGCACGAATGCGGCCAACGAAACTGCAACATAACGGGCTAACCCGGCAAAAGGCATATGAGCATGGCTCCTGACTGCGGAATGATCCAAGGGGCGCTGTCGCATGGCTTGGTAAGACTCAGACTAGGCGCAGCCTGACTATGACGTTAGCATACCCCCTTAATCTCTGCCTATGCCGGAGCTCGGATGTCTTCCCTCGCCATTCCACTGTCTGTACTGGATTTATGCCCTGTTCCCCAAGGGTCGACACCGGCGCAGGCGCTGCACAACGCCCTTGCTCTGGCTCGACATGCCGAATCTCTGGGCTTTGTGCGTTACTGGGTGGCTGAGCATCACAACATGATCGGCATCGCCAGCGCCGCGACTTCGGTGGTGATGGGCTATCTGGCCGGTGGAACCCGGCAGATCCGTATTGGCTCAGGCGGCATCATGTTGCCGAATCATGCGCCGTTACAGATCGCTGAACAGTTCGGCACGCTGGAATCCCTGTACCCCAACCGTATTGACCTGGGACTGGGTCGGGCGCCAGGCACTGATCAGGCAACCGCTCAGGCACTGCGCCATGGTGCCGGCGATGGTTCGGACTTTCCGCAGATGCTTGCGACCCTGCAGGCACTGTTTGCCGAACCCGTGGCCGGACAGCGTTTGCGTGCCGTTCCCGGCGCAGGACTCTCAGTCCCCATCTGGCTGCTGGGCTCCAGCACCTTCAGTGCCCAACTGGCCGGACAACTGGGACTGCCCTTTGCCTTTGCCGGGCAATTTTCCCCCGACTACATGCACGCCGCGCTGGATACCTACCGCACGCACTTCCAGGCCTCAGCCACGCTGGAAAAGCCGCATGTCATGCTGGGGATCAACGCCTATGTAGCAGAAAGTCGAGAGCAGGCACATGTGCTGGCCAGCTCGCAGCAACAGGCCTTTCTGAACATGATACGCGGTCAGCCCGGACAATTGCCGCCGCCGGTTGAGAGCATGGAGGGCATCTGGCTGCCGCATGAGCGCCATCAGGTGCTGGCCACCCTCGCCGGCACCCTGATTGGTGACCGCGCCAGCGTCTCACAGCAGATGGCCGACCTGCTGGAACGCACCGGCGCCAACGAGTTGATTGTCAGCAGTTCGATTTTTGACCAGCTCAAACGCCAGGAAAGCTACAGCGGGCTGATGGCCGCCGCCAAAGCGCTCTGAAGCAGCAAGCCGGAATACTCAGCAAAGCCCCGCATAGAGCGCTTCCCAGCAGGGAGCAAGTCTGGTACAAAGGCGCCTGTTGCGGGTGTAGCTCAATGGTAGAGCAGAAGCTTCCCAAGCTTACGACGAGGGTTCGATTCCCTTCACCCGCTCCAAGGCGTTATTCCGGATCATTCCGAGATGCGCCTGGAGCCCTTCAAAAACGCCAATTCTGGCAATGCTATCAATCCCTATTGTTCCCTGTTGTACCCGTTGAAGTATTCCATTCCTGTACAGCCTGCTGTATGTTTCGGTTCGATCTACAAAAGACGTACACGAAACCATGAAAAGAGCTGACATCAAGCGCCGGCCATTGGCCGATACCGTGCTGGCTTCACTTGAGCCCGAGCGGATCCAATACCGTGAAGCCTACGGGCTGGAGCGGATCTATTTTGTCGTTCACCCGTCCGGGAAAAAGCGCTGGGAATGGCGATACAAAAAGCCTGGCGCTGGATCATGGTCATGGACCAGCCTGGGATCCTACCCGGCTGTCAGCGCAAAGCAGGCAAAGGCAAAGGCTATTGCCATGGGCGAGCTGGTCGAGGCCGGCATAGATCCGCTGGCAGATCCAGTTGAAGAAAAGACTGTTTTGTTCACCCTTGCAGCAGAAGCCTGGTTCGAGAAAAAGTCCAGGGACGGGCGCGCCGGAAAGACCCTGGCAGGCATGCGCTACGCGCTGGACAACGATATGCTGCCAGCCCTGGGGGATATACCTGTACAGCAGGTTACCAGGCGCCAGTGCGCTGATCTGCAGGCCAGCATCGAGGCCAGGGGGGCATTCAATACATCGAAGAAAGTCAGATCCTGGCTCAATCAGATATTCGGCCTGGCAATAGCAAGCGAGTGGTGCGAAAACAATCCGGCCAGCAATCTGCTGGATATTGCCGAGCGCGGGCCTGACCAGGATAACTACCCGCACCTGGCCGAAAAGGATCTGCCCGCCTTCCTTCAGGCGTTGCGGACATCGAAAAGCAAGCTGATGGCATTGACTGCGGTATGGATGGTGATCAGGACCGCGTCAAGGCCCGGAATGGTCCGCTGGGCAGAATGGACGGAGATAGATCTTGACGCAGGTATCTGGCAGGTTCCTGCCGACAAGATGAAAATGCGGAATGATCACACAGTACCGCTGCCAGCGCAGACGGTTGAGGATCTGCGGCAGCTCCAGCGGCTGACAGGTAGGTCGCGCTATCTGTTCCCGTCTGAAGGCTCGAAGTCGGCGGTAATGTCCGACAACACCATCAACAAGGTTTTTGCATTGGTCGGGTATCGCGGCAAGATGACCGGCCATGGCGCCCGCCATACATGCAAGACACTGCTGTCCGAGCATGGCTGGCCGAGCGAATGGTCAGAGGCGCAGCTGGCGCACAAGAAGCCGGGCATCCGGGGCGTATACGACAAAGCCGAATACCTGGCGCAGCGTATAACGATGATGCAGTGGTACGCGGACTATCTTGATGCCCTGGAGAAAGGATTGACCGACGAAGGCCGCAAGACCTTCGCCGGCAGGGTCAATCAGTCCCTGGTCCGCTCCCTGTAGGTTCGCATGAACCTGTCCAGAATTGCAGCTTCCTCGTCCTCAATCCGGCGGATCTGGTCGCGCTTCTGGGCAGTGCTCAGGCTTTCGCTTCGCTGGATCTGCTCGGCCCGCTCGCGCCTTGCCTGGGCAGCCTTGCGTATGCTTTCGGCATACCCTTCCATTGCCAGCAGCTCCCGCTTTTCATTGCGGATAGTCGAGACAAGGTCGGTATCTCGGGCCTTTACCGCACGGTCCAGCTCGGCGGCTGCCTTGTCGATCCTGGTGCGGGTCTGCCAGTACAGTGTGCGCGCATCCCGCACGGTCGTCTCGCGGTAGAACCGGCGGGCAAACGGGATTTCCGATACCTCGGGCGACGCGCCTTGTGCCGACAGTATCGTTGCATCGACAGCGGATCCCACAAAGTTACCAGCGCCACCTGTAAAGGTACGGTTCAAGTACTTCAGTGTTTCCGGTGAAACATCGATACCCATCTGGTACATCTTCTTGGCAAGCAGATCCGGCCAGGTTCCCTCGGTTGAGCGCCAACGCTTGTCAGAGTCAGGCTGATGTCGGTTGAACATATTTTCCGGATAGAGCTCGGATCCGAAGCTGGTGCGGTTCATGGCAATGACGCCAGGGATCTGGAACACAGTAGGCGCACCGAACAGCATGGCCTGCTTCATGTCCGGCTCATCGGATGACACCATGCCGCCGTATGGGGTGACCTCGGTTACCAGGCTTGATGCCAGGCGCCACGGAATGCCGCCCCACTCGCCAGTCCTGGTTGCGTCGCCCATGGCGCGGCCAAAGTTCCAGAAAAAACCGTGTCCGTATGGTACGGGTATCGTTGCCCAGCCGTCGCCGGCACGGATAACCATGTTCCGCTCCCTGGTGTAGTCGGGCAGCTTCTCATATTCCTCTTCTTCGCCGCCGGCCAGTGTCGCAGACATCAGGTATCCAAGCGCAGCCATACCACCGGCCAGCCCCCAGGCCTGGTACTTGTACTGCCCCTTGAACAGCGAAGTACCAATTGCAGCCGTACCCTGTACCGCAGCATTGAAGAATAGGTAAAGCGCATTCATCTGCGCGCCTACTTCGCCTTTGCGATTGAAGTTGACCGTCACGTTCTTGGATGCGCTTGCCGCCTCCTTCCTGCTCAGGCCGGCCTCGACCATGGCCTTGTATACCGCCAGGCGCATGGCGTTCTCGCCGGCCTCATTCAGGATCTCGATCGGGCGCAGTGTAATTTTGAAGGCTTTGCGGCCAGCAGCTCGGGCTGCAGATCGAATAGACTTGTTTTTCAGGTTGGCCAGCACGCCACGGTAGGACTCGAACTCAGTCATAATGTCGGCGCCCAGGCGTTCCAGATCGCTCAGGTAGGCAGCGCCCGTATTGCCGCCGTCCTGGCGATACATCTGGATCCAGCGACCTTCGGTGCCAGTTGCGCCATAGCGCAGCAGATCCGCAAACATTGCCGGGTAGTTCTTCATGGCCTGGCCGGCAATCTTGATCCCCTGGGTGCCGGTGATATTCATCAGGCCGCTGCTGAAGTCGCGCACCATGTTGGTCAGGATGAACTCGGGGTTATAGCCGGTATAAATCCTGGACAGGTAGTTATTCAGGGCGCGGCCAATTTGCATGACCGAGCCAAGCGCCTCGACTCCGAGGTTGTTGTAAGCACGGGCAAGCAGGTCATCATTGATCTGGATCCGGATCAGCTGCCCCTGCACATAGACCAGCGCCTCATTCGGCCCAGGTATCGGGCTTGCAACATAGACCACGCTTGGATCATTGCTCTGGCGGATCACAAAGTCTGCCTGGGTTCCCTTGTTCGAGATCTTCGGCGCCTGCGATTTGAACAGCCTGGCTGCTTCCATGCTATCGAAAGCGGCAACCGGAACGCCACGGTAAAGAACCTCATACCCTTTCCTGTTCTGCAGTACGGCGCGCTTCTCTGGACGGCCTACGCTGATCAGATCCGGCCTGCCGATGTCCAGCGCCATCTTCAGCAGGCTCTGGCCGACAAGGTTCTTCTCTGCAGCCATCAGCGCCTTCTCATGGTCAGCGACAATGTTCTCCAGGATCCATTCACCTTCTGCGCGGACTTCGTGACCCAGCGCCCGCTTTGGCTTGTACTTCACAGACAGGCCTTTGCCGGTGCCTTGCAGTGCCGCCTTGTCTTCTGGCCCGCCTTTCAGCGGAACATAGAACTGGTAAGCAGCCTCCCATGCAGTAGCTGCCTGGGCATCCAGTAGGCCGGAGGCAACCAGGATCTGCCGCGTGTTGTCGGTAATTGCTCTGAAGTCATTTGCCAGCCTGCGAAGCGTCGGATCGGCTGCCGCAAGGATCTGCCTGGCAGTTGCGTTATCCATGCCAGATCCGCCGTCAGGCATGTTCTGGTTGACGCTTGCAACCTGCGCATTCCGCTCCTGGGCATGCTGGGCATGCAGGTACTGCGCAACCTGATCGAGCGAGTATCCGGCTTTCTGGATCTGCTCAATCAGCGGCATCACGGTCTTTTCACGGAAGTCCTGAGCCTTGTTCGCATACCGCGAGTGCATGCGTTCCTCGGCGCGGTAAACGTCGGCAGCCTCAGACAGCACAATGCCCTGGTCCTGCAGCCATTCGCGCAATACGGTAAAGCGGTTCAGCTTGTCCTGCAGGATCCGCTGGGCCTTCCTGAATGCGGTTTCGTCAGGTAGTACATTGCGCTCTACCCGTTGCCCGGTTGCGCTGATCGTGCCTTGAGTGGGAGCTGTAGGCGCAGCGGCCTGGTTGCCCACAAGGTCACCTTGGGCGGCCTGCTGTTGGCCGGTGACGCTGTATCGAATGTCCGGGTTCGACGGATTAAATTCACCATTATTGCCGATGGCGGACTTGATTTGGGTGGGATCGAAGACTGCCCATGATTCAAAGTTATCACCTGTTGTTGGGTTTTCGTCGTTGAATACCACAGCGTCATAGCCAGCAGCCTTGATCATCTCTACCGTTTGCTGCCCATCAACCCCATCGAACATATCCCAGCGTCCGAAATTGTTGGCCAAGAATCGCGGTGAAAACCCGGCACCTAACAGCCGTTGCTCATCCTGCTCACTGAGACCGTCTGCGAGATCCAGCGGGTTCTCCGCTCTCAGGTAGACTGGTATGGTGGCTGCCCCTTCTACGACCTGACCGTCCTGTTCACCGTAGGCATTACTGTCGGTTACCGAGGGGGTGAAGAAGATTGCGGCACGGGTTGTCTCAACATCAGCGAATGTCGTGGTGTTAACTGTAGGCCGGTTTGCCTCGAACGCAGAGAATCCTGCGTTGCGAGTAGTGTGGTAAAGTTTCATCGGGGCGAACTTAGCATTGCGGGAACTTGTCCCCCCGACCATCTCCACCGCCTTGCTATCGCCGAACCAGGCCTTGAAGGCGTCAGAGTCAATGGCCGGGGCGAGGCTGAAACGAATATCGCCGCGACCCTGTGCATTATTCGCCTCGTCCCGTGTCATGCCGAGTCTGGCAGCTTCATCCGTAGTGACCGGGCGCTGGCCGTAAGCGCCTACGTTGCCAACAGCTGACTTGATCTGCTCGGGGCGGAAGGCGACATAAACGTCGGTCGGTAATGTTGACATGCTGTCCATGGAGTCATCTTCAATAAAGCGGAAAATAACCCCGTCATTGCCGGCTGCTTTTGCTGCTTCAATTTCGCGCTGGAAGTACGATACTTTCTCCCAATCAATAGCTCTATTAAATCTATCGACCTCTCTGATAAAGTTCTGCCAATCCTGCATTGAAGCATTTGATCCTGGTTCTCCTTCAACGCCAGACAAGCGGGGGTTTTGAAGTGAAATGTAGACAGGCATCACGTTGCCGCCAGAAGCGCGTCCGTCGGCATAGGTTGAGGCTGTAACTGGAGACTTAGCAAAAAAGAAAGTCGATTCTCCGCCTTCGCTTTTTGATAGCCCCGGGTCGAAAGAATTGAAACTCCGCTTTGTGCCGTGATACACCACCAGCGGCTTGCCCTCGGCATCTACTACCTTGCTGTCGCCGAACCAACGCTTGAAGGCTGCTGACTCGGTTGGTGGGGCAAGGCTGAACCTTATTCCATCAGGCGCAGAACGATACGGTTGCATCGCCTGCTCACGGGTAACCGGGAACGGGATCTGAAGATCTGGGTTCGGCGCACCTTCCTCCGCATGAAGGGCGGTCGGCCAGTCGGCTACATAGTCGCGCCGATCTGGATCAGCCTGCTCGCTCCAGCGCAAGTCCGCCATGCGGAGTATGACGGGCATGGTGGTGTAGCCTTGCTCTGCCAAAGCTCTCGCTCGGTGGCGGCCTTCATGCCCCTCTATGCGACCATCCCTGTTGACGTTGAGAAACGGCAGGCTGTTGAAACGGGTTCCGCTCGCGATGAGACTATTGATCCCTGCGGCCTTGTCCGCCCCGCGTCCTTCCCGCGAAAGCGCAAGGAAATCCGCTATCTGCATATCAATCAGCTTTTCTCGGGACTTGTACGCAGGCACGCGCATCTCGTCGATCAGCTCAGGATCAAACGAAGCATCCGCCGAGACAGGGGTTGCCTGGGAGTCGGTGGCCGGTGCGAGGCTGAAACGAATATCGGGATTGGCTGGATCGAAGTTGCCGTTGTTGCCGGTGGCGGATTTGATCTGCGCAGGGTCAAACACAACAAACGATTCGTCGCCGTAATACTCATTAAGTTTTGCTCCGTCATACCCTGCATCCCTGAGAAAATTGCTAATACCAGCGTCGAAAATTTCCCATGTTTCATCCATGGATGGGTCGAAGTCAGAGCTATCCCGACCCTCCATGGCGTCCTCGTTATCGGACCATCCTCCGGTACGGTTGAACTCCTCCACGGCGCGCTTGAAAGCCTCGCTATTCGAGTCCGTGAGGTCGGCAAGGTTCTCTATGCGAAGGTACGCGGCAATTACGTTTGGACCGTAACTCTCTGCCGCCAACTCTCTCCGGGGGGTAAAGTAGATGCCGCCCGCGCGCCCGACATCAAATTCAGTGAACTGTGCACTGGTTCCGTGGTAAACCACCAGCGGCTTGCCTTCGGCATCCACTACCTTGCTGTCACCAAACCAGTTGTAGAAGGCCGGGGTATTGGGTGGTGGGGCCAGGCTGAAACGGATGTCCTTGATGCGAGAAATGGCATTCACGCGGCCATTCAAGGCGTCCGGATTGTACTTCTTGACCTCAAGGCCCATGGCCTTCAGCGAGTCAACCAGATCCGCCGGGGTGTCCTTCGGCACGACTGCGGCTGTGAACTCGTTGAAGTCCACGGCGCGCTGCATCTTGATCTCGAAGTATTCGGTCGGCAGGTTCTTCACATAGCTGACGTAATCGGACAGGATCTTTTCCGATTCAGCTGTCAGCCTGAATGCTTCGCGCCAGCCCTTGCGGCCTTCACCGATAGCGCTGCTGGCGTCATCCATGTAGCCCCAGCCTTCAGGGTCATACTTGTAGAACGGCTTGAGCGCGTCCAATGTCTCGAACAGCCGGTTCTGCGATTCATCCTTTACCCGTGCAAAGTCTGCTGCAGAAACGATCTCCTCGCGGCGATTCTGGACTTCGCGGACAGATCCGAGCTCGGCGGCATACATGGCGCGAATGTTGCCGGCGCCATAGTTGTAGCCCTCACTGCCACGCAGATCCTTAATCATCTGAGCTGTGACGCTGTCCAGGGTGTACGGCACTTTCCGGCGCGGGCTGATCTGCAGCAGCTTGCCGTCAGTTATCTCGCCAGCAATGCCGCGAACGTAATCATTGAACCGGCGATTTACCGAATCAGTCCGGAACTTCTTGGACAGATCCTGGCGCAGACGGCTTACGTCCATGCCGTCGTTTTCGACGTAGTCCGATACCTTTCTGGCCAGCTCATTGACATAGGTGGATGACAGCTTGCCGTCAGGGAAATACCTGTCTTTTGCGCGCTGCGCATAGGCAGAATCATCCTTGAACTGATCGATAATGCCACGGTAGTACTTGTCGGCAATCTCGATGAACTTGGGATCTTCGCGCAGATTGTAGGACTGGCGAGCCCCTGGCAGCTTGGCAGCGCGGCGGATCTCGGCAGGAACCTTGGCCTTGCGCAGTGCTGGCGCCTTGCCTTCGGACTGCAGGAAAGCCATCTTGACCGCTTCGCTGCGTGCCAGGGCGTCGGCACCATACCGCTCAACTTCGCCAATCTCAGGCAGGCCAAGACCGCTCGGGCTGATCCGCTCGATCAGTTCGTCGTACTTGCGCTTGTTTATCTTCAGGACAGGCCGTGGCTGACGCGGCGAATACACATCAGCATTGAACGTCCTGGCGCGGCGAGATTCGATAATGTCCTTTGGCGCCAGCAGGGTAATGCCGCCGTAGCCGTCGAAGCCGCCGGTAGACGTGCGACTGATGCCCAGCGAAGGCGCAGCCAGACCGCCGAGCTCAAGCGCATGGCGCAAGCCTGTCGGGGAAATGTTGTGGCCGACATAAAGGTCTTGGTTGGCAATACTGAAGCGCGGGCCTACTCTTCGTTCGGCTCGTCTTTGAACTGGTCCGGAAGCATCGCTATCTCCTCCGCTTCCAGCGGATCCTGCTCTAAGTCTCGGCCCGGATATGCGTGGAGAAGAAACCTCTCTAGCGTAAGTGGCTCGTTCCTTCGGATCATACCTTCCAGAATCGGGTCTGTTAAATCGTCCATAGTCGATACCTCCGGCAGCCTGCCATACGTTGTTGCGGGTTTGCTCTAGGCTCTGGCGCGAATCTCGATACTTGCGCCACTCAGCATCTATCATAGCAGTATTTGATTCTTGAGACTTGAATCCTGCAGGAAACAAGGCTCTTACCATTTCCCAGGTGATTGACTGCATTTCTCTGGGCAAAACGCCCCGCTTCTTGGCTGCTGATTCGTATGCTTCTGCATAAATCGGGTAAGTTCCTGCAACCCCGTATCTCGAGTTAGAGCCTGGGCCTTGCTCACCTTTGACGTTGCTGCCGAAGTTATGCAAAACCTCCATGCTTGCGCCACTGAGCGGCTGAAGGAGGCCGGCAGCTACAGCGTGGGTATCGATGGTAACCGACCCAAGATCGCTTTCAGGGGCTGCAATGTTGTTGTAAAAATTGCGAACCTTGTGCATTGCCCCAAGAGCCCTGTTGATGCTCGCATCGCTGCCATCGACAAGAACTCGAACAGCTTTCGCTATTTCGCTGTTAGAGCCCCAGGCCACCTTTGCCCGCTGGCCTTTTTCGGTCGCAACGTAATCGCCTATACTCCCGTCAGGATTGATTTCTCGATACCCGCGAGCGTTATAGGCTTCGTCAAAAATTCGCAGCCACGCGGCTTGCTGATCCGCCTCTGTGAGATCTGAAAGGCGCTTTCCAGAGATCTCGTCTCGCAGCTGCTTGTACTCTGGCTTCCCATAGATCCGACTCATGGTTGCAGTCATATCTGAGGACCAGGCAGTGCTCTGCTGCTCGAACCATACATCCAGCACTCGCTCGGCCAGACTGGCGTTTTGAAACCAATCCTTTTGAGGGCTCAGCGTGGCAAGCGTGGCAGCGGACTGCTGCTTTGAAATGCCGTATCGGTCCGCCCATGCTGTCGCTATACGGCTGGCTCCGTCATACCACTGCTTTGTATTGTCGCGCACCTCGGATGGAACCTGATCAAACAGCCAGAGCAGGTTTCCTTCGATATGAGACTTGAACCGGTTCAGAATCTGTATGGCCGAGGTTGCATTTGGCGCAGGTCGATAGTTGCTGTACTGGCTAGAAATAATTCCTGCCTGCCTTTCTGCCAGACCTGCCTTCTCAAGTACCGCAATGTTCAGCTTCCCAAACTGCTCAAGATGACTGAATGAATGATTTTCCTGAGACTTGGCTGTCGGCATCCTGGCGCTGACCTCCAGGCTTCCTTTGGTGCGCTTCTGAAGACCACGCTCTTTTCCAGACTGGCTTTTCAAGCTGAACAAAATTCGAGACTGCGTAACCGGGTCCGGCTGATCAAGGACCACGATTGCGTCATTGACCGATCTGTCCATGGTCGCATCTACGGAAAATTCAGCCCGCTCTTCGTCGGTATAGCGCATGCGCTTCTCGGTATTGCGGGCTTCCATTTCACCATATAAGTGCGTATAGCCCTCATAACCACCGTCCGAATCGTCCAAGTATTTGATCTTACGAGTCTGGCGGTTGTAATCATCCATGAATGTTTCGCCGTCCCTTGCAGCGTCGTATAGGCGGTTCACAAGCATGCCGAGCGCGGGGCTGCCTATTTCTGGAATGGCAGCCTGGTCTGGAATTGCGTCAGCCAGCTCGCTCAAAGCAGCGCGGAATTTGCGCTCGTTGATTGAGCCGTCCGAATCCACTGCGCCCCAGCTTTCTGCTAACCCGGCAAAACTCGGGTCATCCAGCAAGGCGCGCTTGCCTGCTTCAGTCATGTTTTTACTGAGCATTTCAGCCCAGGTATTGCGTCGATCAATCGCGTCCCTGTAACGCTCAAGCGTATTCTGGGAAGCCTGCTTCATTGCCGGATAAATGTTGTTGGAGTAACCGCGCGGGCTGCCACCAGAAGCAAAGCCTTCGATGTCTTGAATTACATGCTGGACCTCATGGATCAAGGTGGAGATCTGCTGCTCGGATCCAATGGCAATGAGATGGGATCCGTCCGCCATGCGCTGCGTATAACCACCTTTGCCAAGACTGCGGTCAACCTTTACAGGCAAGTCCTCAAACTGCGGGTATGCGTCGAACAGCGAAGGGTGTACCAGGATGTCGCCAAGACGCGCCGAGCCAACAGTCTGAATTGCCACCTCTGCATCAATCCTGGCAGAAGGTGTGCCAAGCATGGAGTCAGCTCTGCCTTCGCCGCGAATAATGGCTTCTGCGGCATCCGGCATCAGTTGGCGCACAGTGCTTTCATCAAGGGTTACATAGAGCGGATTCTGTCCAATGTAGGATCTGTCTGATCCGCTTGGATCTGGCTCGATCTCGATTACATACCGGCCATCCTCACCTTTCAGGTAGTTAAGCGATTTTGCTCTCAGCGGAGTGCTTGAGTCCCCCATGATCTGCACTGGCGCCTTGAACCGCATGCCCTTGTCTGCGATCTCGTATCGCCATTTTCTGTCAGGGCCGTAATGCCAGCCTGTTGCCTTGCGTATGCTTTCCTGGTTTTCGCCATTTATGCGCATGGTGCGTGCGACTTCGAGCGCATCCCTGTTTGCATTGATCGCACCGCGCCCCACAAAGCTGAACCTGGCGCCGTCAGTGCTTTTCACGAAAGGCCCACGCATGCCTTGCAGCTTGCCGGCACGCTCGATCATGTAAAGGATGTCCACGGTATTCAGCTTGCCGGCAAACTCGTTGCCGTACAGGCTGCGGATCCCGGAACGGATCTTGGCTACCACGCGCTGCATTGAAGTCAGGGATACCTGGGGCTCGGATACCGAGGCAATGAACTCCTCGGCAATCAGCTCGCGGGCTTTCTCGGGGGTCATTCCTTTGGTCTGCGCCTTGTACTTCTCATGCAAGGCAGCGCGCAGACGCTTGTTGATGACCTTATAGATCGACTGGAAGGCCTCGCCAGCCTTGTCACCAAACAAGGTCTTGATGCCATGGTGGCCAACTACTTCATGGATCAGTACGGCTCTGGCGCGGTCCTCAGAAACAAGGTTGTCGCCAATAAGGTAGGCGGTCCCGTCCAGCAGGAAGCCTTCAGCCATATCCTCAAAGCCACGGATCTCCGCCTGGACCTCCGCCGGCAGATCCTTGGGCGACTGAACGGTAACGATATTGACGCCAGGCCGGCGCAGTACCTGGGCGATATTGTCCAGCGCCAGCTTGGTTACCTTGCCTGGCCGGCTGCCAAGGCTGAAGAGCGAGTTTTGGCCGGCAGCGGCAGCAACGTCTGCAGGAAGATCTGAGCCGGTCAGACCAAAGTCATCACGCTCCCGGTCGGCCTGGTCGCGCTGCTCTGCCTCTCGGGCAGCCTGGTTATCTGCAGCAGTGCGCTCGGCCTGCTGCCTGGCCTGCTCGGCAGCCTGCTCCTCGGTCTGAGGCTCTAGGGTAAAATCTTCACGCCCTGCTTCTTGAGCTGTTCCAGATTCTCCTCGATCATCTTGTCCTCGGGAGTCTCCTTCAGATACCGATTCACTTGGTCGATTGGCATTCCTTGCCCGACCAGTCGATTGGCTGCCAGCATTTCCTGCAGGATACTTTTCTTTTCCTTGGGCTTGTCCATAGTCGAAGATTTCACTCTTGAGGTCGCGCACAACCTGGGCTATCGGGTCACCATTGCTGATCCGCTCTGCCGCTGCGTTCACCATGGCGTTGAGTTCTGGCGTAGTGCTTACCTGAGAAAGCAGGTCGATATTGCGCTGCGCCGACTCCGAGATTCTAGCATTCTCCGTTGCGTTAATCTGGTTGCCGGCCTGGGTTGCCCGGTCAGCATTATCGTTCAGGGTATTGAATAGGCGCTTGTCGCTGCTCAAGGCCTGGCGCAGCTTGTCCATCACCTTCAGGCGGCTTTGCAACAGGCCAACGGTTTCCGCGTCATCACCGAACAGACCGCCCTGGGATCCCTGCTGCTTGGCAAAACCAGCGTTGCGGATCTCGTTTCCAAGGATCTGGCGCTGGTAGTCGGTTTCAGGCTTGGTATTCAGGAAAATCCGCGCAGCCTCGCTCTGCTGATCAGGGTCCGCGAACATGCTGCCGATCACCGCCCCATCCTTCGGGGTCATTTGGCCGGAAGTGACCAGGCCAAATACATTTTCCCCCAGCTTCGCAATGCTTTCGCCGTCGCGTGTCAGCTGGGTATTCGGTAGGTTTGCGGCCTTTCGTACCTGGGCCACATCCATATCGCTGTCACGGAACACCTTGGCAACGTCCACCGCCGTGGCATTGTCGTTGGCGATATTGATCATTGCCGCCTCTCGGCGTGCGTCAGCAACGGTAACCCCGTCAGCCTCGCGCAGAATGCGAGCATTGATGGCCGGCTGCCCCAGGCGTCTGGCGAGCGATACCCTGTGGTGACCGTCAGCCGCATACATTGAGCCGTCAAGACGCTGGTGCAGAACAACCACGCCAGCCCTGCTGTCATCCCATGACTCGACGGCATCAAGACGGTTGTCGGTGCCAGCCTGGTTTACCTCGGTCCTGAATTGATAGGCCTTCGGATCAACCTGGATCTGATCGACAGGCACGCGATAAATGCCTGTCTCATTGTCAGATAGCTGAATCGGCGCCTGGCCTTGCACTGGCGTTTCAGCCTGCTGCGGCATGGCCTGCTCGCCGGTATATGCGCCACCCTGGACAGGACCGGCCTGATCGAGTTGCAGGCCATAGGGATTCGATTGCTGGATTGCCTGGCCGGCTTCCTGCGGTCCTATGTTTTGGCCGGCTGGAATATCAAGGCCGGCGCCTGGAGCTGGTTGCGCGTCGGCATTCTGGGGATCTGGCTGCGCGCCAGGCTGGTCGCCAGGCATTGATTGCTCAACGTCATCCAGCGTTACAGGTGACTCATATTCGTCTTCAATGCTCCATACCTTGTCTTGCAGAGATTTTCCTGCAACCCCGAACCTCTGAATTGCCTGCTCCTGGGCAATGGCAACCTGATTGGCAATAATTGGATCCTGGCTTGCAGCAACAAGCGCGTCATAGTCTTTGACATCCACTCCTGCAGAAGACAGCGCTTTGATTGTCGCCTTCAGCATTTCTGCCTCGGCCTCCTCCTTGCCAACCGTGTAGCCTGTTACCGCCCCGGCAGCACCGCCCACAGGACCAAACAGCAGGCCCATGCCTGCGGCCTCACCCGTTCCTTCAGAAAGGGACTGCTCGTTATTGACCTGCTGAACTGACATATTGCGGAACAGCGCGCCGGATGCCTCCTCGGTTGCGTTGCTCAATGACTCACCAGCGAAACCACGAACGGCACCGCCGAGCATTGTCGTTGCTCCTTCAACTCCAGCCTGGCCAACCATGGTTCTCTCGATGGTGCGAGCCCAAGGGAAAAGCGCTTGGATACCAATTGAAGTGGCTGCTGCGCGGGCCGCTGCGACCCTTGCGAGCTCTACATGCACCTGCTCCCGAGCATCAGCCTCTGGCACGCCTTCGGCTATCAAATTGCGATAGGTTTCGTTTGCCGCAATGTCCGACTCCTTGTCACTCATTGCCGCCACTATGTCGTAGGTCTCCCCGCCGACATCAGCACCGTGCATTGCACCACCAACCCCAACCGACGTTCCTGTACCTAGCAAATTTGCAACATACTGCCGAGTCCCGGCCATAAGTGCCGCTGACTTAACCAGGGTTCCGAACATGCCGCTTACTGCAAGGTTTGGTGCCTGCTCCGCGCCAAACGAAGACAGAAGTGCAGGGTCGGTTGCCGTCTCGGTAAACGTGGTAACCATTTTACCAAGCTCGCTATCTTCGGCCTGGACAGCATTCTCTCGGCGCTGCTCTCGTGCCTGAAGGCCATCTGATTTTTCTTCCCTGTAAAAATCGGCCACCCTTTCGCCATAACGACGTACCGGATGATTCAGGTCAGCCTTCATCAGGCCATAAATCGTACCGAGGGTTGCAAGCGTGTTGCCTGATCCGACTCCGTATGAAACCGCGAGATCCTTTGCAGCTTCTCCCGTGGTGCGGTCTTCGGGGTCTTCAGGGCGAACGATACCGTCGCGTCGATCAAGTGCGTCCCGCCAGGCCGGGGTAAGCATGTAATTGCGCCTCGGAAGCTGATCTTCTGGCGCCACCTCTGGCGCTGCATTCTCTGGCAGCTGGAGCCCAGCCTGCGCCTGCGATACAGGTCTTTGCTTTGGCGCCTGCTCCTGGTACTGGCTTTGCTTCTGCGCCTCAATCTCTGCCTGCCTCGCTGCAGACGGCATAAGGGGAAGGGAGTGCTGATTGAACCGCTCAGTAACCATTTCCCGGTCAGCTTCAGGGACATTCGGCAGTACCATTCTATTCAAGTATGCCTGGCGCGCCTCCTCCTGCTCTTCGGGCTGAAGTGCCAAAAATCGTTCGTCTGATGCCACTTCTGCCCATGGGCGGTGACTGCGCTGGTTACTGTCCATCTATGCCTCCCGGCGTTGATGATTGCGTGATGCTTTACGATAACAGATAAGCTGCCACGGGCAGCTTTGCTACCTCAAAAACAAATCGTCGTGCCGGCTGGCAGGATCCTCGGCAGGCGTCTCGCTACGAACTGAGGATCCGCGTTGTGGCGCCGGACGCTGCTGCTGCTCCCCTTCGCTTTCGCTAAGCAATCTGCTCAACTGCTCATTGCGCCGATTCAGCTCTGCCCTGATGCTTTCCCTTTCCTCTTCTGATTCAACCATGAACTCCTGTTCCCGCAGCTCTGCTATGCGCCGTCTGAGCTGGTCCGAAAGGCGCCCCTGAGGCGCAGAAAGGCCGCCATCTACAGGCGCGCTTGCGCTCCGCTTTGCCCGCTCAAACAGCTGTTCCGGCGTCTCGTCCGGGAACTGGATTCGCAGATATTCCATGGTTTTCTCCAGGGATCCTGGAGCATATCCGCCGAGGCCATAGGTAGACTCGCGCCCGACAACTTGCTTGAGTTCGCCGGTTGCCTTGTTGCGCTGAAGAACCGAGCCGCCAGGCCCATCTACCTGTTCCCATTGATCGCCTGCCTGCCCCAAAATCCCCATATTTCTCAGGTATTGCAGGCGACGCTGGCGAACCTCTGGCGGTATCGCGCTCTGCAGTGCTCGCATGCCCTGGGCTGCATTGACCAGGGTCTCGATAGGCACCTCGGCAACCTCGTCGTCATCGGCACTATGGTTCGGCGTCATTGGTGCGCGGTAAGAGCGAACCACGCTGCCGTCTTCACCCTTCACGCTGACCTCCAGCTCGAAGACCAGATTCTCTGGATTGCTCCCAGGGTAAACCCCAACAATACGCTTTTCCGCCGTCTGGCCTGGCTCAAGATCTGCGGCGTCACCGCGATTGATGTCAGGCGCAAACATAAGATTGAACGCCTCAAGCGCCTCGGGCTGATTCGGATCCATTGACCCTGTCGCCACCTGCTCGGCAATGCTCACTGCCTTGGCGGTACTGTCGCCATAAACGTGATCAATCCGAAGGTACTTGTTTCGATCAAACGCAGTGTTGAGCTCTGGCGTAATCTCAGGCTCCAGGCCGGCAGCCTCCTGCTCGTAGAAAGCCCGGATCTGCAGAAGATCGTCCTGCTTTTGCCGGTCATCCATCTGCGCCTGGAAGACCTGATCATTCTGCTCATCAAGCCGACCCTGCCGCTGCTCTTGTCGGTCAGCTCGCTCGTTGTCGATTTTGCGCTGCTGATGGCTTTCCATCAGGCCAAAGCCTTGTGCGAAACCGTCAGCCAGTCCCCTAGTATCAAGTGCCATATTCGTAATTCCTCAGAAAAGGGATCCAGCAAGATACCCGACGCTGGCGCCAACAAGCGCCCCCATGGGGCCGGCTGCCATACCTATGGCGGCACCCATGGCAGCACCGCTCATTTTTTGCTGCTTGCGGGCTTCATCGGCCTGGTCAGCCAGCTGCTTTGCCTGCTGCTGCGCCTGGTCTAGGTTCTGCAGACCCTGCATAGCCTCGGTTTCCATCTTGCCTTTAAGCCCCAATAGACCGTATGACATTTCAGCCACCCTGTTGCATGTTGCCGCCTGGGATATTGCTCAATCCCATGCCGCCTGCCAGTATCTGATCCTGCATATCCCGAGCAGAGATCTTCGCGTTGTTGTACGCAGCATTGCTGTCTGCGGATCTGCCGACTGCCATTTTGCGCTGTTCGGCCTGCTGCTGCGCCGGGGTCAGGCTGATACCGTATCCTTGCCGCTGCATGGCCATGCCGGACTGGACATTCTGGTAAGTGGTATCCACGGATCCAGACGCCTGGTTAGCAAGGCCTTCAGCAAAGCCTGGATCCATAGCCTTGTTTGCCAGCCGGTCAATGTAGGGCGAAAAGCGGTTTTTCCAGTCTTCCCATTGCGCCCGGTACAGTTTACCCAGGACCGTAGACGCGCCACGGTCACCACGAAAAGCAGCATTCGGATCAATGATCAAAGGCGTAGGGTTCGCCTGGGGTGCGGGCATCAGCCCTGTGATAAGTGAGTTCATTACTGACCTCTCATCTGCATCTGCCAGCTAAGTGGCGCAGCGGTGCCATATTCAGTCCCGAAGCTGCCTGTCTGGTTCGCATAGGTCTGGCCAAGGGCTGTATCCATGGATCCACCAGTGAAGCCACCAGAAAGCCCGTAGCTCGCCCCAGCGCCGGCTACCTGCCCAAGCAACTGAAGGTTCGCGGATCTGCGGTTGAACGAATTGGTGAAATCCTGGCGCGAGTCAGCTGCAGACTGCGAAGCAATCTGGTTAAGGCCTGCCTGCGCCCTGCCTTCCTGGCCGGATCCGATTGCGACAATGTTCTGCATGCCGCGCACCTGCTCCTGCCCGAGCTGGAACAGGCCGCGTCCCATGGTTTCGCCACCGGCAGCCGCCTGCATGCCGGCAGCGTCTCCCTGGGTTCCCTGCCAGCGACCGCTGTTAGGATTGATGCCGCCCTGGGCAAGCTGCAATCCTACCTGCTGCTCTGCCTGGCCAAGGCCGGCCATGGTCGATTGGTTCGCAGCGCCACGGACATAGGACTTGCGCCCTTCACTGCCCATGTCCTCGACCCTGGCCATGTATTCGTTCTCAAGTGGCGCCAGCTTTGCCTGTGCAAAGTTCCACTTTTCTGCCGCCACATTGGCAGCATAACGCTGCTCTGGTGTATCTTCTGGCTTATCGCCGCCGCCGCCGCTCATGGCTTACCTCCAAGTCAATCAGATATTGCTGAAAGGTGTCTTCATGGAAGTGCCTGCGGATCTCTACCGAGTTCTGCTGCATCCACTTGTATCCACCCAATATGCCGGCGCACTGAATCACTATTCCTGTAAGCATGTCCCGTAGCACAAAGGCCAGGGTCAAGCCGTGCTCGTCGCCGTCTTGCTCCATCCGTGTAGCATCAAACCAGTCCTGCAGAGCGGCAGCCATCATCGGTCTGAGCGTCAGCTCAAATTGCCGGTAGAAGGGATTGCCCGGTAACTCAATCATAGTTTCCCACATAACGCGACGCAGATCTTCGTCGCTAACTTCGCGGTCCTTGTCGGCCAGATCATCAAAGATCTGGCTAATCCTGAAGATCATGCACACATAGTCGATTGCGGCCTGGTTGCCGCAAAGAACAGTGTGCAGAAAGTTGTTTTCGTCTGGTCTTGGCATTTCGCTAACCTGTGTTTTGGTTATCTTGCAACAAGAAGGTTTATGCCTCTCGGCGTAGTGCCGGGATCGCCGCCAGAGGTCATATCTCTTATTAGGTTGGTTATCTTTAACTCTGAGTTCTCGACTATAAAACCAGGCTGCCGAATCTGTATACGCCCGTTAGACTGCTCAAATGTACCAGTAACAAAGCTAGTCCCGTTTAAGCAAATCCATCGACCAGCAGCCTGACTGATCGCTCTTTTTGGTGAGCCCGCGCTAAATAGAATTTCCTGATAGCTTGAAAGTCTTAGCGGTATAAATCTGCTATCAAAAACCGTTTCCCCGATTTCATTAAAGACTCGCATCCCATAGCCGGAGCCTGCAGGGAATGGTGTTTTCCTTTTCGCGTAAACTCTGTAGTTATAAGGAACTGACCTACCTTGCGTATTGTTTGGCGAGATCCCGCTTGTTATGGTTATTGCGTTTGCCGACAAAGACCGAAGCATTATAGAGTCGCCTTCGTTCTGTATCTGAACAAAAACAAGGCACTCGTTAAAGTTATATCCTGCAGGCGGACCAAAAGAACTGAAGCTCCCGTTTGATCTTCTTGTCGGAGTTGACCTATCTGTCTCCTCGATTAAATAAAGCGCCTGATATACCGAATCTATCTGTCCAAAGCCTTCCGAACTTGTTGATCTGAATCCAAAGGTCATAACGTGTAAACCGTCAGGTAGCAGTCAGTAAATATGGTGTTAGAGCCAAAAACTAGCGGCCTGCTAAGCCGTATCTCGTCAGGCCTTATTATCGCCACCACGGTGGCAGAAATGTCGGTCCCACTTAGTACCGCTGCAAACCTTCCGTTATTTACTACGCCCGGACAAGGTATCACCCTCGAACCCTGTCCGGTGCCCAACCTAAAAACGCCTTCAAAATAGATCTTGGGCAGCCTGTCATCAATATCAAACACAGGATCACCTTGCGCCGAAATAACCTTGACGCCGTAACTCATGCGCTCAAATCTCCGATCTGAACTCTGAGCTGCCCGTTTTCATCATAGACCTTAATGTAGTCGTCTCTGATCTCCATTCTTCCGTCGCCGCCAACTCCATTAAGCTGAAGTCCGCCGTCCTTATTTAGGCTCCATCGAGGCAGTCCGTTACCACCCAATGCGTTCGACTGAATAACGCCCGAGATCTGCTGATTGCCTACCTGCAGGTTTTCAACGTCGATGCTTTCAGCCTTCAGCTTGCCTTCCAGGGTAGTGACCGGCGCGCCTTCGCTATCGACAATTTTACCGAAACCGATAGGCCCAAGCTGACCCTGCTGGATCGAGGCCTCTTTGATCATTGCCGTATTCATGTAGACAATGCCGCCGTCGATGACAAACGGGCTCACCCCTGCACCAAGCGCCGTCGGGGTGATACTGAACTTGTCAGCCAGGATCCTGAAGTCGAGCGTATTGCCGTCGTTGTAAAGCCCGAACCCGCCAAGCGTGTTGCCGGCCTGGACGCGCAGAACGTAGCTTGCAGAAAGCCCGTTGATTGCCTGCTGCTGGGTCTGTATCGAGGCAGTGTTTCCGCTCACGGTTGACTGAAGCGTCGAAACCGAGCTGGCAATGGCGCCGTCGGCATCAGCGCGCGCCTGCGCCTCACTCTGAATTGCAGCCTGGTTACCAGATACCGATGCCGAAAGAGTGCTGATCTGGCCTGCCAGTGCGGTATCCGCATTTGCCCGCGCAGTCGATTCGTTGGTTATCAGCGCCCTTACCTGGGTGTCGTTGCTGCCTACCGTGGCGGACAGCGTACTGATCTGCGTTGCCAGCGCGCTGTCCTGGGTAGTCCTGGCAGTGCGCTCGGCATGGATCAAGCCCGAAGTCAGGCTGGGAAGCGTTACTGTTGCCGGGTTCGCGGATCCGATCAGGCTGGCCTGCAAGCTCTCCCTTGCCGATACCTCGGCTGCAATGGCGCTTGCCCTGGCCTGGACCTCTGCAGCCAATGCCGCGCTTGATGCGCCAGGCGAAGGCCGGCCAATGGCAATCCAGTCGTAGCTGATACCGTTTGCCGAGCTCTGTTCCTCGACCAGGCACAGCTCGATCTGATCAATCGTGCCGTCCCAGCCTGGAGTTACCGAGAACAGGCCTATGCCGTTCGGATCAAAGTCCGGTTCGGGTATCGCGGCGACCTCCCAGATTGAGCTGCCTTGCAGTTTCCAGCGCAGTTCGCCATCCCACACGGGTGATCCTGTTTTACGGATACGCCCGCGAACCTGGCTGTACTGCGTTGAATTGACCGCCAGCCCGGCAGGTGATCGAATGCACGGATCAGTACCGTTGGCAGGCGTGATAAAGCCACCGGCAACCACGGGTGCGCCATTACCCGTCCAGGCTTCAGCCGTACTGTCGAAGTGGTACATCTTGAGCGGATCGAACTGCTCGCCCACGCCTGCAGAGATCAGCGAGATCTGTTCGGCAAAAGCCTCGTCTCGCAGTACGCGGGCCTGCTTTTCCTGGAATATAAGACCTGACGTGACCTGCTCAAGGTCGGACCCGTCGTAACTGCCGCGTAGCTGGACGGCCAGCAGGTTCTGCTGTGATACCAGGACATCATCGGCGTTTATTCTGGCCTGCGTCTCATCGCCAATCAGAGTAGTTGCGCCATCGACATCCACGCGCAAGCCTTCGATCTCAGTCTCGGCAATGGATACGCGGTTCTGTACTGACTGAATGTTGTTGCCTACCTGGCTGAACTCGCCTTCCAGGTAGTTGTTCAGCGTGCCTGGCTGGTCGGCTGGGCCATCAAGATTGTCGATCCTGGTGCGTAGCCCGAGATCCAGCAGATCCGCATCAATCTGTCCCTGAAGCTGGGCCTGGAGCAACTGAAGGTCAGGCAAAGTTTCGGCAAACAGGCCGTCGGGTGATGACGGCGGGCCTTCAATGCCTGCGGCTGAAGTGAACGTAATCCAGTAGTAGAAGCTGGCCACGGCGCCAGGATTAGTGACTGCGGTCGTATCGTCACGGACTTTATCGACATAGATAAAACCGCCGTCACGGCCTACCAGCTGCGCATTCGAGAAGTTGTCCGTGGCTGCCCGGTAGATATTGGTAAAGGCGTGATTGCCATATTGCTGCTGCGGTACGGACCAGCTCAGAGTGATTGTGCCGCCAAACCCGCCAACCGCGTTGAATCCGGCAGGCGGTGGCGGAATGGTCAGAACTGGCAGCGGAACATTCGGCACCAGGCCGGACTCTGGCCGGTTCGGCAGCCTGGTTGATGCAATGCCGGCGTCGAGCACGTCGCGCAGTGTCAGCTTTCGATCAAGCGGATCCCCGCGCACGCCTTCGCCTGTTTCCATGATCTCGGCAATAGCGGCCAGCAATGGGCGCAATTCTGCCGGGATCCGAGCGGTAACCGGGGGCAGTGTCTTGCGCTTTTTCATTTCAGCTCACTCTGTTAAACCAGTTCCATCGGTGTTTCTGCAATCTGCACTGAAGAGATCTCATGCAGACCCTCAACCTCAATTTCCCAATCGCGGGCTGTGCCGGGCGGCAGCCGGAACATGCCTCGATCTTGCACGGTCTGGGTGTGCCAAAGAACGCCATCGGCAAAGATCCTGACCGTGACCGGATACCCGTAGGCAATGGCCTTTGCGCAATTAAAACTGATGCCTTCTTGCGCCTCAAATATCTTCGACTTCCAAGACATTAGAAGATTGTCGCCCTGACCCCAGGCGCTGATATTGTTGCCCTGGATCAGATAAAGCCGGTCGCGGGCAATGTCGTAGTACCCGCTTGTGGCGCTGACATCAAAGAACTCCATGCCGGCATCCGGGCTGTAAATGAATGCCCCGCCGTCATAGAAACCAAGATACCGGCCTTCGTACTTGTAGCCGTGCATGGTGGCCGGATTCAGCGCCTGCCATTGTTCCTTGCTCATTACCTGCTCGGTAACCACGCGGGCCTCGCCACCGCCCAGCGCAACCAGGCCATTAGGCGACGCATACATGGCGAACTCGCCCATATCGACCAGGGACCGGCGAGACAGGCAGGGCTGCTCAGTATCGAGCTGATTGGCACTCATGGCCGCTGGTGAGGATCCACTGACAATGACCGGCTTGCCATCGGTTGCCACGATCAGGCCGCCCGTCACCGATACAATGCCGACAATCTGATCAGTGAATGCCTGCTGGTATGAAACCGGCCAGGCATGCGGGAAAAACGATTCGCTGAAGCACAGGGTATTGCCGAAGAAACCGGCCATAAATCCGGACGGCATAGCGGTCAGGCCTACCATCTGCGGATCCGGCATATCCCATTCCAGCGACGGGACAGGTATGCCCAGGTTCTCGCTCAAGACTTCATCGAAGAACGTACCGACGCCTGCATTGACCGCGCCGACGAACTGGAACACCCCGGACAGCTCTGCCCGATAGATCCGCACCGATACAATGTCATGGTTGCCGCTGGATACCGCCGGCAGGTTGACTGTCACGCCACCGCCGGCAGGGGCATCTTCGACCATATCCCACCGGGTTACCGGCAGGCTTGGCAGGCTAGGCGCGCTTTCCTCACCGAACCGCGATACCTGGGTCACGACATAGCTGGTCTGGACGGTAGTAAGCGGCTGCTGATCAAAGCTCACTCGATCAGGCGGAACCGTGGTTGTCGGCGGCAGACCAGGCGCCGGAACTCCGAGCAAATAGCTGGTTGAAGGGTAAGGTCCAGGGCCGGTCGTAATATCCACAATGCTGCCCATCTTGGGCGCGCCGTCGCCGGTCCAGTACAAGCGGCTGAAGTCATCATTTGCCAGCGGCGAGCGCACTGCGTTGACGATCTTGTTGGCACCCCAAACAAACCAGTAGCCTTCTCTGTTATTGCCGAGCGGATAGCGATACAGCGAGGAAGGCGCCACCACGGCAGGAATCTCGGTCACCGGGCCTGGAGCGCGCTCAGGCTTCAGCGTTCCCCGCTTCAGATAAGCATTGCGGGACCGCTGGGCATTCTGCTCTGGCAGTATGCGCGGATCGAATATCGGGATCTCACCACGAAAGCCAGCCAGTGCAATCTTCATGCTTTGACATCCTCTGGTGTGAACGCGCCAGACCAAGTGCCGTACAGGAATACGCCCTGCGGCAGATTGGCCAGCCCGAGATCTGCGCGCCGGTCGATATGACAGAAACCATTGTGCAGGCCGACTGACCAGCCCATTTTCCAGGCGAGCTGTGCGAAACGCAGCTTCTTTTCAGTGCTCCAGCTGCGCCACTTGATGTCGCACCCCATGGTCCCGATGGTCGGCCACTTTGGGTTTTCTGTCAGGTGCATGCTGTTCTTGTGGCCGCGCACATTGCGGTTGTGCTCTGGCGTCCGGCATACCGAGGAAGGCGAAAGCGGCTCGCCCCAGGCGCCACGCAGCAACGGCAGGTTGCGGGCAAACCTCGGGTCCATTTTGATTACGCCAGTACCAGGAATGGCATTACCGTCCGGCCCGATCTTGCGACTGCCTCTACAATCGAGCTCATGGGCCTGGAAGTATTTAATCGGGGTGCATACCGGCTGCAGCAGACTCATTGGCGGGCCTCCAGCGGCAAGTGGCGCATGGCCTTTTCAGTCTCAAACGACATACGGCAATGCTCGTCCTGCCAGAAGAAAATGCCATCGATAACGCGACGGGCAATGGTCCAGCGCTTTTTCTTGCCATCCATGCGATAGGCGCGACTGGACAGAGTTTCGTCAGGCCAGCCAGCCAGGATTGCGTTGAGCAGTTGATCAAATGCGATAGCTACAGACAAAAGCAGTGCGGGCCTTTTCATTGCTCGATCCTCAGAACACTGATGGTTGAATCCTCGGTCGCCGTGACCGTAAGCCGGTCGCCAGCCTTGAGGATGGTTGCCTCCAGCGGGACCAGCACAGGCGCGGTTGCACCAGCATAAAGCGTTACCGTGCGGTCCCCAGCGGCGTAGCTGAATGTGACTTCCTGGCCTTCAAACAAAGTCTTGCGCGACTGCTTATACATTCACTTCCTCCACCAGCCCCAACAGGGCTTTGCCGTCCAAGGAAAACTCGTCGCCCTCATCTACCTGCCACGCGCCTGCAAAACGCTCGCCCTTCATGCACACAATCAGGCGGACCCCGGCAGGCACCCGGTACACGTCACCCGCTTCAAGCAGTAAAGGACTCAGCTTGTAGCCCGGCAGCGCGGGATTGTGCCCGGCGAGGCAAAGCCATTCAGTATCCTCAAGCGCTTCATAGTCGAATACCGCCTTGAAGATGATCCCCGCACCTACGCGCTTCCAGCTACCGATGTACTCAATCGGTTCCTCGAACTGGTCACAATGGACCCGGACATGGCCGCCGGGCGGGATAACGGTTAGCGTCGGCAGCGATACGACATCATCAGTGTCGCCTGCCATACCGTCACCAGGACGCGGTGTATAGACATTCCAGCGAGTGCCACGGGGTACGCGAACCCGATACAGGCAAAGTGGTGGCAAGCCATCGACGTTGTAGTAAGTCCACTTCTTTTGTCCTTCAACCCTCTTGATACCCTGGATCTCTTTCAAAGCCCGTTCCCCATATAAATTTCAATGTTGTCGCCTGGAACAAGAACGTCCCATGGGTCTGTGCCGGAAACTTTAGTGAACCTGCGCATGTTAGTGGCGAACTTGCCATCCCCGGATATAGCAAACGCCCACGTCGTGACTTGGCAGACACATGAAGTTGAATTGGTAGTGTTGAGCAACGTTAGATAGACCCCTTGCGACGATATAAAACCAAAGTCGCCATACCTTTCCGTGCGAACGCCGGAACCGTAGCTAAGTACGTTTACCGGACTATTAAAGAACTCGACCCTATCTTTGATTGACCCATAAACTATAACCGTGTTTGCGGTAGCGGATGCCATAGCCTCATACTGGTTAGTAGCATGCAGCGAAATCCGGTTCGTAGTCAGCCCTGAGTTTGAATCCAGTCCACGCACTTGCCCCGTCGCAAACGTATTGGGGTCCATAGCCTCCCTTTGAGCCATCGCCGTAAACGTACCTTGCATGTGCAGCAATGGTACTAGTGGCTTCTCGATCAGTGTCGGGAACAGCATCAGAACTCACCTTCCGGCCACTCGATAGCCTCAACCTCGGCAACCGTAGTCGCTGCCTCAACAGCCGCTTTAAGCGCCCAAGCAGTGCCGTAGCAAGCACTACTAAAGCCGACTACAGCCTGACCCATTTCGATCACCTGAGTGGGCGTCAGCATTCGCAGTGTGTTGCTCTCGGGCATAAATGGAATCACGGCATCAGTGACGCCCTGGCCTTGCAGGATCAGCGCCTGAGTGACCAGGGCGGTAATGTTGCTGCGGTCGCGCTCGCCGCGAAGCTGGATATAATCGCGCTCGCCATCGAAGTAGTACGGCAAGCCGCGCACTTCCTCATACGCTTTACGCTCGTTGATTTCGGCGATCTTCTTCGCCTTGATCGTCGCCAGATCGATCTTCACTGCAAACATTGGTCACGCTCCATACCCATCAGGGGTTCGCACTTCGGCCAGATCTACTGTCCATGCTTCATAGTTGTCCATTTGAGGGATCTCTTCCGGCTCTGCCAGCCAGTACGGATTGCCGGTCGGGACCAGATCCGGAACAACAGACAAGCGATCCACGCCCGGTACTACCGTGGTCAGTCGAAGAAAGCCCTCGGCGTTCACAAACAAGATGTATGGGCTGGGCATTACTTGCCTCCGAAAATAAGGATGCCGATATTCGACGAATCAACCGCCGAACCGCCGTTATTTCGCACTCTCAGCGTCAGCGTCGTAGTGCTCGCGGTGCCGTTACTGTCTTGCGTCACAATGCCAGGAGCAGAGGTAGTTGCACCCCTCGCCCATCCCGCGACGCAGTAGTTCGCGTTATTCAACCCGGTGAGTGTCAAGGTGTAATCACCGGTTCCGTTCCGAGTCACGGAAGTGATGCAGCCGAAACTAGAGCGGATGGTTGCAGGGTTCCCTGAAAACGAGATGAACCCAGTACATACCGCATCAGGATCAATTGAGTTGGCCGCGAGCACGTTGCCGCTGAATGTATATGGCCCACCAGCAATGGTGGTATTCAGGCGGATCTGCGTCCCGTCAATGACGATGCCGTTGCCTTGCGTGTAATCGCTGCCACCGAGCGCAGCAATAGCCTGGGCAATTCGCTGGGCTGTCCAGGCCCGTCTTGTGGTGCCGACGCCTGCTTCTGCCTCCGCCTGCGATACGGTAGTTGCTGTCCATTCACGGGCGTCTGAAAGGCGAGCGTCACCAGTAACGACATAGCCCTGGCTGGTGACAAAGGCCTCGGTTGCATACCCTGTGAAACGCCAGTCGGCCCAAGCCTTGAGCTGTGCTGCAGATACAGATCGAGCGGTCGTCGCCGTGCCGGTCTGCAGCTCGGCAGCAGTAGCGACGGAATACGTCGTATTGTTGTCTGCGAAGGTGCCAGTAACCGTGGTTCCGTCGGCCAGAGTCAAGGTCAGCGTCTTGGTAGTCGTGCCGCTGAAAGCCAGCGTGTTCACTCGCTTGGGGTCTGACTCGGAAGTCAAGTAGCCCGCAAGCGCATGGTCGCCCCAGCCGAAAGCGGCGTCCCAGTTGTTTACGTCGCTCGCGTTGATCGAATCGACCTTGGCCTTGTCCCCGGTTGACATAAGGCCAGCGTTTGTTTGGGACGCGACGTAAAAAGGCGTGCCAGTCCCGGTCGAGCTATTCAGGGTGATGCTGTTGCCGGTGCCTTCCAGCGACAGGTTGGTGCCGACGTTTACTTGGGCGCCTGTCTGGATACCGTCCAGCTTTGTCTTGTCTGCAGACCCTGTCCACCAGGCCAAGATTGCTTGCCTGACCCGCTGCGCCGTCCATGCCCGTCGAGTGGTAGCCACACCTGACTCGGCCTCGGCCTGGGTGACAGTAGCAGCAGTCCACTCTCGACTGTCAGTAAACCTGGCGTCCGTTGTCAGCGCCCGAGCATTGATCTGACCCTGGATCTTGCCAATGGCTTCAAGCAGCGTATCAGCTGCCGCAATGGCGGCGTTGGTCCCGGCCATGTACCCGCCAAGCAGCGTACCGCGCACGGCAGCGCCAAAATCAGCCCAGGCTTTCGTTCCTGCCAAGTACTTTTCTTCTGGATCCGTAGGTGTTGCCGGCAAAGGATCAAAGCCTTCGAGCTCGGCGGCAGCAGCAACGGCCTGGTCACGCGCCGTCATGGCGGTATCACGGTATCCAAGAGCGTCGGTCGCTGCATTGGTTGCGGTTGTTGCGGATCCGGCAGCGGCAGTCTGGGATCCGGCAGCGGCGGTTGCAGATATAGCAGCAGCACTGGCGGAATCGGACGCATTCGTGGCAGACGTGGCAGCATTGCCTGCACTGGTAGATGCCGACGTGGCAGAACTGGCTGCATTGCTGGCGCTGGTGGCTGCGCTTCCTGCAGATCCGGATGCCGCTGTAGCAGAGTTGCTGGCCGACGTGGCAGACCCGGCGGCAGCTGTTGCGCTTGCCGAGGCATTGCTTGCCGACGTGGCGGCTGCGCCCTGGCTGGCCAATGCGGCGGCTGCGCTGTTCGCTGAATCAGAAGCGGATCCAGATGCGCCGGTCGCGCTCAGTGCTGCAGAGCTGGCGCTGTTACCTGCTGCTGTTGCGCTGCCGGCGGCTGCCGTGGCCGATCCTTGTGCTGCGCCTGCAGACGAATCTGCGGCGGTTGCACTTGTGGCGGCCTGAGAAGCGGATCCTGCAGCAGAACTGGCATGCCCTTGCGCTTCATCACGAAAACCTTGCGACGCATCACGGGCGAGCTCTGCGGATGCCTGCGCTGCCTCTGCTCCCGTTCTGGCAGTGGTCGCTTCGCCAGCTGAAGTGCTGGCAGCGGTCGCGGATCCAGCTGCTGAAACGCTGCTGGCCTGGGCGAGATCCCTGGCATCCTCGGAAGCCTGGGCTGCTGCTTGAGCGGCAGTAGTCGATAGTGCTGCAGCCGAAGCGGATCCTGCGGAAGCCAGCTCACTGGCAGCGGCAGCCGTGGCGCTACTTCCAGCCTGGCCTGCACTGGCAGCAGCTGCATCCTTTTCGGCGGTGGCCTGCAATGCGGATGCTGCGGCAGCGCCCTGGGCCTGGCCGGCATCAAAAGCTGCCTGCTCGGACTGGATCTTGTACTGCTCTGCCGCTTGCGCAGCCAGGGCGGCGGCATTGGCGTTCGGGAGCGTCGCCTGGATGAACTCGATCCATTCCTCAATGGTTCCACCGAACCCTGCTTGCTTGATAGCGAAGAACCCGGTCAGAGTATCAAGCCACTCCTCTTCGGTGCCGTTGAATCCAAGCCTGACCGCTTCCTGGTACGCGGAAATACCGGGCGCACCCTGTCCGGAAGTTGATACCTGCTGGAGAACAGGCGCCGGCTGCAGAACAACCTGATTGGTTGATGGGCCTGACAGCTGGACCTCAAGCGGCTGGTTGTTGATACCGCCGATGATGATCACGTCTGTCATACTGCTGGCCTCGTCACTTCAGGGCTCAACCGGACAGCGCCCTCGGCAAAACGGGTCACGGTTCCATCAGGAAATTCGATTTCGATGTCATAGACCGCGCTGCGGAATGACAGCTGTTCAGTGGTGGCGGCAGGGATCTGGATCTGAATGGTGCCGTTGGCCGGATCCGGGATTGTGATCATTCTCTCGGCACCCAGGTCCAGCTCGATAACAGTGGAGCTCAGGCGGCGACGGATCTGCATGCGGGCAGTGCAGCCAGTCAGATTGACCGGAACAAGCTCATTCTGATCGTCACGGAACTGCCAAAGCAGGTTTTGAGTGAAGGTCGCGCCCTGGTAGATGGTCAAATCGAAACGTACCGGCGTCATGCTGCCCCCTTAGAACCGTGGAACCTTCATGCGGACGCTTCCCGCCTGGTGCCCGGTAAATGAAAGATCTCTCGCGTTTGCCTTGTGCATAGCGAACTTCGTTTGGTAATACTGCGCCAGCTGAAGATCTCTCCAGGGTTGGGGCATCATAAGCAGACGGCCTACAGCGCCGTCGATCAAAGCGTAATGCCAGCGCTTCAGCAGCTCGTCCGGCATATCCCTGCCGCGAACAGGCCTGCAAGCCAGCTGGCCGTCGATCTCCGAGACATCCGTCTTGATCAGGATCTTTACCTGATTGTCGCCGGCCTGGACGTAATCAAATCCAGGCTTCAGCTTTCGGTCCGCAATCCGCATAGAAATGATCCGGACGGCCTCGGCATCCAGCGGTGGCTCAACGGCTGCGAACTCGGTATCCACACCGAATACCACGGGACCGTCATCAACCACCCAGGCATTGCCGTCGTCGCAGAGCTCGCGCTGGGCATGTCGGACAGCGTCGCGGGCAGTGGCAACCGGACAGCCGACAACCTCGATCAGTACGTCATCAACGATGTCAGAAAGCATTTAGGCGGCTCCAGGGTTGTTGGGGCTGAAACCGATCTCGGCCTGGGCCTTCAGACCAAGCTGCGTCTGGTAGGACTGCATGTGCAGCTGCGCCCGGCTGAAATTGGCCTGGTGGCTGGCATCCTTGAGGAATGCGCGCATCAGGATGTAATCGACCATGGCCGGCGCATATCCGTCGGAAATCTGAATCGTCTCGGTGGCGACCGAGTCCAGGTCTGCCGTGGCATGGCCTGTCGGCATCCGCGAATAGATAATCTCGATCACCACACCGGCCTGAGCTGGAGGGTAGACGTAGAACACCTTGGGGTCGATCTCGTCAAAAATGTAGTGCTCCAGCTCCGCCTGTTGCTGCTCGCCATGCCAGCGGCGACGGGTGAAGTCCAGTACAGCCCTGGTAGTCCTGACCAGGGAAAGGCCACCCTGAACATTGCGGATGGCCTCCATGAATCTGTCCCCGTCCTCGGGGATAACCTGCTTTGTCCCTGCAGTACAGGCAACCTGAGCAGTTACAGCGCCGGCATCTGACTTGATACCGACAATCGCAAGGTAGCTTTCGTTCAGCCAGTCCAGAAGCTCGGCATTGGACCAGCGCACACCATCGGCAGCAGTCTCCTGCAGAACCTTCTTAACCCTGCCAATGACGTTGCCGACGGTGATAGTGGTCATGGATCAGGCCTCGACCATACCCGGCAGCTTTGCCAGCGCAGGAGTCCAGACGAATACTCGCCCGTTCTTGGTGTTCTTCAGCATGCGCTGCTTTACAACAGGCACCGGCTCGGGGTCTTCAGCCAGGTCAGGCAGGGCTTCCTGGATCTCGGTTTTCGGCTCGCTATCCGTGCTGGACGGTTCGGCAGCCTGGCTTACCGGCTCACCATTCTCCACCGGCTGCAAGCCGGCCAGAACCTGAGCACGCAGATCGTTCAGGGAACGACGCTTGTCAAGCTCAATGCCCAGGTGCTCGCGCACCAGCAGCTCCAGAGAAGCCTTGTCGGAAGCATTCTCGACAGCCTTGATCAGTTCCTGCAAATTCAATTCAGACATAACTCACCTCGAAAAAAGGGAGCTCCGAAGAGCCCCCTAACCAGATCAGCCCTTCTTAGCGTACAGGTGACCGATGGCTTTTTCGTCGATGACCTTGGAGCCATAGACGTTAAGACCGCGAACCAGCTGACCGAAGTCAGTCGGGTTCTTGAGGTCTTCCATTTGGGTCATCTGGGATGCGAAGGTCAGAGCCTTCTTGTGGCCAAACATGACGTTGGTCACTTTGTCGGTGCCGTCAGTGACAACCGACAGGTTGTTGCTGATGTACACCATGAAGCGATCCAATATGCCCAGCTTGCCGTTGCGGAATACCGAAGTGGTATCACCCATGATGCTGGCGTCGCGCAGCTCGGACTTCTTGAGCATGCCAGACATCCAGGCCGGCAGGATCACCCAGCGGTCAGTCTCCGGCACGTTCTGTTCATCCAGAACGCTACTGCAGTCAACCAGCACGTCCAGGACGTTATCCTTGGTGATGGCAACCGGCGCGCCAGTGGTGCCAAGGTTGTAGGCTTCAGACTTCACACCGGCAGTCGCACCCGAGTTTTCAGCGGCAACGTCAACGTAGTGACGGGCCAGAATATCGGTGTCGATAGCGATTTTCATCTGTTCGCCGCCGTCATTCGAGAACTCGTCCATCAGCTTGATGTCCGCCTGGTACTTCTCGATGTCGTTGATCTCGAAGGCAAAATACTTGGCCTTGTCGATCTGCAGCTCAACCTTGTCACTGACAGGCTTTTCGTAGGTCAGGCCGCCGCCGATTTCGTAGTCACGGATAGTGATAGACGGCACGGTGCGGATCTGAACGGTGTCACCTTTCTGACGGATTTCTCCCTCATAGTCGGTGTTGGCGATCTCGCCAAAGCAGGTAGAGGCATACAGCTTCTCGACCAGCTTGCCAGACCAGATCTCGGGAATGAAACCCGAGGCAGAATCACTGGCGTAGGATGCGACGCCAGTAGCGCGAGTAGGACCAGCCATGTTGAAACTCCTTTTCGCTTCTCAGCGATAATTACCGAATCCGACCTTCGCGTTGTGCAGCGAAAATGTCGGCTTCATCTGCTTTTGCCTGGTCTGCACTGAGCCGACCGGCAGCTTTGTCCCGGTAGAACGAATCGATCATCTGGCGCGTCCAGATCTTTGCCTGGGTCGCAGGCTGCGTCTCATAACCGCCGCCGGACGAACGCGGGACAACTGACTCGTCGGGTACTTTCGGGGTGCGTACCCTTTCCTTGAACGACTTGAACAATGCAACGACCGGCCCCGCTTTCCACTGCTGCTGTGCTTGGACAAGCAGCGTTTGGCGTTCGGTCCCTGTGAACGGATCCAGTTCGGCAAGCCACGAATGGAATGCCTGGTCAGCGTTGATCTGACGGAAGTCTGGCACTTGAGCCTCCAGGCTGGACCAGAAGGTCGCCTGTGCATCCTGCTGCTTTTCTTCCTTGAAAGCGTCGAGCTCTTGGCGCAACTTCTGCGCCTCCTCCGACTCAACAGCGTTACGCTTGGCCGCCTGGCCTGCTACGCGCTGAATCAGGTTTACCAGCTCAGGACCAAACTCCTCGATCTCCTCGGGTGTCAGATCAGCAACGGCAGATTGGGTCCGCTCGACGGCGCTGCCGTCCGGTGTCCCTGCTTGCTGGATCTGCTTTTGGAGTTCGCTGACTTCTTTGCGCAGTGCAGGCACCTCGGCGTTGTACTTGCCCTGAAGAACGTCGAAGCGGTGTTTCCAGTACGAAGCTGGCTTACCTTCGATTTCGTCGGGCGCGTTGGTCGCGGGTTGCTGGGCGGGTTGCGCTTTGACCGGCTCGGGAGCCGCTTCCTTCTCGGGAGCCGCTGGTGCGGGATTCTCGGGTTCAGCTGGCTTATTCAGATCACTCTGGATCTGAGCGGCACGGTCGATCTGTTCTTGCACATTACGGGGTAGTGACATTGCATTTCTCCGATACGTCATCACGACGTTTCACATGAGCCGGCTTCTGCCGGGGTTCACGGGGCTGGCGGATTCCCTTGGCTGGCCTACCAAAAGGGAGCGAGCGCCCATAAGAAAACCATCATAGATGGCTTTTTTATGACTGCTTGCGAGCTATTGCATCCGCTTCAACAAGTAAATCATCAATATCCCTGATCATAGACGCCTTTCCCTGCAGACGGTATATACCCAGGTCAACCGGCTGGGTTTCCAGATCTCGCCGGATCTCCTCCAGGCTCCCCTGAAGAATGCCAGCGAGAACCTGAAAGTCAGGGTTGCTGCGCAGCCGGCATAACGCCCTGGCCTGCTGCTGATCGAGCTGCGACATTCTGCTGCCTCATGCTTTCAAGCAGCGCCTGGGTTTCAACCAGGATGCTGCGGGTTTCTGCCTGGACCTTGCCGCCCTGCATCTGCTTGAGCATGGCGTCCGTCTGGGCCTTCATTGCCTCGATCTGACGGCTTTGGTCTTCGCCTTGCAGTCTGGCCTGCTCCATTTGCATGGCCTGCTGCTGGAGCTGCATGGCCTGCTCCTGCTGGGCCGCTGCGCTTTCCTGCTCCTGCTGCATACGGGCCTCAATCTCGTCGTCATCCGGAATCAGATCAGGCATATCCAATCGCTCGGCTACAGATCTCAATAGCTTGGCGCGACCCTTGATACCCATGATCTGCATGTCAATCGGGTTACCGGATACCGCCAGGAACTGATTGCGCGCTTCCTGTACCTGCTCCCTGATCAGCATGGCGCTGGCACCACGCGGCACCACCTTGCAATCGCCTTTGATCGAGTTATCAGGACTGTAACGCATATTATGCAGCCACAGGGATTCGACAACAGGCCTGACCAGACCCCTGTCAATATGGCGAATCGCGTTCTTGATCCCCTTGTTTGCCGACTCCATCAGCATGGCCAGGCCGCCCATGGTGTTGCCTGCGCCACCGACGCGCTCGTTGCCGTATGAGTATCGCGGCACGTTGGTCGCGTCATCTGCGCGCCGTTCCCACTTGTCATACACCCCGTCGAGCTCTGCTGCCCGGCTATCGGGCTGGAAGAAGTTGATGGCCGGCACCTGGGCGCCGGTTGCATTTCGATCTGTCTTGGTGCGCCAGCGCTTCAGCGGATACATTTCGTTCGGATCCTCGCCTGGGGCAAGACGATCCACGTTGACCTCGACCTGCGGGCCTGAAGCAAAGGCCAGGTTGTTGCTCTGGGCTCTGGCAACAGAACAGCAAATGTCCTGAATATCACTCATCAGCTCGGCAACCGCCTTGCCCCAGAACGATCCTGGAACCTTCTGGAAGCTGGCCTTACCGTAAGGCCTGGTCCCCATAGGGTTGCTATTGATCACAGCTCTGACAACATGACGACCGATCAGGATGGCATCGATCTCGTACTCTGCCAGCGGATCCGGGATTTCGTCCGGGCTCATGCCCCAACTCAACAGCATCAGGCCTTGGGCGCTGCCCCAATAGACCAGACCCTCGATCATATCGGTACGGAACAGCATTTCATTCGGCCTGTCTTCGAGCTCGGCGCGGACAGTGTCGATAGACTGCCAGCTGCGAAGGCCTCCCAGGCCATGCTCCTGCAGAACAGCCCGGATTGCCTCGTCGTTGTAGCCCTTAACCCCGATCATCTTGTTCAGCTCGCGCCGGCTGAATCGGTCGCGCTCGATCAGAAAGGAACCGCTGTTGATGCAGGACGCATCTGGAGCCGGGTAGATGTCGAACGGGCTGACCCGCTTGAACATAGGCTTGACCGCCTCGACCTCGATTGGCTGCCAGCCTTCCATCCAGGCCAGCTCAGTGACGCGGTGCAGTATCGGGCCTTTCATAAATGCGGCAGGATAGACCGCGAAGTCTTCAATGAAGTCCTCAAGAGCCTCATACCAGCCGCCTTCTGCCAGCTGGTCAGACATCAGCAGCTCATGCTTCTTGGCTGCCTCGTCTGCCAGCTGGTTGACCATGGCCATTAGGCGCTTGCGGGCCTTTTCCTGGTCCATTTCAGGATCTTCCTGCTGCAATCGCTCCATGAATGCCATCAGGTATTCCTGGGGTATATCGCTGACCGGTGTCGGATCCAGACCCCAAGGGTTGCCGGTGCTCGGCATAAGGATGTCCGAGATCCAGGATGCAAGCGCCCTGGTCTTGGTAGTCGTGATCTTCGGGTAGACGGTGGATCCACCTACTGACTGAATCTCGCGCAGCTTATCCGGGTCATACTCGCCTCGATGCCGGCGGGCGCAGTCGATCAGCCGATGCTCAACCTCACGCTTGGCGTGCTTGGCGGCCTCAAAGCTGCGATTGATATGCGCGGCCAGACTTGACTCAACAGCCTGCTGACGACGGGCCTTGTCCGCCTCAAGGCGGGCCTGCTCCTCTTCAGCTGCAATTTCAGCCGCCGGCTTGAACACAAGTAGACCAATGCTCGACATATCAGATACCCGTTGAAGCGCGCACGTTGGCGACTGTCATTTTCTGCCCGGCGCGTCGCTGCATTGCAGCAAAACGCATACCAGACAGGTTTTCAAGCAGATTTGAGATGTAACCGGCTGGATCCGAGGCAAAGTGATCCAGGCGCACCCGGATCTCGGCACCGAGGCCGTGCTCCATGCCAAAAGTGAACATCAATGCCGGGTATTCGCCGTTATCAGTCGGGTCATGGATTAGTATTTTGTCGATCTGAATGTCACCAACATCTCTTCTGATCCGCACTGCTGGCACGGCGACCTTCTGCAGGATTTCGGCAATACGCCTGCCTACTTCCCTCGTATTGACATCAACCACGGTAATCATGTGTGCGCTCCCCAAGCCTTTCGGCCACGGTCTGTATTCGGTCTGGTTGGCGGTGCCAGCGTACTAGCCATTGAATCAAAGATGGGAGCCCTGGCCAGCGTCTCGAAAGCCTTATACCCATGGCTTGACCAGTCGTGGCGTGGCGTAGACTTGTAAACGCCCAGCCTCGGATCCCATTCCTTGCGGTAGTTGTCCAGGCAGTCAATCAGCCGGTCAACATTGTTATTAGGTTCGCCGTCGTCGTTCTGGACGGTTTCTGCAAACCAGCATATCCCCAGGAATTGACGGGTTGCTTCAATGCCTTCCTGGTGATTCGCCACCCTTGGTATCGGATCCTCGAATCGCAGACCGAAGTCCACCCATCGCTCTTGTCGGGTCTTGCCGCCGTCGGACAGCTCGCGTACTGCCAGGTCGTGCGGCCCGAAGTGCCGGCCATAGTTGTAGTTCTTCTTGCGCAGCTCACCAGCGTAATACTCGATACCTTCGCCGCTGTGCTCCAGGTAATCGACGATATGGACCTCCCGGCCCGATACCTGGAAGAAAACGATGGTCATGGCGTCGTTCATCCCGAGATCCCAGGCGGTATGCACTGGCAATTCAGGATTCAGCTTGCACTGCTTGGTTATGCGCCCCTGCTTGCGTACCCGGCGCATCTGCGTCGCCAGGTAGGCACCCTGTACAGCCTGCTCGAATGCCTCGTCTGGCGTAGACGGATATTCGCGCTTGATGTCGTCGCCCAGCATGGCCGCCTTCTTGGCATACCAGGCCTGCTGTTGTGCATCAGTCTTGATGCCGTGGGTCAGCTCCAGATCCACGAAGTAGGTCATCAGGTAGCTTGGGATCTCGACATCTTCGTCGCTGATCCGATAACCAGGCTCCTCATGCCAAGGGGCAAAGTGGAACTTGAAGTCCATTTCAGTGGGCGCCTTGCCGGCGTCGATCAGCTTTCTCGCGGCCTGCGTGTAGTCGAAGAAATAGCCTTCTCGACCCTCGGCAGTTGATTCAAGCGTGATCTGGTTGCCCAGGCCTACAGCTTCAAAGGCGCCCGTGACAATTTCGCGGGCCTTGTCCGGGTACTTTCGGCAGATCTTCCCGAACTCAGAAACGTGCAGCCGTTGCAGTGTGCCGCCTCGATAGCTGGTCGATACCTTGATGCTGGATCCGTTGTCGAATACCAGAGCCTCGCCTTTATCGTTCTTCGGCTTTGGCAGCTTCAGGTTGATCAGGGTGAAGATGTGGCTCCAGGCCTGGTCCAGCCTCAGCTGCTCGTATGCGAACTTGACCTTGTTGCTGAAGATGTCCTTCGCGTCGCCCAGGGTGTGAGCGATACAGCCAGCAGCAAAGTTTTCAGTCCAAAGGCAGTCGTCGAGCGCGTCGATCATTTCGAAGGTGGTGAAACCAAGCTGGCGCGCCTTCAGGATCAGATCCCAATAATGGCGGTTGATGAACCGCTCGCGCTGCGCCATGTTCGGCCTGAACCGAACCACCTTGCCGTTCTTGTTCTTGATCTTGTACAGGCAGTTGAGGCGATACCACTTATTGCCCAGCGCCCGAATCAGATCATCCTTGGACTTGAGATCTCCCGCCTTATGCCTGGCCAGGTATTCCTCGCCGGCCTGGACAATCTCAAGTCTCGTCATCATTCACGGCCTTCAGCAGATCGCTAAGCGTCCTGCGCTGGCCGGCGGCCTCCTCGCTCTCATCCAGGCCATAGCTGACGCGCTCCAGTTTCAGGATTCGCTCCAGGGTCTTGGTATTGGTATCGAGTAGCCTGGCTACCTTGCCAAGCAGTCCATCCCGTTCTTCCTTGTCAGCGGTTTCGTCCATTCGGTCGAGCAGCCGGTCAAGGCCGCCGAATACACGCTCGATGCGCTCCCTGGTTTTGCTCAGAATGGCATGATGCTCGCTGATGATCTCAGCGATTGCTGTGCTGGCATCCTCAACCACCTGGGCGTCATCAGCTTCGCGCTGGTCTGGCGTTTGCGGCTGCTGATCCTGCTCTGACTTTCTGCGCCTGGCTGGAGCTCGGGCAACCTTGTTGGCTACCTGCTTGCGGATCATGGCGGACAGATCCCGCTGCCAGCCGTCGGTCTTGGCCTTCAACCGGATGCCGGACTCAGAACAGCCGTGCTTTTCAGCCAGCTCTCGGTTAGACAGCAGCGCAGCGCGGTATTCGCGCTCAACGGCTTGCCAGTCGATCCTTTTCTTCGATGTCGCCATGACCTACCTGCATACTTCTTGGATGTACTGCTGAAGCCCCAGGATCTTCACTCGGTCTGAGGCAAGCTGATCTCTGAGGGTGAAATAATCTTGTCGAGCGTCTGCTGTGAGCTCGACGGCGGTTCCATCAACCAGGCCGGCGGTTCCGGTGGCGGCGGACAGATTGTTACTGGTGTCTGGACATTGCGCACGAACAGACAGCCTTGTAGTACCGGCATCAACGCGAGCGCGAAGATCACCAATTTGATTCTGTGCATTGATCAGCTCCTGCCTGGTTTCGATGTCGATACGGCGCATGGACTTGAGATCCGCAGTCATCTTGTCGCGCTCGTCGGTCAGCTGCGTGACCTTTCTGTCTGACTCGATCAGATCCTTTGCCAGACGGTCGCGCTCATCTGTCACGGCGTCCCAGCGCCAAACGGCAAGCAGACCGGCAATCACCAGGCCTGAGACAATCGCTATCTCGAATTTCAATGCCGGCGCCTCTCTCTGCCATTCCAGACGGCAAGCTGGTCAATGACCCTGGCCAGATTGCCCCTGTGACGGCATATACCTGCAGCGAAGATGGCCAGCATGAGCAGCAGCGGCCATTGCTCTGGCGTGACGATGACAGCGCCATTGGCAAAGAAAAGGATGCTACTACCGGCAAAACCCATGGTGAGCGCGGCCATGATCGAGATAACGGGACGGTATCGTGCTTCCTCGCGCCGGAACGTGAACAGGCGGATAAAGATCACAAGGTTCAGCAGCATGGCGATATAGGTCAGCATTGTCTCAATCATGGCTCCCTTCTTGCGCCTTGGCCGGTGTCCTGGCTCTGAGCGCAGCTAGTGACACGGTTACCACCATGAGGCTTGCAAGGAAGGCAGCTGGTCCAGGCAGGCCGAACGGCTTGATGCCATAGATCTCCAGGCCACCCAATGCCGGGGCAAACAGGTAGCCCATGCAGAAGCTGGTTATGAAGAACAGCGTCCGCTGCCAGACTGGCAGCTCTTTGGTGGTGGTGAAGTAGATCAGTGCGCCGAACAGCGCACCTACAGCAGCCTCGGGATTAACGCCAGCCAGCGACCCGAGTATCCCTGCAGATACACCGGCAGCGGCGATTGATGTAGTGTGCGGCTCTGCCATGACTGCCTCGAATAAAAGGGGGTGACGCCTCCCGGCGATACCCCAGACCGTCGCCTCTCGGCGGGAGTCATAAACGAAAAAGCCCAGCGCGGCGGCTGGGCTCTGATTTCTTGGCGGTAAAACCGCACTATGCCTGAACTTTTATAGTTTCATGCGCGCATGTCAAGGCTTCTCGAACGGCGCCCGCTTGTCTCCGCGCATCCGGTAGGTCAGTGAAACGGCGCTGTAGTCGATCTCGAAGTGCGGTAGCAGTTCCGGCTTACCAGTGAAAAATTCCTCCAGCTCCAGGAACTCGGCATAGTTCTCCAGCTCCATCAGCAGAACGCCAGCATTCAGCATTTCAATTCGCATTTTAATCTCCCGGAATATCCAATAGCCGCCCGATAGTAGCCATTAACCCATCCTCGCGTCGATCTGTGACTGGACATACATGCGACCCATCTGCAGCAGTTCGCCTATCATCCTGCGTGACACTCCCAGGCGGCTGGCCACTGTCTGCTGCGTCCGGCCTGATCCGTAGTACTCGATCAATGCCTGAGCACAAGTAACGTTCGTCCTGCGAAGCCTGGCAATGATCCTATCGCAGTGCTCGATCTCCTCCTCCTCGATCAGCAGGGTTGCCGGCTGGACCGGCTTTGCGATATTGGCAGGCGACTTGTATCCGAGCCGATCAATTCCCATGCGCTGCCAGACGCCCCATTCATGCAGCAGCATTTCGGCGTCATACCGCATAATCGCCTCGGTGCGCATCATTCTGCGCATCTGGTGTTTCTGCGCACTGCGCAGTAGCGCGATATACAGCACACCATCCGGTAAAGCTGAGCATGATAACCTCGAACCTGTCGAGAATACCTGGCGCAATATCGGTTCCCTGCATGTAGACCTGCCATCCTCTGCGATTGACCTTTACGGCCAGGACGGGCTTGAGGCCTGCGCGGTTCGCCTGGCTCTGGCACTGATCCCACATTTCAGCCAACTCGGAGTTTGTCGGCATATCACGGCGGGCCTTGATCTCTGGAGCCCATCCATCCAGGCCGGTAATGTCGTGGCCGCCGGATCTGGACTGCTCCAGGTTGCGGCATACCTCGGTGCCGAGCTGTTCATAGCACAGGTTGGCGAACTCGCGTTCTACCCTTGCGCCCTTGGCTCTTGAATTTATCGCCATGCTATCCCCCGCAGCAGTTCGGGCAGCCATACTTGCCCAGAAGGTCTATCTCGAATTGCGCTTTGCAGCTTCTGCAAGTTCCGCCAGTGTCCGCAGTATTTCCGACCGCAGCGGTTCCCTGGTCTTGCGCAGCTTCTCGTTTACCAGCTGGTTCCACTGCGCCCGGTTCAGGTTCCCCTTCTTTCTCAGGTGCCGAAGGTAGTGCGCCTGCTTGCTGGCTTCCAGCTTCATGGCCTCCTCGGCAGTGCGGACTCCCGCAGAAGACCCAGCATTCTCCGCACAGGTAGTCATTCATCAGACCCCCTGTTAGGCATGAGTGGCTGGCTGAGACCGATATTGGTCGGATCAATTCCTTTGATGTGGTCGATCCAGAGCGCGCAGCTCGGCATGTGGCCTTGCCCTTCCTCTGCGTCACAGGAACAAACATGCGGATCAAGATCCTCCCTGCGCATTTCCTGCCAGCGCAGCAATGAGTCGATAGCCTCCTGAACGTCCTGGTCGATGTCCTTGGATCCTCGCTGGCCGGCACAGGTCAGTTTCTTCCAGGCATGGAATATCGGGCCGTCCGGGATTGAGTAGATCCGCTGCAGGCGGTACGGGTCGATCACCTTCAGGTGACCGATGGGCTTGCGATAGTGGTTGTACATTAGCCGACCCTCAAATGGTCTTTGCGGTTTACCTTGATTATCTCAAGACCTAAAAAACAATCTCCCCTCGCTTCGATGGTTACCATGCTGGATAGCTCGCATAGCTCAGAAATCTGGTCATAGCCCATGTAAACAAACGTCGGGTCAGCGCCTGTTTTTTCTATGTGCTTATCAATCAGGGTAACAAGGGGGTCAACGATCACAGCGCCCTCCAGGTCCGCTCTTCACGGCGAGTGCTGGTTATCCTGGTATTGCCGGTAATGGCAACCTGGCCGCTGGCGTAGAGCTCTGGCAGGCGTTTACGGACTTGATAGGCGTTAAGCCCGATTGACTCGGCAATCTGCTCGGCACCCATTTCCCCGCCTTCGGCCAGGCAGTCCAGGATCAGGCGGTGCTGGCTTTCGCGGAATGCCAGCTGTTGCGCGGCCTGGTGTGATGTTACCGGGTCGCTCAGTCGTGCGGAGTAGGACGGTGTATGCCTCACAGCTTGATTACCTCGCTCTTGATCAGCTTGTCGATAGTCCTGACCATCCCTTCCAGGTGGTACAGTCGGGCAGTGTCGTAATCCATCAGCCGGGTGCGGCGGTCGATCTCGTCGTGGCAGCTTGAGCATGCCCAGGCGCCGAGAAGATCAGCGGGCTTTTGGCTGGTGCCTGATATGCCCGCCATCCGGTAATGCGCCAGTACGACAGTCTCGGGATTGCCATTGCAGATCCCTGGAATCCGTACCTGGCAGTCCTGGCCACGGGCGGCCTTGGTGATCTTGTTCTGTTTCATGCGTTATCCAGTAGGTCATCAAAGACGACGCCATGGTGGGCAAAATGGGCAACCAGGCGGTCCGTGTACTCAACGCCCTGGGCGCGTGACATCAGGCTAGTAACGGGCAGGCCGTCCTTGCCCATCAGTCCACAGTCGCCCATGACTTCCAGCTTTTCCTCATAGCTGCGATCAAGCAGTAGGCGGTTCCAGCCTTCCCGGAATGCCATGTCGTCACGGCGCATAATCGGCACTCCAAAATGCAGCTTGCAGTGCCGGCGAGCGTCCTCCTCGGTGCCTATCTCGGTCATCTGGGCAATGCGCTCATACAGCTTGTGCCAAAGCGCGTTCTGGTTGAGGCTTCGCTCCCGGCCTACCCTGAAGCTGACCACCAGATACTTTCCGGCCTTGAAGGCCTCGGTCAGGATCCGGATGATCTGCGCAAGGCTGCCGAACGAATTTACGACGTGCTTCTCGATCACGGGCGAGATCCCTTTGCAGCCAGCTCTTCCAGGGCTTGCACTTGCTGCTTGCGTCGAGATTCAAAGTCCTGGCGCTGTGCCTTGTCCGCCTGCTGCCTGGCCACTACCTTGCTGGTCGCTGACGACTTCAGGCTTTTCAGTAGCTCATTCCACTTTTCGCGGATCCCTGGAGTTGGTTCTGCCACGGTGCCAGTGAGAAGGCCTGCAATCGCAGCGCCGTCCTGGGTGGCCGGCTCCACTACGCCAAGGCGCAGCTTTTCCTTTTCGGCGGCAGGTAGCGACAGCAGGCCGCTTCTTACTGCGCCCTCAATCGCAATCGCTCGGCGAGCAGGATCGAAGCCTGGAGATACCGTCCACTTGACCGGAGTGCCGGCAGCCCTGGCTTCATGCACATGGCGGTCATAGGCGGACAGGAAGGCCATACGGGCGCCGATCTTGTCGCCTTGAGCGAGTACCGGCGCAGCGGCTGCCATGGCCTTCTGAATTTCGTCGGTCATCACGGCGGTATCGAACTCGTCAGTTGACGTCAGGCCGATTGACCAGGCCTCATCTCGACCAGGCCGGCCATCAGCGGCCTGCATGCGCTGGATAATTGCGGCCAGCGTCAGCTTGCCGGTAAGTTCCCGGCGGCAGGCCTTCAGAGCCATTGCCGTGGCTTCAGCTGGGTACTCGGCAAGATCTTCAGCCATCAGCTCGGCGGCACTGGCACTCAGGGTCTGGCCAAGCGTTTCAGCGGTTGCGCACAAGGCAGCCGCGAGTTGTGCGATCTGGTCACAGGAAAGCATTGCGTTTGCCCTCTTTGCTGCGGATACGTTCGCCGGCTTCGATTGCCGCGTTCAGGTTGGCCTGAGTGTCTTCCATCTGGCGCGCAGTGCGCCCGTTGATCTGCCGGCCTGTTGCCCATTGGGTACGGTAGGCCTGGGCCTTGGCGATCAGCTGGTTGAGGCTGTGACAGTCTCGGATCAGCCAGGCGTCGTTGATGGTCAGGTAGTACGCGGCCACCTTCGGCGCCTCGTCTGCCCCGATCTGGTCGATCAGTTTGCCGAGCATGCCGCCAGCCGATGCGTTCCAGATTGGCCAGACGCCGTAACGCTTGCGGTATGCAAATGCGTAATTGGCCCAGGCCTTGAAGGTCTTGCAGGCAGGATCCTTTGGACCAGGCATGTCAGCGGGTATCTCGATTCGAGGTTCAGCATTCAGATCATCACCCTGGCGAGGCTCTGCCGACGCCTGGCAAAGGTTTGGTTCAGTGACTGGTTCAATGACTGATTCAAAAGAGTGACTGATTCTGGGTGCAGCTCCTGCACCACCCCCTAGTGCAGCTCCTGCACTACCTAGTGCAGCATTTGCACCACCCTGGTGAATCTCCTGCACTACCTCTGGTGCATTTGCTGCACCATCAAGCGTCAAGATGTACAGGTTTGAAGAGTTACCCTTTTCGCCTTCCCGAAGGATTTTTTTGAGCAGGCCGGAAGCAACCAATGCGTTGATATGGCCGATCACACTGCGCCTGCTGATCTCGCATTGGTCTGCAATATGCTGGTATGACGGCCAGCACTCGCCTTGGTCGCTGGCGTTATCTGCCAGCTTCAACAGGACCAGCTTGCGCAGCGGATTTCCGACCTTGGTTTTCATGGCCTTGACCATCAGTTCCATGCTCATCGTATGCGCCCCAGCTCAGGCGACAGCTCAAGACCCAGCTTCGCCATGGTGTGTAAGGCCTTGATCAGCTCAGGGTCATAGGTGTGATGCTCGACCGGAACAACCTGGAGGCCAAGCGCAGCAAGCAGTGCTGAAGCCGTTTCGATCAGCTCGCCAGGGTTCTTCATTTTGCTGATTGTCGATTCATGCAAACCGATGATCTCGGCCACCTTGTTCTGATGAACCAAGGCAAGCGCGCTCAAGATCGTCTGCTGATTCTTGCGTGTACTTTCGTTGATCGTCATGCGTAATGACCTCAAGCGGCTGCCGTGTTCCGCTCGGCGTAAACCTGGGCAATAGCAGTGCCGACCGAATACTTCGGATCCAGGATCAGGCCGGACTTAATCCGGGAAATTGTCGAGACATCGCACTTGGCGCGAGCAGCCAGATCCTTTGCAGAGATCTTGGCCGGGACCATGTCATTGATCATTTCGGATAGAGATTTTGCGTGCATGGGTAACTCCTCAGTGGAGTGCATATCTTTATGCACCAGTGCAAGCAAGTCAAGAGCATTTGCCGTTGATCTATGCACTAATTTTGCGGAGCATTGCAGGCATGCAAATTCACATATCAAAGACACTGGCCCGGTTGATGTCCGAGCGCGGCATAAATCAGACTGAGCTGGCTCGGGCTACCGGTGTGACTCAGTCCACGATTTCACGCATCCTGAAGCCTTCTGGCCCGAAAGGGATCCAGAGCCCAACAGATGCGCAGGTGAAACCCTTGGCCGATTATTTCCGAATCTCGACTGATCAGCTTCGAGGATATTCACCTATCACCCAAAAAGGTGACGAATTACACATGCTCGGCAAGCTGTCAGCCTGGGATTCATCTACAGAACTTGATGATGACGAGGTATTTGTGCCTCTTTTCAAAGAAGTAGAGTTGGCAGCAGGCGCCGGATCCACGGCTGTACAAGAGGCTACTGACAGGAAAATACGCTTTGCATTGTCTACGCTCAGGGAGGCAGGCGTAATGCCAGAAAACGCAGTTGCTGCCCAGGCCAAAGGAACAAGCATGGAGAGGTTGATCATGGAAGGCGCCACGATTGGGATTGATACCGGGACAAAGCAGATAATCGACGGAGAGATCTATGCCATTGATCACGACGGTATGTTGCGGATCAAGTACCTGTATCGACTACCTGGTGGCGCGATCCGACTTCGATCTGAAAATGAACAGGAATACCCTGATGAGATAGTGGCGCCCGATCAGCTGCAATATCTCAAGATCCTTGGCTGGGTGTTTTGGTGGTCAACCGTTCGGCGCAGGCGGAACGGCACAATCAGCAAGTGAGTGGTGATCGTTATGAGCTACTGGATTGCAGCTGTACTACTGGCCGGCCTTTTTGTCTGCTATCAGACACACAGGGGCAGAGTTATACCTGGTGCCAGCGGGCCTGAGCCAGGTCTGGTTATGCTTCTGGTGCTGTCCGGCTTCATACTGACGGCCTTTGTTGCCGGATACGACAGCGCGGCATCCCCGGCGCGAGAATACCTTGATCAGCACTGCGTCGAAAACGAAGGCAAATTGATCTGCGATTACGGCGCACTTCCGGATTTAAGTCTGTCAGCAGAGCGCAGATAAAAAGCAAAATTCAGCCAGCCCGCAGACGCGGGCTTTTTTGTGCCTGTTATTCCTGTTCGCTTTCTTTTAATCCCGCAGTGCAAAAGATTATGCACAAGTGCATTGACACTGATAATGCACGAGTGCATTATTCGCCCTGTAGTTTGAAAAAGGGCAGCGAGCCGGAGCCCGAATCCGGTACAGGGGTCGCCTCCCCCGCCAGTGCAGCGTCGAACTGGAAAATAGAGTGCCGGCAGGGTAGCGCCCGTGGCCGGCTGTCGGAGCAGAAAGGGAATACAAATATCTTCATGCTCCCCGAAAACTGATTTCTTCATGCCGCTTCTATGAGGCGGCATCTGGAAACACACCCGCAATGGAACCAAGGAGATTGGAATGCTGATACTGACACGCCGGCCAGGCGAAAAACTGATCATTGACGACGGAAAAGGCCTCCAGATCGAGGTCGCTGTCCTGTCAATTAACGGATCTCAGATCCGGCTCGGAGTGAACGCGCCAAGGCACGTTTCTGTAGATCGAGAAGAGATCCACCTGGCGAAAAAGCGTAACCCGTAGGTGCATTACCGGCCCCGTCAGCGGTTTGTCTGGTGGGCATCGCCCTTTCGCTGAGAGGGCATCTGGAAGGGTTCTGCACATCGCCGCATCGACGGATGCAATGCTGTGAGGCGCGTTAGCTCAGCTTGGTAGAGCACGATGCGCACGGGGTCGCCGGTTCAAATCCGGCACGCGCCGCCAGAACCTTTCCAGATGCAGATGAATGCCCAGGCTGATGGGCAGGGACGGCTAGCGCCGATAGGTGCGAAGCCTAACGGGTGGCAGAGTGGATATGCTAATCCGCCGTCGAGCGGTAAGACGCTGGGTTCGATACCAGCCCCATGCCGGGATCAGCACCGGCCATCTGCATCAAGCGCCACCAGCTAAGAGCGTGGTACAGCCGGGAGGGACCGGCACCATTTCAAGATTACCCATCCGGGCGCGTCCGGCCCGTCCGCCAGATTCCCATCCAGGCGAAGCCGAATGGAAAGGAGAAACCCATGCAAACAAATGCAGAGCAACTGACCATGGTTGAGATCGTTAATGCGGCGAACGAAAGCGCAGACAGATCTGCTCAGGCCCGCTGGCTTTCAACGGGAGAGCACGTCAACGCGGCAGGGAGGATCCAGTACATCAACGGATTTCAGGCCGGGATCACTTGGTACAAAAAGCAGCTTGAGGATGCAGGAGATGGCTAAAACGTTATCCGTCCTGATGGCGCTGCTGGCGGTATGTCTGGCCTACGCAGTTTCGCCCTGGCTTGCATGGCTCATAGCCCTGTCGGCCCTGATCCTGAAAGGTGCGATATGAGATCGATCAAAGACGGGCTCATGGGCGGCCTGGTTGTCTACGGAATTTTCCTCGGCTGGTTTGCGGCATCCGCGCTGGCCAACTACTTCGCGGGGTAATGCACCATGAGTACACAAGCACAGCTGGTGTCGGTTGACGACATCAGCGAAAACAACGCGCCCAGCATTTACGTCAAGGGCGGCCTGACTCAGTTTCTGGAACAGGTAAAGAAGGAAGTCTCTACTGAGGTGCCGGATATTAGCACCAAGAAAGGCCGTGACCGGATCGCCAGCCTGGCCGCCAAGGTCAGCAAGTCGAAGAAGGCCGTCGAGAACCCTGGCCGCGACTACCTCAAGCGCCTGAAGGAAATGCCTAAGGTGGTCGAGGAAGAGTTGCGCGAGTTTGTCCGCGCCATGGATACCCTGCGCGATGAGACACGCAAGCCGCTGACGGAATGGGAAGAGGCTGAAGAGTCACGGGTGGCCAGCCATAACGCCGTTCTTCGTCAGATCGAAGGCTATGCCGCCGAGATTCATGCCCTGACCTGCGCTCAGATCGAAGAGCGCATTGCCGACCTTGACCTGATCCAGACCGACACCCTGGAAGAATTTGCAGACCAGGGCGCCAAGGCTAAGGCGGCAGCCATCACAGCGCTGACTGAGTACCTGCCTCACGCCCGTGAACGCGAAGCCAAAGAGGCGGAGCTTGAACGCCTGAGAGCCGAGCAAGCAGCACAGGCCCAGCGCGAACGTGAGGCGCAACTGGTGCGTGAGGCCGAAGAGCGCGCCCGTGCAGAGGCTGCTAAAGCGGCACAGGCTGAACGGGATGCAGTGATTCAGCGCGAAGCCCAAGCCAAGGCTGAAGCGGAGGCCCGCGAACGCCACCTGCAGCAGCAGGCCGAAGCGGCAGAGCGCGAAAAGGCCGAGGCAGAAAAACGCGCCATGCAGGCCGCGATTGATTCACAAGCCAAGGCAGAGGCCGCAGCAGCAGCCGAGCGCCAGCGCTATCTGGATGAGCAGAAAGAGGCAGCACGGCAGGCCGCATTGCGTGAAGCCGACACCGCCAACAAGGCCAAGGTAAACCGGGCCGCGCTGGACGCCTTCATTGCGGGCGGAATGCCCGAGGAGTTCGCCAAACAGGCCGTTGTGCTGATCGCAAAGCGCCTGATTCCCAATATCGTCATCAACTATTGAGGTTTATATGAACAATTTAGCCACCATCAAGCCGACAGGCCTAAGCCAGCGCATGGCCGACCGCTTTGGCGTTGACCAGAGCGAAATGATGCAGACCCTGAAGGCAACTGCATTCAAGGGCAATGTCACCAACGAGCAGATGCAGGCGCTGCTTATCGTTGCCGACCAGTACGGGCTGAACCCCTGGACGAAAGAGATTTACGCCTTCCCTGACAAGGGCGGAATCGTCCCGGTGGTAGGCGTTGACGGCTGGTCACGAATCATCAACGACAACCCGCAGTTCGATGGCATGGACTTCGAGCAGGATGCCGAGTCGTGCACCTGCATTATCCACCGCAAGGACCGGGGCCATCCGATCAAGGTCACTGAATGGATGAGCGAATGTAAGCGCGAGACGCAGCCCTGGAAGTCTCACCCCAAACGGATGCTGCGCCACAAGGCAATGATCCAATGCGCCCGCTTGGCGTTCGGCTTTGCCGGAATCTTCGATGAAGACGAAGCGCAGCGGATCGTTGAGCGCGATGTAACGCCCGCCGCCAACGAAAACCCCGGCCCTGCCGTCGAGACTATCGAGAACGCGCAATCAATGGACGAGTTGCATGCTGCGTTCACTTCCGCCTGGAAGCAGTACCCCGGCTCACGCGCCCTGCTGACCAAGGCAAAGGATCAGCGCAAGAAGGATCTAGCCGCGCCGATTGAGCATGACGCCGAAGAAGTGATGTTTGAGGAGGTGGACAATGGAACAGGGAACTGAGGAATGGTTTGCGGCCAGGCTCTACAAGGTGACCGCCAGCCGCGTGAAGGATGTAATGGCTCAGGGGCGCGGCAGTGCGCCCTCCGCCAGCCGCAAGAATTACATGATGGAGCTGTTGTGCGAGCGTCTGACCGGCAAGCGAGCCGAAGGCTTTACCAATGCAGCTATGCAGCGCGGAACGGACCTTGAGCCATTGGCGCGATCTGCTTACGAGGTAGATCAGGGCGTGATGATCGAAGAGGTTGGCTTGATTGACCACCCGACCATCAAGGGCTTCGCGGCCTCCCCTGATGGCTTGATCTTGCTGCCAAAGGGGCGCGGCGGACTTGAGATCAAGTGCCCCAACACCGCTAATCATGTCGCGGTCATGCAGTCAGGCAGTCATGACAGCCAATACGAGTGGCAGATGCTCGCGCAAATGTCCTGCGGCGAACTGGAATGGGTCGATTTCGTCAGCTTTGATGATCGCATGCCAGAAGCCTTGCAGTACGTTCGCTGCCGCTATGAGCGCGACGAGCCGCGCATCCGCAAGATGGAAGCCGAGGTAAAAGCTTTCCTCGAAGAGCTGGCCGAGCTTGAGCAGGAAATGCGCGAGCGAATCGCCCAGGCATCCAGCACAGCAGCGCCATCCAGCGCACTATCAAAAACCGCGTAATCAACAGCGCCCTTCGGGGCGCACAAGGATCTTAAATGGCAAAGGGTATCAACAAGGTAATTCTAATCGGTAACGTCGGGGGTGACCCTGAAGTCCGCTATCTGCCGAACGGCAATGCCGTGGCAACCATAACCCTGGCAACAAGCGATTACTGGAAGGACAAGCAGACCGGTGAGCGCAAGGAAAAAACCGAATGGCACCGGGTAGTGTTCTTTGGCCGGATTGCCGAGGTAGCCGGCGAGTATGTCCGTAAGGGTTCCAAGCTGTATCTGGAAGGCCGCCTTCAGACGCGCGAATGGGAAAAGGACGGAGTCAAGCGGTATACCACCGAGGTCATTGTGGACCAGGGAGGCCTGATGAGAATGCTGGACGGCGCGCCAGATCAGCCACAAGGCAGGCCGGCAACCCAGCAAAGGCCACCACAGCGCCAACAGCAATCTGCACCACAGCAGGCACCACAGCAACAGGCGCCTGACTACGACAGTTTCGACGACGACATTCCTTTTTAGACAGGATCCGGCAATGAAAATAACAGTCCTGGTTGCGGCTCTGCTCGCAGCCTTTGGCGCGCAAGCGCAAACGCTTTGTGACTCAATCGCCAACTATTCCGAGGCCTCGATAGTATCGCGCAACAACGGCGCCACCCTGACCGACATTCTGAGCATTGAGGTCGAGGGCGCATCAGAACAAACAAGGCGCGCACTGAGGGCAATCGTGATCGACGCCTACAGTCGCCGGATCCCGTACACCGAAGAAGCCAGAGCCAGGCAGGTCCATGAGTTCAGGACCGAGTGGCATCTTATGTGCCTGGAAGCGCGCGGCATTGACGGCTGAACCTATCTAGATACCGAGAAAAGACCATGATCAAAAACATTATTTGCTATTCCGCCGAGCTGCCAGACGCTGCCGAGCTCGAAACCCGTATGGCTGACTTCGATCACCGGCCTGTCATGCAGAGTCACGTTTCATCAGTCGGGTTCAAGAAAGAAAATGACCGCCTGGAGCGAATCGTCAAGCTGCCTGAAGGCCTGACATTCCTGGTGCAGATCGACGAAAAGGTATTACCGGCAGGCCCGGTAAGAAAAGCCAAGGCTGACGCGGTAAAGGCTGCAGAAGACGAGGCCGGCTGCCCGCTGGACAAGGGCATGATCCAAGAAATTGAAGCCAGGGTAATGACCAAGATCATTGCTGACGCCCTGGTCAAGACCACTATCGTTCGCGCCGTCTACTGCCCCAAGGACAAGCTGTTGATGGTGCTGACTTCCAGCAAGGAAAAGGCTGACCGGGTCGTTCGCCTGCTGATTGCCTGCTGTGAATCGGTCAAGACCGCCACGATCCATGTTGACGGTGTGCGCAACGGGCTGACCGCCAGGCTGGTGAACCATATCGAAGGTCTGCCCAAGGACTTTGGTGAGTTTGCCATCGGCAATACGGTCACCCTGAAGGGCGATGATCAGCGGATAGTCATCGACGTGCCTGTCATCGACGACGCCGAGCGCGCCATTATCGAAGCTACCAGCAACGGGATGGTTGTCGAGAAGCTGGAGCTGGTTCACGGGCAAATGTCGTTTGTCCTGGATTCATCCTTTCGCATGAGCAAGATCGACTTTCGCGGAGATCCGGACGAGCAGGACACCGAGGACCGAGAAGAAGAGTACTGGATCACCACGCTGGCCGCCGAGGCTATCCAGGTAGCCGCTGCGATACAGGAGCTCTGCAAGATCTTCGGTCGCCAGCTGGACATCGAGATTGACGGGGAGGAACAGCAGTGACGGAGCGGATCCCTGACGAAAAAATCGCCGAGTCAGCGGAAATTGAAATGCTGACACAGCAGTTTCTGGCAAGCGGTGGATCCATTAAAACCGGGGGTCCAGTTGGACCCGCCGGCCCCACCAGCAAAGACATCAGCAGGGAGCGCGCTTATGCCAAGCGCAAGCTGGCCAGGGATGCCAGGACTCGCAAGATCATGCCCAAGGTTGTCGAGCTGCATTGGCAGGGTATGAATGCGAATCAGATCCGCGTGGAGCTGGGCCTTGGATCCGTTGCCGAGGTACAGGTCGCGCTGTACGAGGCCGGCGAGGATCCAGCCCTGCACAGTACGGCGGCACTTGGAAAGGCTGTCCTGGATCAGCTCAAGCAATATGCCGAGGCCGGCAGAACCCTGACCGAGGCAGCCACACTTTGCGGTCTGGAGCTGGAGCGCGCAGCAGGCGCTACCAGGACATACGGGTTCAAGTTCAAGGCAAAGCCAGCATGAAGAAAAGGCGCAAGAAAAACGACTCCAGAAAGCGGATAACGCTATTCACCAGGGCGCTGCTTCGGCAGCACTCAGTCGTCGTGGTTCATCTGGATCCGTCCGGCAGGCAGGGATTGATCAACTGGAAAAACCTGAAATCAATACCAGCCGGCGAACAGCTGGCTTCAGGGATCTGCGACCTTCCGCATCATTGGATTATCTACCTGGCTGTTTTCTGCGTCAGCCAATCAGGCGAGAAGTACATAAAGGCAAACGAGATAAAGCCTTGCGGAATATACAGGTCAGAGCAGCTGGCCGAGGTAATGGAGGCGCATCACGAAGAACTGCTTTACAGCTGCAATCCTGGCCATGTCTTTGGTCTAGGATGGATTGCCAGTCCTGTTGGCCAATCACTTGATCACAACCAGGCAGCCAGGGTTTTTGAGGCCGTTGGTTGCTGGTCGAATAACAACCCAGAACATGAATAAACCCAGAAGCTGCGGCTGCCAGAACTGGCTGACCGAATGCAACCAGCGAGAAGGCTGCTACAGCGCAACGAGGATGAAGGCTATGAGCAATAACGTGAAGTTGTCAGAGCGAGTGCGCCCCGGTGCCGAGGCTGCCCCTTGGGTGTGCGAGGAAATAGCGCGCTTGGAGGCTGAGCTAGAGGCAGCCCGCCAGCAAGCGGTGCCGAGCGAGCTGACCGAAGCGCTGCGCCAATATCGCCACAACGATGGCTCGGAGGGTTTTGTGTTCGGTTACGACAAGGCAATGACTGATCGGTATTTCGCCGGATTGCTCGCAACAGCCCAACAGGCAGAAAAAAGAGGTGTTGAGCCTGGAGAGTACTTCGGCATTTACCATGACGATGGGCTGCCATCCTCACAGGCAGAGCAAGCGGTGGAGCCGTTCTGGTACGCAGTGGTTAGCGAAACAGCGCCAGTAGTGAATAAAGCAATCCGCCGACTCGATGTTGCAGAAGAGTACGCCGATAAGTGTGCAGCTAATTATCCGGGCGTGCGAGTTGTTCCGCTCTACACAGCCCCGCCCGCCACTGCGCCTGCTGAGCGGGTGTGCAAGGGCGATTGGGGTCTTGGTTCGCGCTGCATTGCGTCGAAGCCTGCTGAGCGGGTGGAGCTTGAGCGGTACGACGCTGGATACCTTGGTGATGGTGGCGGCGGCAATGTTGAGTGGTGGCAGGACTATCTGCGCAGCGAATTGGATCGAGCACATGAGTTTTATCAGGATCAGGTTGAGGGCATTACAGCCCCGCCCGCCCCTGACGTTTCGGGGCTGGTGGAGGCGATTGAGAAAGGGTTTCCACTGTTCGATGAAATCGGGCTGGATGCCGTCGAGCATCACTGCGAGTGGTCGCTACAGCAGGATCGCAAGCGTTTGCATGCCCTGATCGCCGCCCATAAGCAGGAGCAACAACCATGACAACCAATAAGACCAACGATGTAGGCGCAGTCACCGCACGCCTGAACAAGGCGCAATTGGCTCTGGATCAGGCCAGTTGCGCGCTGACGGATTTACTCAACGAAGCCTACCCGGTAGGGACTGTTCTGCTGGTGCGGCATGGAAACGGGACGACGCTGGTAACGGTATTCGCTCGCACATGGCCGGGAGGGGCGCGAGCAAATAAGCTCCGCTGTCGGTACGTTAATAGCAAGAAAGGGAGCACGAAGGACGTGTCGTTCCATGATGTGCTGGAGGTGCTGGATGACAACCAATAAGCCAGATGCGCTACTGGCTGCAAAACGCGTAATGCTCCAGCTTTCGCAGGCCGAGCAGGATCGGCTGCTTGAACAGTACCTATCGGACGGAATAGCAGCCGACAAGGCGCGGATAGCGGAGTTGGAAGCGGTCCTGGCCTATGCGCGGGCGGTATTACCTGCCGAAAGGTGGGCAGACGACGCAAAGCGCATGATCGACACAGCACTAGCCCAGCAGGGCAAGGAAGGTGGAGAGTGAGCGGCGCAATAATTCACATCACCTGGGCCAAGATATACCGCTTCAAAGGCATCACGTTCGAGTGGCACGACTACTGCGGTCCGACATTCCTGCGCCGCAAAGACCTAGACATGAAGCCAGCGCTTACCAGGCCTATGCGCGAATACGGCCTGCTTGGTCAATGGCTGCGGCTGTCCAGGCAAGACCGCGAACAGTTCCGAATCTAACACCCTTCACTCATCACCCTTCATCACCCTACACGCCGGGAGGCAATCTAATGACTGAATCTACAGCATTAAAGCTATTTGAAGACACCCAAAGCACGATGATTCTTATGATGCTCTACCCGCTAATGTCCACCACCGAAGAAGTGCGCGACGAAGTGGCCCGCAAGGTGCGCGGCGAGAGAACTGCTATAAAGAGATTTCCAGATCAAGGCGAGTTGATAGGAGCCAAGCCTGTAAGCCCGGTAAGCGCGTACACGTTTGACGCGACGGACAGAGATCGCATGTATGCAACCGGCCCCGAATACTTGCTGCGGCACCCTGCCGAAACCCTGGGTGATCGCTCAGAGCTTATGATGATGTGCGAGGACGGCACGGTTAAGTGGACGTGCTTCATAAAGAAAGACAAACCAAAGAAAGTAATCTGCGCAGAGAAAATACATTCCTTCTATGAGTTCCACTGTATGACTGGCGGCCCTGATGGGTGGAACGACTACGGCATTCGCGCCATAGCTTTCAACAAAAGCGGGCGGCCACTGATGATGAAGATAGACGGCTTGCACGGCTTTACCGGGCAAGACGCATTCAATGCGTTTGTAGCTGCCAGCGTTATAGAAGACGCTCATCGTTCGGGGGTGGTGCTTTGCACGCTTGAGGCCGAGTCCAAGATTACATTTCCGGTTTCGATTGATGAGTACAAGAAATTCCTGGCAGATCGAGATGGATATAAAAACACGCCCACCGGCAGACGCAATACGATTCTGCACTTCTGCGCCGAGTATGCAAGACAACGAGGCGGAAAGCTGTCAGAGGTTCGGGCGCACGCAAGGGGTTCAAGGGTATTCGAGACAGGCGGGATGACGCTGAAACTGACGCCTCCCGCTGAATGGGACGAACTGAGCCGGGAGGCATAGATGAACAAAGAAGTGAATGTAATCGACCCAGACACCCATTTGATAACAATCAGTCAGGCTGCTTCAATGTGTAGCAGAAGCCGAAGCGGCTTTTCAAAACTCAGGCTGGCAGACTCCAGTTTCCCGAAGCCGGTCAAGTTGTCGGAGAGCAATGCCCGGAATGCCAGAGTGGCTTTCGTGCTGTCCGAGGTCCAGGAATGGATCGAGAAGCGCAAGCAGCAACGAGGCCAGTAACTTGAACCTTGTACAGCGCGGTGTACATCCGCGCTATGCAGGTCCAGTAAATACCAGCAATTACCTGACCGTTTCGATTCCCTTCACCCGCTCCATGTCCATGTGCCAACCGACCTTGCATAATTTTAAAATCTCCCGCAGTGATGCCGTAATGGCATCAGCGTTAACGTATTGTAGCCAACCGAACTAAAACATCAGCTAGCCGAATAAGACCACGTGGAAAGATCACAATGTTCCACATACCGAAGCCTTAACCATAAGAAGAAACGAAACAAATGAAAGTTTTCATCCTGCTAGCCCTTTTTACCGTTGCCGGCTGCGCCATCAAACCATACGAAGAACTCAGACTCGATACCACATCCGACTTCAAGACTCCCACGCAGGGAATGGCTGGCCTGTATATATATCAATGGAAATCAGGGGTATTTGGAGCGGGCTCAGATGTTGAGTTCGAGATAACAGATGGCCCTAAGCTTTCACTTAATACCGGAGAGTATGGGTATCTGGAGATCGTACCGGGTGAATACCAATATAAAGCATTGGGGGGCCCGCGTCCTATGTTCGTTCCGTTGAAGCTAGAGGCAGGCAAAAACTACTTTTTTCGCTCATATTTGAGCTATGGCATGGATACATCATCACTCATAAGATCTCAGTCCCAAATCGACGATGCGAAGCGGAACATCTCAAGCGGTCGTTACGAAATCAACACCCTGGATTAGAAATCTGCAATTAAACAGATCTGCACTATTCAATGAAATCGTTGAATTAAAAACGCCAGCTTTCTCTAAGCCAATCAAGCCGCTGCTGTAAAAGAGGAAGTGCCTGGGTGTCCCAGAACTCACCGGAAACCTCACTGGTAACCATTTCACTTCCAAGATTTCGCACCAAAACATCGTCCGAAGGAGTTAACGTCGATCCAGTGATCACGGCAAAGGCCGCCCTCAAGCTATCTGACAACCCATGACCACTGGCGGGCAGAGCAGCGCGCGAAAAGATTCGTCGCATTTCCAGCCATAGAAACGGATCGCCTCGCACTGCCCATTTCGATGGTACGGGATCGAACAGCTCTGCGATAACTGACCAGCTTTCTCCCAAACGGGCGCAATCTGGCTGTTGCATAATCCTCGCCAACAGAGGAAAAAAGGTATCAAGCCAGAAGTCAGCACTGATCGTAAACAACAGATTCGAACCGACCTGGAAGCTATTCTCTTGACCGCGCCGCATCTCAAGCCCCGTTAACGCCCGTAAGGCTATTAGCACTGTCTCAGACACGTCTGATGCCTGAGGCTCAATAATTTCAAGGCTGAACATTTCGATCAGACGATCGCAGATAACCTTATTGCCGTCATATCTTCCGAAAATTGATGAGTGCTCCGAGACAAGTCGACGTATCAGTCTGGAAACAGACAACGGCCGAGGCATCAGGAGATAGTGCAGATCCTTTCGTTCTGGATGCGCTTCAACAGCAACCTGCTGTGCAGTTTGCTGAAGGCTGTTGAGACAAAACGGATCGGCGCCCAAGGCCAGCAGCGCTCCGATGACCGGCGCGTTTGCCGCCTGCCTGGCGGCTTGATGCAGCGGGGTAACACCGAGATCGGAATCAAGCTCATTTATTTCATGGGAATATACCCTGAGCTGAGCCAGTAGTTCGGGCCACTGACCGCTAGAAGCCAACTGTGCGTTGTTATTCATTCGTCTCCCTACCGGATCTACTGGATTTATCAAAGACCAGATGAATTGTTCGCATGCCTTTGCGGGGGCATTCATTCCGACTATTCATTACATCCACGCCTCACACAGCGTCTCCGCCTGCGCCAGCACCAGCTGGGCGGCTTCTTCAGCCTGATCCGGTGGGTATTTGTACTTGCGCAAGATACGCTTGACCATCAACCGCAGTTTGGCCCGGACGCTATCGCGATTGCTCCAGTCCACCGTGACGTTCTGCCTGAGACTGTCAGTCAGTTCATGGGCAATCTTTGCGAGTATTTCGTCACCCAGCTCACGCACCGAGGCTTCATTGTTGGCAAGGGCATCATAGAAGGCCAGTTCGTCATCGTTAAGGCCCAACTCATCGCCGCGCTTGCTGGCAGCCGCAAATTTCTTGGCCATCTCGATCAGCTCTTCGATAACCTGAGCCGTTTCAATTGATCGGTTTTGATAGCGCTTGATAACATTGTCGAGCAATTCGGAGAACTTCTTTTCCTGCGCCAGATTGCTGGAGTACTTGCTCTTGATCTCGCCTTCCAGCAGTCGCTCCAGCAGTTCAACCGCGAGATTCTTCTCAGGCAGGTTGCGGACCTCAGCAAGAAACTCATCATCCAACAGGCCAATATTAGGCTTATCCAAACCCACCGCGGCAAACACATCCACCACATCACCCGAGACAACCGCACTACCGATGATCTGACGGATCGCCAGCTCGCGCTCTTCATCCGTTTTCTTCTTGGCGCTGATCTCACGCTTGGTCAGCATCACCTTGATAGCCTGAAAGAATGCCACTTCCTCGCGCACAGCCTTGGCTTCATCCAGTGTGCAGCACAGGGTAAAGGCTTTGCTCATGGCCAGAGCGTTGTCGGAAAAGCGTTTTTTACCATCCTCCAGGCCCAGGACATGGTTGGCCGCGCCGGCCAGCAACTTGTGTCCGCCGTTCAGGTAGTCGCTGTAATCGAAACCATGCAGCAGGCAACGCAGAACATCGAGCTTTTCCTCCAGCACTGAGTAGGCCTCATGGGCATCAACAGTTGGCCGTCCCCTGCCCTTGCTGGCGGTATATTCCTTGAGCGCCGCTTTCAACTCGTTAGCAATGCCAATGTAATCGACGACCAGACCGCCTTGCTTGTCCTTGAACACCCGATTTACCCGCGCGATAGCCTGCATGAGGTTATGGCCCTTCATGGGTTTATCGACATACAAGGTATGCACGCAGGGTGCATCAAAGCCGGTAAGCCACATATCCCGCACAATGACCATCTGGAGGGGATCGTTTGGATCCTTGAAACGTTTCTCCAGGCGTTTTTTCACCTGATTGGGATATATATGCGGCCGCAATAACGCCTTATCTGACGCACTGCCCGTCATCACGATTTTAATTGCGCCCTTTTCAGGGTCTTCATCATGCCACTCAGGGCGAATGGCAATGATCGCGTTGTACAGGTGCGCACAGATCTCCCGGCTCATGGCGACCACCATGGCCTTGCCGCTTTGTGCCTGGTTGCGCTCCTCAAAGTGGGTCACCAGATCGGCCGCCACACTATGAATGCGCGGCTCTGCCCCTACCACCTTCTCAAGTGCCGCCCAACGGGACTTCAGACGAGACTGCTGGTCTTCCTCCTCATCCTCAGCCAGTTCATCGACCTCCTCGTCGATATAGGACAACTCCGAATCCTTGAGCGATAACTTGGCCAGCCGCGACTCATAATAGATCGCCACAGTAGCGCCATCTTCCTTGGCCTGCTGCATGTCATAGACATGAATGTAATCGCCAAATACCGCACGGGTATCTCGGTCTTCACTGGAAACGGGCGTACCGGTAAAGGCCACGAAGGTTGCGTTGGGCAGCGCATCGCGCAGGTGCTGAGCATAGCCAACCTGGTATCGAGCACCATCTTCTGCAGCTTTCAAACCAGGCGCCTTGAGTGTGGCGCTGAAGCCGTACTGCGTGCGGTGCGCCTCATCGGCTACCACAACGATATTGGAGCGGTTAGACAACACCGGGAAGCTGTCTTCATCCTCACCCGGCATAAACTTCTGAATAGTGGCGAAGACAATACCGCCACTGGGCCTGTTGGCCAGTTTCTCGCGCAGATCACCGCGTGTTGCAACCTGAACCGGCTCTTCACGCAGCAAATCCTGCGACAAGGAAAACACACCGAACAACTGGCCATCCAGATCATTGCGGTCAGTGATGACAACAATGGTCGGGTTTTCCATCGCAGCTTCCTGCATGACGCGCGCAGCAAAGCAGGTCATGGTGATGCTCTTGCCCGAGCCCTGGGTATGCCAGACCACACCGCCCTTATGGGTGCCGCCCGGGCGCGAAGCGCTGACCACTTGCTGAATGGCCGCTCTCACTGCATGAAACTGGTGATAACCAGCGATTTTCTTGACCAGTCGCCCGTCATCCTCAAAGAGCACAAAGTAGCGCAGGTAATCCAGTAGCATCGCTGGGTGCAAGACACCGCGAACCAGGGTCTCCAGCTCGTTGAACTCACCCAGCGGATCAACAGTTACCCCGTCAATGGTGCGCCAACGGGCAAAACGTTCTATATCAGCTGACAGGGAGCCCATACGAGCCTCGCTACCGTCGGCAATAACGAGAATCTCGTTGTACTGAAAGAGATCGGGGATCTGCTCTTTGTAGGTCTGAATCTGATCGAACGCCTTGACCAAATCGGCATTCACATCCGCTGGATTTTTCAGCTCCAACAACACCAGTGGCAAGCCATTGACGAACAGAATGATATCCGGCCGTCTGGTATGTTTAGGTCCCTGAATGCTGAACTGATTGATAGCCAGCCACTCATTGGCTTGCACATCGACCCAGTCGATCAAGCGAACAAAGTCGCCCCGTGTTTCACCGTCCTTCTGGTACTGAACGGGCACGCCGCTGACCAACAGCCGATGGAACAGGCGGTTGGCCGATAGCTGAATCGGCAATCCAAGATCCACAACCTGTTTGAGTGCATCCTCCCGAGCTGCCACAGGGATGGTCGGATTGAGTCTGGCAATAGCCCCCCTCAAGCGTTCGACCAACAGCACCTGACGGTAATGCGCGCGCTCCGGGCTATCACCATCATGGGCGATATCAGGGCCATAGAGGTGGGTATAGCCAACCTCCGCCAGCCAGCCGAGGGTTTCCTGCTCCAGTTGATCTTCAGTCATTTATTCGGGCCTTACCTGGCAGTGAAGTCTGGTTAATAGCGCACAGCATCGCCAACAGAAGTGAAGCAACCATTCGTAGCGAGCAAAAGTCAGCTAAAGTCGCCCACGGACAACGCATCGCCTGGAGACCCGCATATGGCGGAGGTATCAAGGCAAATGCCCTCCCTTCCAGAGAGTCGTTATCAAGCCTGAAGGATAGCGCGTAACTCATCATTAAACCCTCAGAACATCCCCGAAATCAGTCGCGGTAATGTCGGCTGAGCCGTGCAGCATGTCTTTCGCAAGGTCTCTTCGTTTTTCAAGCAAGTCACTCAAGGTTGCTTCAAAGGTCTGGATGTTGGCGTCAGTCACCGTTGGGTAATACACAAATACATCCTTTTCCTGACCAATCCGGTAGGCGCGATCGGTAGCCTGATCCTCTTTGGCTGGGTTCCAGCAGCGGGTGAAGTGAATGACATGGTTGGCCGCCTGCACATTCACACCGAAACCAACCGCAATAGTGGACAGAATAATTACCGAAAAGCCCGGCTCGTCTTGAAACTGATCTATCAGCTTTTGCCGGCTTTGCGCACTCTTACTGCTGGTGCTGGTATCACCGTTGATCACCGTAGGCTTGAACCCGAATCGCCCCTGAATCGCATGTTGAAGCTCACGCTGTATGTCACGCAGCTCACTGAATATGATGACCTTGTCTGCGCGCCCAGCCGCGCGAATAGCTTCAAGCGTGCTGATCAGCCACTTCAGTTTTGGAGAATGTTCGCGAAGACGCTCATCTGGCTTGATGCTGTATGGATGAGCGCAAACCAGTTTGAGCTTATGCAAAAGTCCGAGCATACCGCTCTCGCGCCTGTCTAACTGGTCCTGCACTTGCTGACTCTGTTTGTAGTGAGCAACTTCGGACATATACAGGGTGCGTTGCAACGCATGCATTGGCAGTTTTCGGCACGCTGAATCGACAATCTTGGCTGGTAGATCCTTGGCTACATCAGATTTGGTTCGCCGCAATGTTTGCGGCTCAATCAGCCGACGCAACCTATCGAGAGCCTCTGTATCTCGCTCAAGCCCGGCTTCAATCGGACGTTGATACTCTTTGCCAAACTGATTCAATCCACCAAGAAACCCAGGTTGAATGAAATCAAACAAACACCACAGGTCAACCAGCGAGTTTTCAACCGGTGTCCCTGTGCAAGCAACCCGAAACTGTGCAGGTATAGCCTTGGCTGCCTGAGTGATCATGGCAGCCGGGTTCTTGATTTTCTGGGCCTCATCACAAACAACAATTGCCCATTGCTGCCTTGCCAATGAAAATTCCTGATCCCGCAAGGTTTCATATGTGGTTAGCACTATACGTGCACCACCAAGCCAACCTGGCCGCAACAGGTTTCTTATTCCCTTTGCCTTAAGATCGTCAGGGATTTCTTCTTTTTTGAATTTGACCGCGCTTAAAGCCGAGCCATATAACTTGAGCACAGACAGCGCGTCCGCAAAGAAAAACCGCTCTAACTCCCTTTCCCAGTTATCCAGCAGAGATACCGGAGCGACGATCAGGGTTGGCTTGCCCTCAGGGTTTTGCTCGAGGTACCAAACCAAAAAGGTCAACAACTGTATGGTCTTGCCCAGCCCCATATCGTCAGCCAGCAAACAGCCTGCAACGTGCGTTGGCGATAGTCCAAAAAGATGCTGCATCCAGGCCACGCCCTTGCGCTGATGATCACGCAAAACAACGTCCGGCCTCAGCAGCTCTGGCAGATCAGCCGAAGCAGTTCGGCCAGCCATCAAGGCAGACTCACGGCGATGCGCGTAATTGGCTTCTTCAATATTGTTTTCAATCTGCAAGACAGCTCGCGCGGCTTTAGTCGAGTTCAAAGCCTCCACAGCTGTCTTGGGATTAAGCTTTTTTGCCCAGGTTTCGAACAGTTGCTCAGCTGACTTGATCAGCATTGGTACGTCAGAACCGGGCAGGCAGACAGTCTCATCGCCGGCAGCACGGGCCTCGTCCAATCGCTGCTCAAATTGGTCGAACTGGTCACGGTCAGCGAAGTCCCATGTATCAGGAAAAACAGCATCAAAACCGAGGCTGCCTGCATTCTCAGGCAACCAGTTCTCAGTCGCATCCTTGACTAAAAAGGGTGAGGTAATTCGCTCCGCTTCACCTATCCCGATAACACGATCGCCGTAGGAGTTCAGATCCATGACAGCCTCGAACTCCTGCCCGGATTCCTGTCTCTGCCATTCACCCAACAGTTCACTCAGCCCGGCTAGCTGGACGAGATCAAAATCACTTAATTCCAGCTCATAGCCCTGCCAAAAGCCTGCAGGCATTCCAGCCGCCAACTTTAATTGCAGCTCGTTAACAAAGCGTGCCAACTCGCCAGCTGAAGCAAAGCTCAACTCGATGTCAGGTAAGGGGTTGTCAGAGATGGGCTCAAGGTACAACCCTACGGATTGAATACGTTTTCCGTCATCGCTCAAACAGGGTTCCAGCCGGAATCGATGGAAATGAATTCCCGCCTCGGCTAATTGATGCTCGTATTCGCCAGGATCGACGACGCCATCGGCGGCCTCGCCAATAACACTAAAGGGATTCCGAATGAGCGTCAGCGCCGCATCCCCAGCCACTCGTCGACCGGGCAAAGCACGGACTGACTCAAGAACCGATTTAACATCCTGT
>NZ_BAAJMD010000013.1:0-125937 GCF_057548395.1 Halopseudomonas sp. 4NH20-0008
AAGCTGGAAGCTGGAAGCTGGAAGCTGGAAGCTGGAAGCTGGAAGCTGGAAGCTGGAATAAAAAACCGCCCGAGTTGGGCGGTTTTTTATTGGCTGCGCGTATCAGCTGCGCAGCTTCTCCGGGCGAATCAGGAAGCGTGCCAGGGCTGGCAGCAACCACAAGGCACCGAACATGTTCCAGAGGAACATGAAGGTCAACAGGATGCCCATGTCGGCCTGGAACTTGATCGCCGAGAAGATCCAGGTCGCTACCCCGATAGCCAGAGTGAAGCCAGTGAAGGTCACCGCCTTACCTGTCGTCTTCAGCGTTTCGTAGTAGGCTTCCTGCAAAGGCAAGCCTTGACGCAGATAGGTCTCAAGCCGGCTGTAGATATAAATACCGTAATCCACACCGATACCCACACCCAAGGCGATCACGGGCAGCGTTGCCACCTTGACCCCAATCCCCAGAAACGCCATCAGGGCATTGGCCAGAACCGATGTCAGCGCCAAGGGGATAATGATGCAAAGCACGGCCCGCAATGAGCGGAACGTCAGCAGACACATGAAGATGACTACCGCATAGACAGTCAGCAACATCTTGGTCTGGGAAGCCTCGATGACCACGTTGGTCGCCGCTTCAATGCCAGCGTTACCTGCTGCCAGCTTGAACTCGAGGTTTTCGGTGTTGTACTCGGCGGCGAAGGCCTCGATCTCATCGGTAACCCGCGTCAGGGTATCGGCCTTATGGTCCTCAAGGAACAGCATGACCGGCGCCAAGGAGCAAGAGGCGTTGAACATGCCAGAGGGGGCGCGGCTGATGGCATTGTTCAAATTGTCCTGATTACGCGACAAAGTCTGCCATTTGAGGCTGCCCTCGTTATTCCCCATGATTACCTGTTTACCTACCGTCACCATGGATACAGCTGACTGCACGCCAGGCAAATTCTGCATGCGCCATTCAAGCTGGTCGATTGCTTCCATGGTCTCATAGGCCGAACACATTTCTTTGGGCGTTTTCACCATCACAACCAGTACATCCGAGCTGGTCGAGTAATTGTTGATAATGAAATCGTTGTCCAGGTTATAACGCGAGTCCGGACGCAGCTCCGGCGCACCCGGATCAAGATCGCCAATCTCGACGTTTTTGCCGTGATAGATACCAAAGGCAAAGGCTATGACGGCCAGCGTTACAGATACCGGCGCCACCTTGGGATGGGCAAATTTGGCAACCTGGACCCATAGACCCTGTGGCCGCGATGCCATATCACGGTTGCGCTCTATTGCCCGCTTGCCGATGCCGATGTAGGACATAAGGATCGGCAACAACATAAGGTTGGTAAGAATAATCACACCCACACCGACTGAGGCAGCAATGCCCAACTCGCGGATTACCTCGATCTCAATCAACAGCAGTGTGACAAAACCAACAGCATCCGACACCAGCGCAACGATGCCCGGAATGTAGAGGGCCCTGAAGGCCCGGCGAGCTGCAGTATTGGCATCATCGGCATTGGCATATTCAATCGCCATGCCATTGATGATCTGCACCCCGTGGGAGATACCAATGGCAAAGACCAGGAAAGGTACAAGTATGGAATAGGGGTCAAGGCCAAAGCCCATGGTCCGTAACAGCCCCAGTTGCCAGACCACGGCGATTAACGAGCACAGCAGCGTGGTTAATGAGCTTTTGAGGCAGCGGGTAAAGATCAAAAGTAGAACAAAGGTAATCAAAAGGGCCGCGCCGAAGAACATCACTACCTTGATGATTCCCTCGATCAGATCACCGACTTTTTTGGCAAAACCGACAATGTGAATACTGATATTGGGGTTTTCGTTCTGGAACTCGTTACGGATCTTCTCTTCCAGCAAGCGCGAGAATTCCCCGTAATCCAGTTTGATCTGCTCAGACTGGTTGTCGGGATTGGGGAAGGATTCCTGCAAAGGCACTTCAATGATAGTGGACTTGAAGTTGTTCGCCACCAGCCTGCCGATTTCACCCGACTTGAGGACATTCTCCCGAAGCTCATCCAGGTCATCTTCGCTGAGATAGGCCGGACGATTGGCCACCGGACCGCCGTCAAAGCCGTACTCGGTCACTTCCGTCCAGCGCACATTGGGCGTCCAGAGCGACCTGAGGTTGGAGCGGTCTACGCCCGGCAGGAAGAACACCTCGTCATTGATGCGCTTGAGGGTTTCCATATATTCGGTTGAGAAGATGTCGCCATTCTCGATGGCTACGGCAATGCGTATGGAGTTGCCCAACCCGGCCAGATCATCCTCATGCTCAAGCATGTTGACGATATAGGGATGCTTCAGAGGGATCATTTTCTCGAAGCTGGTATCGGGCTTCACTTGCGCTGCCTGGTAGCCGAAGAACAGCGTTAACAGCGCAAAAATGAGTAATACAACCAAGCGGTGATTGAAGATCAACCGCTCCACGAGGGGAGCGGTCTCCTTATGCGTGGACATCCAGAGTCTCCTGGTATCTGTTTTTTATTGAGCGGCGGGGCTTCCATCTGGGCCGGCTTTGAATACGCCGGGCTGACCAACCAACAACATGTTGCCATTCGGCAGCGACTTGGCAGATGCCAGGGCCACACGATCCGAACGCACAGTCACGTTAAAGGTACGACCACGATCATCACTGGTAAGTACAACGCCACCCGTTCCGACGACCACCAGCTTACCTTCGCGGGACAAGCTCCCACTTGACAGGGTAGATTCGACCGGACCATTACCGGGGGTCATCAAGCTGACCTGCTGCCAGTTATCACCAAAGTCTTCAGAACGGAACATATTGCCGCGCAGGCCCCAGGCCAACACAACGCCTTGCTCGCCAGTACCACTTACGCCAAACAATGAGCCGTCATAGGGGACGTCTTCGTAGGGATCAAAAGCCTCCCAGGTGTCACCGTAATCGGCAGAGCGATACATGGTGCCCATCTCACCGACCATGAACAAGCCGGTATTGGCGATCTCGGAAATAGCGTTGTAATGGAAGCCATCCGGGTTATCGATGTCGTCAGTCAGATCTTCCCAGGTTTCGCCGCCGTCATCCGTACGCAAATAGATGCCATAGGCACCAATAGCAAAGCCGGTCTGGTTATCACGGAACCAGACATCCATAAGAGGGCGCTCAAGCAAGCCGCCTTCCTGCACCTCTTCTTCCAGGGCCGGATCACGGTATTGCATGGTCCAGGTTTGACCTGCATCACTGGAGTGAAGAATCAGCGAGTCGTGACCCACTGCCCAGCCATGATTTTCGTCACTGAAGTAAACGGCTGTCAGCATCTGACGGGTAGGCACAGGTGCCTGCGTCCAGGTTACACCCTGGTCATCGGAATAGACGATGTGTCCACGGCTGCCCACAGCTACCAGTCGTTCGCCAGCCCGGGCAATATCCAGAAGCAACACTTCAGTCGCCTTCTCGGACATGACAGCCGGGGTTGTTACCGGTTCTGCATCCTGCGCGAGGACAAAACCTGTAGGTGCAGCCAAAGCAGCCGAAAAGCTCAGGGCCATCAGAATCTGACGAGACAGAGAAGTTTTGCGACCTTTGCCTGACTGACAAAGAGATAAAGCGCGCCGCTCGATGGGCTCACGCATACACCATTCCCCCTTATTCTTATAGGAAACCTGTCACACCGGACAAGCATGGCAACCGCCACAGCGGTCAAATAATAGTAACGGGCTTTAGCTGGCAGTGCCAACCGGCCACCGTTATCTTTTGTTAATTCCTGCACTGCTACCAACGAGCGAACAGCATGCCCATTGCGCTGAAATCGGAACGCCTCAACCTGAGGGTAGAAACGCTCCGATATCGGTTATCAGTGCTTGATACCCTTGGATGCAGCGGCCATTTTTTCCGGATTGATCAGGAAGCGGGCCAGTGCCGGCAGCAACAGAATGGCGCCGATCATGTTGACCAGGAACATAAAGGTCAGCATCAGGCCCATATCAGCCTGGAACTTGATTGCCGAGAAGACCCAGGTTGCCACACCAATGGCAAGACACAGACCGGTGAAAAGTACGGCCTTACCGGTTGAACGCAGCGTCTCGTAATAGGCTTCCTGCAACGGCATGCCCGCGCGCAGGAAACTCTCAAGGCGACTGTAGACATAGATGCCGTAATCCACCCCGACACCCACACCCAGGGCAATAACCGGCAGCGTTGCCACCTTCATACCGATCCCCAGGAAGGCCATCAGTGCATTACCCAGCACCGAGGTCAACACCAGCGGCAGTACCACGCAGATGGTTGCCGGCAGTGACCGGAAGGTGAAGTAACACATGACACCAACCCAGACGTAAACCAGCAGCAGGATAGTCAGCTCAGAGCTGGCAATTTCCTCGTTGGTTGCGGCTTCGATACCAGCGTTACCAGCCGCCAGCAGGAACTTACGGTCCTCGGTGTCATACTCCGCCGCAAACTCCTGAACGGCCTTGACCGCATCGCTCAAGGTTTTTGCCTTGTGATCGTTAAGGAAGATCATGACCGGAGCCAACGAACAGGTATTGTTGAACATGCCTTCAGGTGCGCGGCTGACGGCACTGTTCAGGTTGTCCTGGTTGCGCGACAGCGTCTGCCACTTGAGGTTGCCCTCGTTGTTACCCATCAGTACCTGCTTGGCCACCGTCACCAGCGACACGGCAGACTGCACGCCAGGCACGTTGTTCATGTGCCATTGCAGCTGATCAATGGCTTCCATGGTTTCGTAGGAAGAGCACATCTCCGGACCGGTCTTGACCATCACCACCAGTACATCCGAGCTGGTCGAGTAATTGGAAATGATGAAGTCATTGTCCAGGTTGTAACGCGAGTCAGGGCGCAGTTCCGGCGCGCCTGGATCAAGGTCACCGATCTGGATGTTGGCTTTTTGGTAGAAGAAGCCAGCTGTGCCACCCACCAGAGCGAGGATCACCAGGAAAGGTGCGAGTTTCGGATGCGCCGTGTAGGACAATGCACGCCAGAACGGGTGCTCACGCAATGCATCCGCCTTGCTGCGGGCAATCGCCTTCTTGCTGATACCCAAGTAGGAAATGGTTACCGGCAACATGATCAGGTTGGTGAACACAATCACACCCACACCCACCGAGGCACCGATAGCCAACTCGTGAATAACCCCGATATCAATGACCAGCAGGGTAATAAAGCCAACAGCATCGGCCAGGATGGCGATCATGCCGGGCAGGAACAATTGACGGAAGGTACGACGGGCAGCAATAAGCGCGTTGTCGGCCTCGCCGGACTGCAGGGCGATACCATTGATCTTCTGCACACCATGGGAAATACCGATGGCAAAAATCAGGAACGGTACCAACATGGAGTAAGGGTCAAGACCAAAGCCCAGCAAACGAATCAAACCCAACTGCCAGACCACCGCTACCAGCGTGGTAACCAGAACGGAAATGGTACTGCGCACGCAACGGGTGAACCAGAACAACAATACCAAGGTAATCAGCAGTGCGATGCCGAAGAAGGCAACCACGGCAGTGAGACCTTCAATCAGGTCACCCACTTTTTTCGCAAATCCAACGATATGGATCTGGATGTTCGGGTTTTCGTCCTGGAACTGGTTACGGATTTTCTCCTCCAGCAAATCAGAGAACAAACCGTAATCCAACGGGATCAGTTTGGACTGATCATCCGGATCCGGATAAAACTCCTGAAGGGGTACTTCAATGATGCTCGATTTGAAGTTGTTGGCCACCATGCGGCCAATCTCACCCGACTTGAGCACATTGATGCGCAGATCTTCAAGCTGCTCTTCATCCAGATAAGCCGGGTGGCTGGCAACCGGACCACCGTCGAAACCGTATTCGGTCACTTCCGTCCAGCGTACATTCGGCGTCCACAACGAGCGCATGGCAGAACGGTTCACGCCCGGCAGGAAAAACACCTCGTCGTTTACACGCTTGAGGGTTTCCATATACTCGGTGGTGAAAATATCACCATCCTTGATGGATACAGCGATACGAATGGAGTTGCCCAGGTTCGCCAGATCGTCCTGGTGATCCATCATATTGACGATGAACGGGTGCTCCAAGGGAATCATCTTGGCGAAGCTGGTATCGGGGCGTATTTTGCTGGCGTGGTAGCCAAGCACAATTGTGATCAGGGTAAAGAGGACAATAACCAACAAACGGTTATTGAACACCAGCCGCTCCATAAAGGTTTCGGCTTCATGAACATTATTCGACATCCCGACTCTCCAGGCTAACTAGCCATCGATCATTGTTTTTGGAATACAGGCAACGCACAGACTGCCAGAACACGCTGTGGCAGAACTGAAACAACTGAGGAGTTCAGTCGGAGATCTGCGCCGACCTTGCACACGCTCAATTCTGCGCCTCCCTGAATGACAGGCACAGATCAAAAGGTGGTACTTGTGGGTATTGCTTCCAGCAACAGGCTACAGGCCTGTGTCTGCAAGACCACAAATGAATCGCGCCGCTCAGATGAACCTCGCATGCATCAACCCCTTTTTATTGTTATCGGATGCTGCGACGCAGGGTCGCGGCAACATGATATTACAGCGTCTTGGGCAACTTCACTACACACCACTCGGTTATCTTTTGTGAACGGAGCCAGTCGGATCGATATGATCCGACAGATCCCCTTACTTAAGCCAGCGACTTGCTGACCACTTCAAAGACGTCCGCAGATAACTGTTCCGCCGCTCTGATGCGCGCCAATTGGGCTTTTACCAACACCTGACGATCCTCGTCGAGCTTGCGCCAACGCGTCAGCGGCGTCATCAAGCGCGCCGCAATCTGCGGGTTCAGCGAGTCCAGTTCGAGAATGCGATCAGCCAGAAAAGCATAGCCAGCGCCATCCAACGCATGGAAATTGACCAGGTTCTGGTTGGCAAAGGCGCCAATCAGAGAACGCACCTTGTTCGGATTGCGCAGACTGAAGGCGGGATGCGTCATCAAAGCTTCAACCCGTTTCAGAGCCCCCGACTGACTGCAGGCTGCCTGGATACTGAACCACTGATCCATGACCAGAGGGTAATCGTGCCAGCGCTGGGCAAAGTCAGCCAGCGCCGCAGCTTTCTGCTCTTCGGCCGTGGAGTTGACCAGACAGACCAGTGCGGCCTGGCGATCGGTCATATTATTGGACTCAACATACTGGCGCACGCAGACATCAACCGCCTTACCCGAATGACAGAGCATCAAGTAGCCCAGCAGGGTGTTCTTCAGACTGCGCCGTGCCATCTCGTCGGCTGCTGGACTGTAGGCAACCTGATCATTCAGTTGCTCATAGAGTGGCCACATCAGCGGCTCCAACCTTATGGCCAGTTCATGCCGGACCCAATCACGCACGTGGTGAATGGCGTCAATATCAGCAACATCTGCCAGTTCGACCAGATAGGCCTCGGAGGGTAGCCGGAGGATTTCAGCCACCATGGCCGGATCCAGACACTGATCGCTTAAAACGGTCGTGAACACATCGAGCAAGCGCTGATCCAGCATCAGCGGTCGGCCAGCACGGTGAATGCCAATCAGGCCCTGGATAATCTCGACCGCCAGTGCCTGAGCCGCCTCCCAGCGATTAAAACCATCCGGGTCGTACTTGGCCAGAAATACACGATCATCGCGACTATAGGGGTAGGTCATCTTGACCGGCGCAGAAAAGCCCCTGAGCAAGGATGGCAAAGGCGCTTCGGTCAGGCCCTCGAACACAAACAGCTGTTCTGCCTCGGTGACGGAAAGGACAGTTTCAGCGCCCCGCTCTGTGGCTTCGCCCTGCAACTTCAAGCTCAACTCACGACCGCTGGAATCGAGCAACGCCAGACGCAGCGGTATCACCTGCGGCAACTTCTGGGCCTGTCCCGGCGTCGGCGGACAACTCTGGCGACAGAGCAGGCTGAAAGTGCCTGCCGACTCATCGAAACGCCCCTCAATGGCCAGCCGGGGCGTACCCGCCTGACTGTACCAGCGTTTGAACTGGGTCAAATCCAGCCCATTGGCCTCTTCCAATGCCATGACAAAGTCATCGCAGGTAACGGCCTGACCATCATGGCGCGAGAAGTAAAGATCGGTACCCTTGCGGAAACCGTCAGCGCCACACAGGGTATGCAGCATGCGCACCACTTCAGCGCCCTTTTCGTAGACCGTCAGGGTGTAGAAATTGGAAATCTCTATAAAGGAATCCGGCCGCACTGGATGGGCCATTGGGCCGGCATCTTCGGCAAACTGATTAGCCCTGAGAAAGGTGACATCTTCTATACGCTTGACAGTGCGCGAATTCATATCGGCACTGAATTCGGAATCACGGAATACTGTAAAGCCTTCCTTCAAGGACAACTGGAACCAGTCGCGACAGGTCACCCGATTACCCGACCAATTGTGGAAATACTCATGGGCTACCACGGCTTCAACTCGTTGAAAGGCCAAATCCGTTGCAGTATCAGGATGCGCCAAAACACAGCTGGAGTTGAAAATGTTCAGGCCCTTGTTTTCCATGGCGCCCATATTGAAGTCGTTGACCGCGACGATCATGAAGATATCCAAATCATACTCGCGACCATAGACCTCCTCGTCCCAGCGCATGGAGCGCTTGAGACTGTCCATGGCGTGGCCACACTGTTCACGGTTTTCCGGTTCGACATAGATACGCAGGTCGATACGTCGACCCGTCATGGTCGTGAAGCTGTCCTGAATCAGACACAGATCGCCCGCTACCAGGGCAAACAAATAGGCCGGTTTGGGGAAAGGATCCTCCCAGGTTACCCAGTGGCGCCCGCCCTCTTGCTGACCCGAAGCGACCGGATTGCCATTGGACAGCAGGACCGGATAATCCCCGGCATCGGCGATGACCGTGGTGGTAAAGCGGCTCATCACATCGGGACGGTCAAGGTAGTAGGTAATCTTGCGAAAGCCTTCGGCCTCGCACTGGGTGCAGAACATACCGCCGGATTTGTACAGCCCCTCCAGCGCGGTATTGTTCTGCGGTTCAATTCGGGTCGTCAGCGCCAGTTCGAAGGTGTCCTGGGAAACCTGCAGGGTCAGTTGATCTTCATCCAACTGATACTCATCGGCACTCAACAGACGGTCATCCAGGGCAATACTGATCATCTCCAGCTGTTGGCCATCAAGCACCAGTGCTGGCTGAGCACCCTGCCCTTTGACTGCGTTCAGGCGCATGGCCAGCCGACTGTGCACCAGGGCGTGGTCCTCAAACAACTCGAAGGTGAGGTGCGTTTCATCAATCCAGTAATCGGGCTGCTGGTAGTCCTTGAGGTAAATGGTCTTGGGCTGTTCGGTACGCATGGCTTGATCCTCAGGACACACTGACGGAGAGTGTGTAGGCAGTATATTTGCGAATATTGATGACGCCGGTATCAAGCAGCAGATATTGCCCCTTGATACCCAACAATGTGCCCTCAAGCACAGGGTCTTTTTCCAGATTGACGGACTGTGGCTTGACGCTGTATTCGAGAACCGGATAGCTGATATCCAGAGGCTCTGCACTCGCCAGCAACTGGATAGCCTGCAGACCGAAGCGCTGCTGCAGATCAGCAATACCCGGTGCCGCCTCTTCCAGCAGGCGCTCTCGCTCGGCGAGCATATCCAGTGCAGGCGGCGCGCCTTTGAGCAGCGTTCGCCAATTGGTTTTGTCTGCCACCTGCTGACGGAGCAAGTCTTCGACAAAGCCAGACTGCTGACGGGTGGCAACACGCAGTATCGGCAATGCCTGGGATGCACCCTGGTCGATCCACCGCGTAGGCACCTGGCTGGCACGGGTTATACCAACCTTGAGACCGGACGAATTAGCCAGATAGACAATATGATCGGTCATGCAGAACTGCTCACCCCAGGCCGGTTCACGGCAGGTCCCCTGCTCGTAATGACAGCGCTCAGGGCTCATGATGCAGGTATCGCACTGTGCCAGACGGGTCATGCAGGGATAACAATAGCCCTGACTGAAGCTTTTCTTGGTACGGCGTCCACAATGAATGCAGTGAATATCGCCAAGGGCGTGCAGCCGCAGGGTTTTACCCAGCGCCTGATTCAGTGGCAACAACTGTTCGCCAATCGGCAGACTGTATTGCACCGGGCTGTCCAGTTCGCCGCGCAGCTTGCGAATGCTGCCCTCGCCTGCCATGACCCCCATCAGTGAAGAGTATCCTGGCCTGTCGAGAAGAGCAGGTTAGGGATCTCCTTTTTCTCCGACTTGCAGTGCTGCGGGCCCATATAGCCAGTGCGCTCTTCTTCGGGCAGGTTATCCATCTCCCAGGCAATCATCGCCTGCAGACAGAGTTCTTTCTGCTCCTGGGTAAGCTTGCGGCCATCTGGCCACTTGCCAATCTCCACAGCCACCTTGAGACTGTCATAGACTTCAGGGGTAATACTGCGCAGCATGTCGAGGAATTGCGTCATGGAAGCCTCCGACGGCAAGTTAATCCAGTTTGGTTCGTTGTCTTTGCACGGCGCCCGCCAGCAAACCGGCCACGCAACCTGTCAAAAGCCCGCTGACATGGGCGGTATTGGCGATGGCACCAAAGCCGAGCAAGGTCACCAACCCGCTCAGACATAGCACCAGCCAGACCAGCATCAGGGTTACCACCCCGCGTGGCAAATCAAAGTGCACGTTTGGTGCCAGCCACTGGTACAGCCAACAATAGCCCAGTAGTCCGTATAGCACCCCGGACAGGCCACCGAACAAGCCGTTGCCACCCACCCACCATTGCGCCGTGTTCGACACCAGGGCAAACAACAAGGTCAAGCCAAGCAGAAACAGTCCGCCAGAGCGCAGCTCAATGCGTCGACCAAGTTCCCAGTACCACAGGGCATTGAAGGCCAGATGCATAATGCCAAAATGCAGAAAGATCGGGCTGATCAGGCGCCACCACTGGCCAAGATCCAGCTCGCTAGCCAGGTAGCCATCAGCCCCCACGGGTACGATGGTGAAGTGCACTATGGTCTGCGGCGTTGAACCCAGCCCTGTCAGCAAGGCAACAACGGCGGTGATCGCCAGTATCAGCAGCGTAACCGGAATCCTGCGCGGCATCAGCGCCCAGTGCAGGCCTGACGATTGCGGCCGAACATCGGGCCTATGTGGCCCAGGCACGCCCTGTGCGTATAGCGCGCGGACTATCTGGGCACCTGCTTCGTCATGCGTCCAGATAACCTGCCGGTCATTTTCCTCGCTGATCCGATGCACGACGCCCCGGCCACGCAGAAACTGCGTCAAACCACTCAGGTCTTCTTCCAACGGACAGTCCATAGCACGATACATCATCACCTCAAGCCAGTCTCGGGACGTCAACCCAGACAAAATGATCACGCTGCAGGTGCGTTTCACCCTCCCAGCGGTAGGCAACCAGTTTGCCATATTTGACCGCACTGTAATCCAGACAGGCCAGATTGGGTCTGATCGGATGCGGCTTACCCTCTTGCCAGTAATGACCGACGAACAGGATGGGTTGCTCAGCATCATAAACCAGCAGTTCAGCCTTCTGATCGTCAGTCAAGGGGCGGCTTGCGACCTCATCCGGTAGCGCATCCGGCTGAAATACAATATCTCCATAGGTTTCCGGCGCTTCTTCCCAGAACTTGGTGCGGAAGAAAGCCCGATTGAAGCCATCTTTCCCGGTCATGGTCATGCCGTGCGGCAAGCGCATATCCATGCCCCGCAGCAATCGTTCCAGCACCTGGGCGGCGAAGCTATCACGCGCCAGGGCAGACTCCAGAAACTCACGGTCGATACAGCCATCGGCATACTGCGCCTGAAAAGGAGTAATGAGGCTTTGGTCCCAGCACGCATGCACCAGTCGAAACTCACCCATATCCAGAAATAACGGCAGCGTATAGAACCACTCGAGAAAATAGGCCCACTCGTCAGGCCAGGCGGCAAACTGCTCAAGTGTGTCAGCTATCATGCGCCGATGCCGGTCTGTATGCTCACGAATAAACTGGCGACCGGTCCCTGGCGGCGCCGGTGTGGTCCAGGCCAGGGCATTCAGCTCGTGATTGCCCATGATGCAGCGCGCACTGCCCGCCTGGACCATATCATGTACCAGGTGCAGCGCCTCACGGATTCTGGGTCCACGGTCGATGATGTCACCAAGAAACAACGCCTGACGTCGCGGATGCGACCATACCCCCTGAATGCATCTGTACCCCATCTGCTCAAGCAACCGCTCAAGTGTCCGGGCACAGCCATGCACATCGCCAATGATGTCATAGCCGGCAAAGGGCAAGACCTGGGTCATGCTCATTGTTCGGTCAAACGGCTTGACCAGCCAAGCTTGCCACGGCAGGTAGCATAAAAGTTGTGATCAAGTGGATGGATCAGTTTCAACTTCTGCGGCTTCTTGCGTATTGTCAGGCTATCGCCGGGAGCACAAGCAATATGCACCTGGCCATCACAGCTGACCTGCGGATAGATACCATTCTGTTTGGAAATGATGATCTTCAGTTCGCTGTTGGCATCCACCACAATGGGGCGACTCGACAGGGTATGCGGAAACATGGGTACCAACACCATGGCATCCAGACGCGGATGCATGATCGGTCCTCCGGCGGACAAGGCGTAGGCCGTTGAGCCGGTCGGCGTGGCAACGATCAACCCATCGGACTTCTGGCTATACACAAACTGGCCATCGATATACAGCTCGAACTCAATCATCCGGGCCGACTTGCCTGGGTGCAGGACAACGTCGTTCAACGCCTCGCTGGTACCCAGCTGCTCATCATCGCGACGCACAAACGCATCAATCAGAAAGCGGCTCTCAACACTGTATTTGCCGTTGAGCACGTCACCAACACGGGTTTCAATATCATCCGGGGAGATATCGGTGAGAAAGCCCAGGCCGCCCCGGTTTACGCCCAACACCGGCACATTGTAGCGGCACAGGGCACGGGCAGCGCCAAGCAAACTGCCGTCGCCACCCACCACAATGACCAAATCACAGATTTCACCCATCATCTTGCGTGAGCAAACCTGCAGCTGGTGGCCTGGTAACAGATCAGCAACGGCGTCTTCAAGTATGACCGTGTGGCCGTTGTCGAGCAGAAAGCGTTTGAGGCGCTTGAGGGTATCCACTACCCTGCCGCTGCCAAGTCGACCAATAAGGCCGATATTGCGGAACTGCTCCATAGCACCTCACCGTGTTACTGAATAAACCTGTGGGGTGTGATTATCCGCAGCCAGCAGCAGGCTGGCAAATGGGCAGGACAAAAGAAGCGTGTCAGAACGTGATCAGTACTTATTCAACATCGCTTGGCGCGCGATTCTGTAGTTTCAGCAGGTCACGTTTGAGGGCCATGTTCAATTTTTGCTGCTGGGCCAGCTCGTTCTTGATATCGCTCAGCTCACCCTGCAGAACAGTCAGTTGCTCGGCATGCCGCAGTCTGAGCTGATCAGACTCGGCTTGCCGCTGCTGCCTGAGGCTCTTCAGTTGGTTTTGCAGCTCGCTGACCTGGGCCACATGCAGCGCACGCTCCACTTCGAAATGCTTTGCAGTAGCTGATGGTTCAGGTTTGGGTTTGGCTTCAGCGGGCGTATCTGCATAGGCGTTACTCTCCCCGTACCAGGCATCTTCCGCAGCCATTTGCAGACGTTCGGTGGGAATGACCGCAACGGCTTCATCATCATCACCAATGATACCCAGGGTATTGCGCGTCACGGACTCCTTGATCAAGACCAGATCGGAGCGACCATCACGTTGCCCGGGCTTCCATAGCGCATTCTTGTATTTCGGCGTGGGGTTAAACCCAAGACAAACCAGGCGAATAGGCCCGCCGCCCATATCCGGTCCACGCCCAGCTTTTTCGGCAAGCGTCCGCAAGGGCATATTCCAGAGCGGGCTGATATGCCCCTGCTGATCGAAATCCAGGGTAAAAAATACCGCCGCGCGCACATGTAAGCGATTGCTGATCTGCAAAAAAACCGCCTCGATGGTTTCGTCGGCAAATTCCGGCGTGGCCATCATGCCATCGAGCAGGGCTTCAAACTCCGTGTACAACATCTCCTTGGCGATGCCGCGCTCGGAAAAGAACAACACTGCTTCGGTTAGCAAGGGCTTGCGCGTTGTGTTCATTGCGTTCTCCACGCCGGGTCCATCCAGCCGTCACTGATCATTTACGTCACTTTACGCTTTTTTTTGGCAATTGCACTTTGGAACGCAAGTGTAGTGAAAAGTGCAATGGAGGATTGTGATGCAATTGGCAATACTGTCACTGCGACAGCATGGCGAAGCCGGTTGGAGCAGGAGATACCACGGCAGGCGTGGACCATCGGGCAGGCCGATGGTCCACGTGAAGCAGCTCAGATAGCCGCCGCCAGACGGGAACCCTGGTCAATGGCGCGTTTGGCGTCGAGTTCGGCCGCTACATCAGCACCACCGATCAGATGCACCGTCTTGCCAGCAGCTTCAAGGCCGGCCTGCAGCTCGCGCAAGGGATCCTGACCGGCACAGATGACCACATTGTCGACCGGCAACACCTGCGTCTCGCCGTCGGCGATACGGATATGCAGGCCGGCATCATCAATTTTCAGATATTGAACGGCATTCAGCATGTGAACCTGCTTGTTCTTCAGGCCGGTACGGTGAATCCAGCCCGTGGTCTTGCCCAGGCCGTCGCCAACCTTGCTGGTCTTGCGTTGCATCAGGTAAACCTCGCGGGCAGGCGGATGTGGTTGCGGCGTGATACCGGCAATACCACCACGGGCCTCAAGATTCAGATCAATGCCCCACTCCTTCCAGAACAGCTGGGTGTCCAGGCTTGGATTGCCGCCCTGATGAGTAATGAATTCGGAGACGTCAAAGCCGATACCACCGGCGCCCATGACCGCCACACGCTGGCCAAGGGATTTGCGCTCAAGGATGACATCCAGATAGCTGAGCACCTTGGGATGGTCGATACCTTCTATATCCGGAGTCCGCGGCTTGATCCCCGTAGCCAGAATGACTTCGTCAAAGCCAGACAGATCGGCGGCTTCAACCCGTTTGTTAAGCTGCAGCTTGACGCCATTCTTGTCGATCATCTTGCCGAAGTAACGCAGGGTTTCGTAGAACTCTTCCTTGCCGGGCACGCGTTTGGCGATATTGAACTGCCCGCCAATCTCAGCGGCCGAATCAAACAAGGTGACCTCATGGCCGCGCTGCGCAGCAATGGTCGAGGCGGCAAGGCCGGCCGGACCGGCTCCGACCACGGCAATTTTCTTCACTTGGGTGGTCGGGATGTAGTTCAGTTCGGTTTCGTGGCAGGCCCGTGGATTGACCAGACAGCTAGTCAGCTTGCCACCGAAGGTATGGTCAAGACAGGCCTGATTGCAGCCGATACAGGTATTGATTTCATCCGCCTTGCCGGCTGCTGCCTTGTTGACGAAATCCGGATCAGCCAGGAATGGCCGTGCCATGGAGACCATGTCCGCATCACCCTCGGCCAGTACCTGCTCGGCGACCTCCGGGGTATTGATCCGGTTGGTGGTGATCAGCGGGATTGATACTTCACCCTTGAGCTTGGCGGTGACCTTGGTAAAGGCCGCACGCGGCACCTTGGTGGCGATGGTCGGAATCCGCGCCTCGTGCCAGCCAATGCCGGTATTGATAATGGTCGCACCGGCCTTTTCGATGGCCTTGGCCAGCATGACCACTTCATCCCAGGTACTGCCGCCTTCAATCAGGTCGAGCATCGACAGACGGTAGATGATGATAAAGTTGGCACCCACACCTTCACGCACGCGGCGCACGATTTCCACTGGCAGGCGCATACGATTTTCATAGCTGCCGCCCCAGCGATCGGTGCGTTTGTTGACGTGGCTGACCAGGAACTGATTGATGAAGTAGCCTTCCGATCCCATGATCTCGACGCCGTCATAACCTGCACTCTGGGCCAGTTGCGAGCAGGTGACAAAATCACTGATCTGCTTCTCGATACCCTCCTCGTCCAGTTCCTTGGGGGTAAAGGGGTTGATGGGTGCCTTCACCGCGCTAGCCGAAACCTGCTTGGGGCTGTAAGCATAGCGACCGGCATGCAGAATCTGCATACAGATCTTGCCACCCGCTTCGTGCACCGCCTTGGTCACTATCTTGTGCTGCTCGGCTTCTTCCGGCGTGCTCATTTTTGCAGCGCCATGGCCCACACTGCCCTCCTCGTTCGGACCGATGCCACCGGTCACAATAAGGCCGACGCCACCCCGTGCGCGTTCGGCAAAGTACGCCGCCATGCGCTCGAACCCATGGGGGCGCTCTTCCAGCCCGGTATGCATGGAACCCATCAGGGTACGGTTGCGCAGCGTGGTAAAACCAAGGTCCAGCGGGGCCAGCAAGTGCGGATAAAGGGTTGATTCGCTCATGGACTGCTCCGGTAATCACATCATCAGGGGACTTTACCGGATACATGCCCGGCAAATGCTATGGCAAGACAATAGGCTTGAGCCTGACCGCACTCAATCACCTTGAATGACATTTTTATAACTTTGAATTACATTTGTGTGTCTGCTCATGCAAGGTAACGGGGCCGCTATGAAACTCGGTGATATCTCAGTCGGCTACCTTTACAGCCTGCAAGCGGCCCTGCATCACCTTGGCCATGACCCCGAACCCCTGTTCCAGCGTTTTCGTATCACACCCGAATTACTGGCCCAGCCGCAGGCACGAATCAGCATTCCGCGCTTCATGCGCCTGGGTAACGCGGCCATACAATTGAGCGGCCGGCCAGACATTGGCCTATTGATGGGGCATCACAGCCACGCCAGTCACCTCGGCCTGGCCGGCTTGACCGCGCAATGCGCCAGCAGCCTGAGCCAAGCCTTCGACACACTGGTCCGCTTTGAACGGCTGTCAAGCCAGAATTACCGTGGTCACTCGCGCTTTGTCAGTCCGGCACTGCGCTTCTACTCCATCAGCCCCTACAACGCATTCAATCTGTTTGTCGTTGACTCCGCGCTGGCTTCGCGGGCGCAACTGGGGCGCTACCTGACGGGCGGCAAGGCCAGACTATCGGCAGTGCATATCGAGTTTCCTGCACCCGGCTATGCGGCGCGCTACGAGGAATGTTTCAGCTGCCCGGTGCTGTTCGAGCAGCAACACAATCAGCTGTTATGGGAACCCGAGAGTCTAGCCATGCTGCTGCCGCAACGCGCACCTGCCAGCTTCCACCACCTCGAGCAGATCGGCCTTGCACAACTGCACGAACTCAGTCGACAGCGCGGATTGCGGGAAAAGGTCGAGGAGATACTCTCACCACATCTACACCAGCGTCTGCCTACTCTGACTGAAGTGGCACGCACACTGGGCTTGCCGTCCTGGACCCTTCGCCGCCGACTACAGCAGGAAGAGCAGACGCGCTTTCAGGACATTATCGATGAAACGCGCCAGGACCTTGCGGTGAGCTATATTCGTGATACCGAGTTGGCTTTGGGAGAAATTGCCTTTCTGCTTGGTTTCTCCTCACCCGGTGCCTTTCAACGCGCCTTCAAGCGCTGGACCGGTCAGCCGCCAGGACAGTTTCGCAGGCAGCAACGCAGGCAAATAGCCTGATGGCGATATGAGTAAGCTGAATTGGCTTGGCAACGCTTGGGCGGGTCAAACAATGCGGTATTACAAGGGGGATTGATGCAGGCTTGATAAGGGAAAACTCGGCGGCGGAAACGCCGAAGCTGTTACATCTCTTCGGCGTCTTCCACTTCCTGATCCCATTCCTGGGCGCGCTGCTCCATCAGTTCTTCGACATAGTCGTTCATTCTTGCTTCCTCATTACTGTTCATGTTCTTCCTGCTGAGTCATGGGACCCAGTAGATGACGCTAATCTGCGTACATGACAGTAAGATGAAGCTCATAAAGAAAAGTTCAGAACTGTAGAGCAAAACCCAGCAAAAACAGCGTCTCAGCCATTTCTAATAGTGCCCCAGCGGTATCACCCGTGGTGCCACCCAGCCGCCGTATCAATACCCGGCGCCAGTATAGGGTGAATATCGCAACGGCAAGCACGGGCAACAATCCAAGCGCACCCCAAGCCACCAGCGCCATTGTACTGATAGTCAACGCATGAACGGCGAGCCAGCGGAGCAAGGAAGGCGGCGCATTGTCGACCAGCACCTGGCCCAGACCACCGGGACGAGCGTAGGGCGTACTGATCAGCAAAACCGGCAACAGCAGACGACCGACCCAGGGTGCCAGTAGCAGCGTCAGCCAGGCTGATGAGCTGCTGACCAGACTGGTCAGGACCGCGAACTTGAGCATCAAAGTCAGAACGAGCGCGATCACACCCATAGGCCCGCAGGCCGGGTCCTTCATGATCGCCAGAGTACGTTCGCGATCGCCGTGCCCACCGACCCAGGCGTCGGCAGTATCCGCCAGCCCGTCCAGATGCAGGGCACCACTTAGCCAGACCCAGACTGCCAACAACAGGGCCGCCTGCAACAAGGGGTTGCTGCCTGACAGCAGCCAGTGCAGTGCCACCAGCAGTATGCCGATCAGCAAACCCACCAGCGGATACCAGAACAGTGAGCGGCCACTCTCCTGCGGCTCGGGCAGACGCGACAGACTGACAGGTAGACGCGTCAGGAATTGCACGGCAATCAGCAGCGGCAGCCAGCCCCTCACAGAGCCTCCAGCCTGCCGGCCGGATCACACCGCAGCTGCACGCGCTGCGCCAGTGCAACCTCGACCTGCAGTAAGTCAGCCCTTGGCAAACCTCGGGCCCGGGTAATCAGCAGACGCATGACGCCGCCGTGGGTAATCAGCAGCAGATGCTCGTCGGCATGCTCTGCGGCCAGTTTATCGATACTCGCCAGCACCCGTTGCTCGAATGCCGTCATTGTCTCACCGCCCGGCGCGTTGAACTGATAGGGATCGCGCCAGAACGCCGCCAGCCGGTCGGAATACTCCGGCATCAGCTCCGCTGGCGAGCGCCCTTCCCATTCTCCAAAATGCAGCTCGCGCAACCCCGGCTCAAAGCTGACTGGCAAGTTCAGCTGCTCAGCCAGATCCTGGGCAAATAGCGCGCAACGCCGCAGCGGCGAACTGACAATCCGCGTCCAGGCTCCGGGCGCCTGACAGGCCAGCTGCATCTGCTGCCAGCCCTCGGCGGTCAGGTCATCATCCAGGCTGCCGCGCAGGGTGCCTGCCAGGGCTGTTTCACCGTGACGCAGCAGCTCGATCAGCATGATTGTCTCTCCGACACAGCGGCCTCGGCAAAGGTTGCCATGCGGTTATGCAGGGCGCAGGCCGCACGAAGCAGGGGCACTGCTACCGCCGCACCGCTGCCTTCACCCAGGCGCATGCCCAGGTCCAGCAAGGGCTCTGCCTGCAAGGCCTGCAGCACTAGTACGTGGCCTGGCTCGGCGCTGCGATGACTGAACAGCATCCATTTCCGGCAGCCGGGATTCAGGCGCGTGGCACAAAGCGCCGCGACCGAACTGATATAACCATCCACCAGTACCGGCAAACCCCGTTGCGCCGCCGCCACGTAGGCGCCCGCCAGTGCCGTTATCTCCAGTCCGCCCAGGCGCGCCATGGCTGTCAGCGGATCGGATAGATACGCCGCATGCAACGCCAGACCTCGCTCAACGATCTGCAGTTTGTGGGCAACCCCGGCAGCATCCAGCCCGGTACCCGCTCCAACCAGCTTCGCTGCGGGCAACTCGAGCAAGGCGCTGGCCAGGGCACAGGCACTGGTGCTGTTACCAATGCCCATCTCGCCGCCGATAAACAGATCTGCAGCAGCCGCGGCCGACACCGCATCGCGCCCGGCCTGCAAGGCCTGCCGACACTGTTCATGGGTCATTGCAGCGGTACGGGTAAAGTTGGCGGTGCCGGGGGCAATAGGGCGGTGCTCGACCTGGCTCAGGGCAGTGACCGGGGTGGCCAGCCCCAGATCCATGACCCTGAGCGTCGCACCCAACTGATCCGCAAGCACACAGATAGCCGCACCGCCACGGGCAAAGTTGCCCAGCATCTGCCCGGTCACCGCTTGCGGATAGACAGACACGCCCTCCTCGGTCACCCCATGGTCAGCAGCAAAAATGCAGATCCAGGGTGCTTGGATACCAGGCTGCTCCTGTCCCTGCATGGCCGCCAGTTCGATGGCCAGGGTCTCCAGTTGACCCAGCGCGCCCGCAGGCTTGGTCAACTCTGTCTGGCGCAGCACTGCAGCAGCCCGCACCTCTTGCTGCCATGCAGCGACCGGCGCTTTCCACCAATGGGCCTCGGGGCGCAAGGTCATGGATAGCGCCCCTTGACCGCCAGGGGCAGCCCGGCGACACAGAACAGCACGCGCTGACAGCGCTGGGCCAGCGCCTGATGCAACCAGCCAGCTTCATCCACATAGCGACGACTGAGCTCGCCCAGGGGCACCACGCCCAGCCCGGTCTCGTTACTGACCAGAATGATCCGCCCAGGCAAGGCTTCAATGCAGTCCAGCAAGGCCTCGCGCTCGGTCTGCAAACGCTCGGGCGCATCACAGAGCAGCAGATTGGTCAGCCACAAGGTCAGGCAATCGACCAGCAGACAGCGCTTCACACTCGCCTGCTGCTGCAGTACCCGAGCCAGCGCCAGGGGCTCCTCAATCAGCGCCCAGTGTTGGGGCCGCCGCTGTTGGTGCTCGACAATCCGGACACTCATCTCGCCATCCAGTGCCTGGCTGGTGGCGATATAGGTCACTTCCAGGCCGCTGTCACTGGCCAACTGCTCGGCCAGTCGACTCTTGCCCGAGCGCGCGCCCCCTAGTATCAATTCACGCATGAGTTACCCCACAGCATTGCAATAACAGCTCGGTGTTCAGGTGCGCCTCGACGCATTGCGCCAGGCGCTCGATATCGCGCTCGCGCAGCGCTGCGTAATCCAGCGCCTGGGCCTGTTCCAGCCCGGCCCAGCGCAGCAGTGCCTGACTGGCTGCCGGCGATTCAAACAAGCCGTGCAGATAGGTACCGGCAATCTGCCCGTCGGCACTCAGCACACCGTCCGCCTCGCCGCTGTCGAGGTACAGCAGCGGCCGTTCCAGAGCCGGGCCGCTGCTGCGCCCGGCATGTATTTCGTAACCACTGACCCGCGCCTGATCCAGTTGCAGCTGCCCGCTTACCCGGGTCAGGCGCTTATGCGCCTGCAAGCGGGTAGCAAAGTCCAGCAGCCCCAGTGCCGGTTCAGTTCCCACAGGTCCCTCCAACCCCAGGGGGTCGTGCACGCACTGACCCAGCATCTGCAGGCCGCCGCAGATACCCAGCAGCTTGCCGCCGTATCGCAGATGCCGACTGATCGCCTGATCCCAGCCATGTTGGCGCAGAAAAGCCAGATCGGCAGCCACGCTCTTGGAGCCGGGTAGAATGATCAGATCAGCCGCCGGTATTGGCTGGCCCGGACCGACAAACTGCAGGTCTACCTGAGGATGCAGACGCAGAGGATCAAAGTCGGTGTGGTTACTGATACGCGGCAGCACCGGCACCAGTACCCGCAGCGCGTTGGCCTGCTTGACGCCTTGACTGGCATTGACGGCATCTTCCGCCTCCAGGTGCAGGTCATGCAGATAGGGCAGCACGCCCAGCACCGGTTTCCCGGTATGCGCTTCAAGCCAGTCGAGACCCGGCTGCAGCAGAGCGATGTCACCGCGAAAACGGTTGATCACAAAGCCTTTGATGCGCGCCTGCTCGCTGTCGGACAGCAGCGCCAGGGTGCCGACCAGATGGGCAAAGACCCCGCCCTTGTCGATATCGGCAATCAGAATCACCGGACAGTCCACCGCCTCGGCAAAGCCCATATTGGCAATGTCCCCGGCACGCAGATTGATTTCCGCCGGTGATCCGGCGCCCTCCACCAACACCGTCTGGTATTGCTGCAGCAGCCGTGCATGTGAGGCCAGTACCGCCTGCAAGGCCACCGGCTTGTAGGCATGGTAGGTGGTTGCATCCATACAACCGATCGGATGACCGTGCACAATGACCTGAGCACCGACATCGGTATTGGGTTTGAGCAGCACCGGATTCATATCCGTGTGCGGCTGCAGGTGCGCTGCCTGGGCCTGCACCGCCTGGGCGCGACCGATCTCGCCGCCGTCTACCGTGACAGCCGCGTTCAACGCCATATTCTGCGGTTTGAAAGGCGCAACGCTGATCCCACGGTGCCGCAACCAGCGACACAGTGCCGTCACCAGAGTGCTTTTACCGGCATCCGAGGTGGCGCCCTGAATCATCAGCGTGGCCATCAGCGGGCACTCCTGAGCGGCCTAGCAAGATACTCTTCCAGCGCGCTTTGCAACTGCTGCCAGCCCGCCTCAGTGCCGGGCAGGCCAATGCGCACGGCCGGAGGCGCATCGAAGAGGCGCAGCAGAATGCCCCTTTCCGCCATGTGCAGGTAGAGCCCTTTAGCCTCGGCCATGGGTAGATACTGGAAGAGTTCACAGCCGCCCGCTGGCGCTAATCCGGCGCGCGCCAACAACGCAACCAAACGGGCGCTGTCCTGCTGCAAGCGCGTCCGCCACAGGCTCTGGATCATCTGATTGGCCAGCGCCGCCTTGCCTATAGCACGGGCAGGACCGCTGACACTCCAGGGGCCCAGCAGGCGGCGCAATGAAGACAGCACTACCGGCTCGGCCAATACAAAGCCCAAGCGCACGCCAGCCAGACCAAAAAACTTGCCCAATGAACGCAGTACCAGCAGGCCGGGCCTATCACTGTAGGGTGCCAGACTGATCTGCGGCCTCGGGTCGGCAAAGGCTTCATCCACCAACAAACAGCCGCCATGCTGATGCAAGCGTTGATGCCACACCAGCAGCGTCTCGACATCAATCACCTGGCCTGTCGGATTATTTGGATTGACCACCACCAGCAGATCAAGCCCTGACAACTGTTCGGCAACCTCAGACAAAGCCAGTGCAAGCACCTGATGCCCGGCTTTTTCCCAAGCATGTCGATGCTCGGCATAACAGGGCTCGACAATGCCCACCCGCAGTTGATCAGAAAATAACCGTGGCAGGGCCTGGATCGCCGCTTGCGAGCCCGCTACAGGTAGCACATGAGCGGCCTGATAATAGGACTGAGCCAGGGCTTCCAGGCCGTCCTGTTCCTCTGGCAGGCGCGCCCAATCCTCGACCGCCAGCGCCGGCAGGGGCCACTCATAGGGCGCCAGTCCGGTGGACAGATCAATCCACTCTTCCGGGGCGATGCCGAAACGCTCGGCGGCCTGCCGCACGCCACCGCCGTGCTCAAGCATGCAGCACCGCCCAGATCGCCAGCAGAACCACCAGCCAGAACAACACCGCCAGACGCACCAATCGCAGGGCCCGGTCAATATCCGCTGCCTGGGCAGCGGGGCCGGCACCCAGCAGGGAACGATCATGTACCGCGCCATGGTAGACAGCAGGACCACCGAGACTGACATGCAGCGCCCCGGCGCCCGCCGCCATCACCGGACCGGCGTTGGGACTGTCCCACTGTGGCGCCTGGCTGCGCCAGCACGCCAGGGCCTGACGGGTGCGGCCACAGAGCGCGTAGCTTAGCGCCACCAGGCGCGCCGGCAGGTAATTGAGCAGGTCATCCAGGCGTGCCGCCGCCCAGCCAAACTGGTCATAGCGCGCATTGCGGTAACCCCACATGGCATCCAGGGTGTTGGCCAGTCGGTACAGCACCACCCCGGGAGCGCCCAGCAGGGCAAACCAGAACAGGGCGGCAAATACCGCATCGCTGCCATTCTCCAGCACCGACTCGGTCGCTGCGCGGGCCACGCCCTGCTCATCCAGCGCCTCGGTCTGGCGGCTGACCATATAACCCACGCGCTGTCGCGCCCGCGCCAGGTCGCCCTCCCGCAAGGCCGCGCTGACCGGGCTGGCATGCTCGGCCAGGCTGCGTAGGCCGATGGCCAGATACAGCAGTAACAGGGAAAAGACCCAGCCGACCTGCGGCAGACTGGCCAGCAGCCAGGCCAACAGCGTCAGCGGCAACACCGCCAAGACCCAGGCCAGAAGGCCGCGCCAGCGACGTTGAGCGCTCTTATTCAAGCGCTGCTCCAGATAGCCGGCAAAACCGCCGAAGCCGACCAGCGGGTGCCAGCGCCGCGGCTCACCGAGCCAGTGGTCAAGCGCCAGCGCCGCCAGGATCAGCGGGACGTTCAGCATTGACGCTGATCCCAGTCACGGATCAGGCGGTGCAGTTGCTCCAGCCCAATGGTCAAGGCCGAGATACCCGGCTGCAGAATATCCGGCGACTTGATCTCGAACAGTTGCCCGTCACGCAGTGCCGGAATCGCTGGCCAACCCGGCCGATCCGCCAGATGCTCCGGGCGAAAACGCTTACCACACCAGGAGCCGATAATCAGATCCGGCGCTCGTCTGACCACGTCCTGCGGGTCGATGATATAGCGCTGTTTGGCCTTGGGATAGTGGCTGAGTTCAGCAAAACAGTCTTCGCCACCGGCCAGCTCGATCAGCTCACTGGCCCAGCGAATGCCCGAGATCAGCGGGCCATCCCACTCCTCGAAATACACTTTGGGTCGGCGTGACAATTGCGCTGCCTGTTGCCGCACTCGATCCATCCCGGCCTGCAGCTCGGCGACCAGCGCCTCAGCCCGCTCGCTGGCGTGCACCAGTGCACCCAGGGTCTCGATCATGCGCAGGATGCCAGCGATATCGCGTTGATTGAACAGGTGTACTTCCAGCCCCTCGCGCGCCAGCTCGGCAGCGATATCCGCCTGCAGGTCGCAATAACCCAGCACCAGATCCGGTTTGAGTGCGAGAATCTTCTCGGTCTTGGCGCTGGTAAAAGCCGACACCTTGGGTTTTTCCTTGCGCGCCTGCGGCGGATGCACGGTAAAGCCGGAAATACCGACAATTCGATCCTGTTCGCCCAGCCGATAGAGCACCTCGCAGGTTTCGGTGGACAGACAAACGATGCGTTGCGGGCCTTTCATGGCGACTCCCATTGATCGGTAAACAGCAGTTCGGACAAGGGCCTGACGCTGGTCCAGCCCTGCTCCACCAGCATCGGCTCGGCATAGAAGGCTTCCACTGGCCCCAGACACAGCACCGCGACCGGCCTGGCCCCGGCGGGCATGCCCAGCAGCTCTGCCAGCTCCGAGGGCTCGAACAAGGACACCCAGCCCAGCCCGAGGCCTTCGGCACGCGCCGCCAGCCACAGGTTCTGAATGGCACAGGCCACCGAGGCCAGGTCCATTTCCGGCAGGGTACGACGACCAAACACATGCTGCTCGCGGCCATCCGGCAAGGCCGCCACCAGCAGCTCGGCGCAGTTGAGAATGCCCTCGACCTTGAGCCGCATAAAATCCTCCGCGCGTTCACCCAACGCCTCGGCGGTGCACAGCCGCTCCTGCTCCACCAGCCGGTGAATGGCCGTGCGCAGCTCAGGCCGGGTAATACGTACAAATCGCCAGGGCTGCATCAGCCCAACACTCGGGGCCTGATGCGCCGCCTGCAACAAGCGCGACAGTTGCTCGGGCGGCACCACGCCGCCGCTGAAGTGGCGCATATCCCGACGCTCACGAATTGCACGGTAGACTGCGTTGCGCTCAACGGCGGAAAAGGCCGATGTACTCATGGTCGAATGCCGTTCATGGGCGATACAAGGCCGCTGCCGCCAGCGGATTGCCCGGCAGATACAAGTGAACGTAGGAAGCGGTCAAACGATCAATACGCCATACCGCTTCGGCAGTGCGCCTGTAGTTCGGGCACTCGCCACGTACCAGCGGTTCGAGCTCACATACCAGTGACGAGTGATGAAAAGTATGCCCGCGCAGCGTGCCTTCCGGCAGCGCCACTTCCTGAAGGGCCAAGGCAGTCAGGCGCTTTTGCATGGTCGCCTGACCCGGCAACAGACCGACCAGATCGGCTCGGACACCTTCAGCATCGGTCAGCGATTCGCACAGGTAGAGCATGCCGCCACATTCGGCATGAATCGGTTTGCCCGCCGCATGATGCTGCCGAATCGCCGCCTGCATGGCGCTATTGCTGCCCAGCTCGGCCAGATGCAATTCGGGGTAGCCACCCGGTAGATAGAGGCTGTCCACATCCGGCAACTGCCGATCGGCCAGCGGCGAGAAAAACACCAGCTCGGCGCCCAGCGCCTCCAGCAGATCCAGATTGGCCTGGTAGATAAAGGCGAAGGCGCTGTCGCGCGCCACCCCGATACGCACGCCCTGCAGGCCTTGCAGCGCAGACAGGTCGCCAGTGTTCTCAGGAACGGCAAAGCGCACCGGTGAGGGCAAGGGTGCAACCTCGCCATCCGCCAGCGTGCCCAATGTCTCCAGCAGCGCATCGGCAGCGGCATCCAGTCGCGCATCCAGATCGGCCAGTTCATCCGCCTGAACCAGGCCCAGGTGGCGGCTCGGCAGCGTGATTGCTTCGCTACGCGGCAACGCACCAAACCAGGTATGGCCCGCTGGCAGGCAGTCACGCAGAATCTCCCCATGCCGCGTACTGCCGACCTTGTTGGCCAATACCCCGGCAAAGGGCAGGTTAGGCTGATAGCTGGCCAGACCATGGGCCATGGCGCCGAAGGTCTGGGCCATGCCCGAACCATCAATCACCGCCATGACCGGCACGCCAAAACAGCGCGCCAGATCCGCCGCCGAGGGCGTGCCATCAAACAGGCCCATGACGCCCTCGATCAGGATCAGGTCGGACTCGGCCGCCGCCGCATTGAGCAGGCGTCGGCTTTCATCCTCGCCGATCATCCACAGGTCGATCTGGTACACCGGCCGACCGCTGGCGCGCTGCAGGATCATAGGATCGAGAAAGTCCGGCCCGCATTTGAACACCTGCACGCGTCTGCCCTGACGGCTATGCAGCCGCGCCAGTGCAGCGGTGATGGTGGTCTTGCCCTGCCCGGAAGCAGGCGCGGCGATCAGTAACGCCGGACACTGCTGCTCTGTTACTGCGCTCTTGTTCAAAACTCCACCCCTTTCTGCGCCTTGATGCCCGCTTTGAAGGCGTGCTTGACCACCCCCATCTCGGTCACCGTATCGGCGGCCTCGATCAGCTCAGCGGGCGCGCCGCGACCAGTGACCACCACATGCTGGGCCAGCGGCCGTGAGCCGATGTCGCGCAACACCTGATCGAGCGACAGATAACCGTACTTGAGGGCTATGCTCAGCTCATCCAGCACCACCAGTGCCACCTCGGCATCGCTCATCAACTCCACGGCTACAGCCCAGGCGGCTTCGGCCTTGGCAATATCGGCCTGGCGATCCTGGGTTTCCCAGGTAAACCCGGCGCCCATCACGTGATAACGCACCTGTTCGGGGAAACGCCGAAAGAAGGTTTCCTCGCCAGTACTGCGGGCACCCTTGATGAACTGCACTATGCCCACCTGCATGCCGTGGCCGAGACTGCGCGCGGCCATGCCAAAGGCCGAGCTGCTCTTGCCCTTGCCATTGCCGGTCAACACCAGGAGCAGGCCATGCTCGTTCTGGGCCTGGGCGATCTTCTCATCGACTACCGCCTTCTTGCGCTGCATGCGCAGGCGGTGGCGTTCGTCACGCTCAGCGCTGTCACTCATGCCTGACGACCGGCTTGCCCTGCACTCGCGGCCGTGTGGGCGTGGTAAATGCGCGCGGCGATATAGATCAGCGTCGCAGCACCCACATACAGCGCCAGGCCGCTAAGGTATTGCGGGTAGTAGGTGGCAATACGCTCGAGCATGCCGACAAAGGTCGGACTCTCATGACGGCCGGAGAAGAAATAGAAGCCACCACTGGAAAACAATTGGCAAACCAGCGCACTGCCAAGCGCAGTGGGTACCAGTACCAGCAAGCTGCTGAATTGCTCACGATGCCAGCGGGCGTAAAGGCGTCCGCCAAACCAGAGCGCAGCGTAGGCCGGCAACAACATCCAGTAGGCAACTGTCATGCAGTGATGCCCGGCATTGCTCCAGCCGACACTCATGATGTCCATGAAGGTGGTTTGCAGAAACAGCAGCGGAAATACCCAGCGCGGCTTGAGCAGCACCCCGGCAAGGAAGAATACCGCCCAGGATGCGCCCGGCAGATTGACCAGGCTGAAATGGCTGCCACGGGTCATGGCAATCAGCAGTACAAGTACGATACCAATAGCCAACTGGCTACGTCTGGACAGGTCCAACATGGTCATCCTCCTTGGATGTTTGGGTAAATCAAAGCGCTTGATAGCGCAGGGTCAGATAGCCCGCCCTACCCTGTTGCTGGTAGGTCGCGGCAGTTTCATAGTCGCTGTCAAACAGGTTGCTGATGCGCGCCTGAACGCGCCAGCTATCACTCAACTGATATTCGGAGCGCAACTCGACGGTGTTGTAGCCGGACAGCTCGTTGGTGTTGCTGGCGTTATCCCAACGCCGTCCCTCGACATGCAGACTGGCGCCGACGCCCAGCCGACCAAAACGGCGATCCAGATCCAGATTGAATATCTGTTCGGCGCGGCGAGGCAGCAGGTCGCCCTGACCGGCACGGGAAGACTTGTTGGCGGGGTCCTGCAGCGTCAGGTTGCTGCTCAGATCCCAATTCAGCACCTGGCTGGCGATCGACAGTTCAATGCCGGTAATGACCGCCTTGTCGATATTCTGCGCCCGCAGTCCGCTGCCCTGATTGAAGTAGGCGATCAGGTCGTCGATCTTGTTGCGATAGACCGCCACCGCCCAACTACCCCACAGGTGTTCGCCGTCCAGACCCAGCTCCAGTCCCTGGGAGGTCTCCTCGTTGATATCCGGATTGCCAAAGGTCGGGTGGTACAGCTGGTTGAAGGTCGGCGCCTTGAACGCTGTGCCATAGCTGGCACTGGTCCGCAGGCTGTCGTTGATGGCATAGCCATAGCCAATGCTGCCGGTGTTGTAGGTGCCATGCTGTTCGTTATCATCATGTCGGGCACTGAACTGCAGCTCGTGGCGACCTAGCTGTGCCAGGTATTGTGCATAAGCGCCGTGATTGTCGCGGCTGTCTTCAGCAAACGAGGTAGTGCCGCTGACCGAGTCCTGCAGCAGGTCATAGCCCAGGGTCAGTACCTGGCCGGGCTTGATGCGCACATCGTTCTGCCAACTGAAGCTGTCACGGCGGGTATCGATACGGGTGTTGAAAACATCGCCATTGAAAGTATCGACCTTGTCTTCACTTCGCCCAGCCTGCAGGGTCACCAGCCAGGGATCGGTGGGCGCGAAGCGTGCGCGTAGACCATGGGTGCGCAGCAGGTTGTCGGCGTTAGCCTTGAAGCCGGAATCATAGTCATTGTGCGAGCGCACCTCGATGACATGGCCGTCCAGCTCCAGACCGCTATCAAAGCGATAGCCCAGATTGAGATTGGCCGACCACTCCCGGTAGCCATCGTTGTCAGGTTCTGGGGATGGCGCGCCGGGGCGCGCATCAATGCCGCGGGTGCCCATGCTGCTCAGCCCCAGGTTGTACCAGGCATTGCCCAGGCCACCGAAAACCCCGGCGCTGCCAGCGTCATAATGACGGCTACCCGCCGTCGCCGCCGCCCAGGGCCGCGCGCCCTGCTGCTCGCCCCGGCGGGTAAAGATCTGAATCACCCCGCCTATGGCTTCCGAGCCGTAGAGACTGGAGCGCGGGCCGCGCACCACCTCGATACGCTCGACCTGCTCGACCGGCAGGTTCTGCAGCGCCACGTCACCCGTGGTCGCCGAACCCTGGCGTATGCCGTCGATCAATATCAGTACATGATTGCTGTTGGTACCGCGAATGCCCAAGGCCTCATTCTTGCCATGGCCTCCGGTGTTGGTCAGGTTGATGCCCGGCACGCGGCGTAGCAACTGCGCCACACTGGTTGCCTGCAACCGTTCAATATCGGCCCGCTCGATAACGCTGACCGAAGCAATGCCCTCACTCGCCGACAGAGTCGTTCGCGTGGCGGTGATTACCTGATCATTCAGGCTCAGAGAATTGGCAAGACAAAAGGAAGAAAGGCCCATACAGGCCACCGCCAAAGTGGCGGAGAAAAAGCGGTTCATGCGTTCAAGTGCTCCGTCGTACCAACCCGTACGACACTGCTGTAGGTAAGCAGTCGGCGGAGCATTAAGGCAGACGGATCCGGCACAGCAGGAGACCGCACACCCGCAAAGCCCGCCGCTCTGCTGTGATAAGCGTCAGGCCGGTCTCCGGGCTTACGAGCGGATCATTGATCCCGTCACCGCACCTTCCCATGCCGTTGGCACAGTGGTGTATGGCGATGACGTGCCAGCCGATTCACATCGACTGACGCTCGCTTACCGTTGCGGGGGCAGCGCCGGAATTGTCTGCAATCGGCAGACGCACCGGCTTCCCAGTTTCACCCACCGATTGAAAACCGGCGGGCACCTGAAGCGGCTTGCAGGTTAGAAGCTTTTTGTTACAAGGTCAATCGCAAAACGGGCGCTGACCGACTCATGCCGCCTCGACCTTGCGCTGTTTCTCATACAGGAAGCGCAACACCGCCTGACGGTACTGGTTGTACTTGGGATCATCCGCCAGCGCGATCCGGTCACGCGGTCGCGGCAGGTCAATCTCGAGTATTTCACCAATAGTTGCCGAGGGGCCATTGGTCATCATCACGATACGATCCGAGAGCAGTACCGCTTCGTCAACGTCGTGGGTGATCATCAGCACCGTGTTCTTCAGTTCACCCTGGATACGCATCACCTCATCCTGCAAGTGTGCGCGGGTCAGCGCATCCAGCGCACCAAAAGGCTCGTCCAGCAACAGCACCTTGGGCTCCATGGCCAGCGCGCGGGCAATACCTACCCGCTGCTTCATGCCACCGGAAATCTCACTCGGCAGCTTGTCCAGGGCATGGCTCATATGCACCATATCCAGGTTGTGACGTATCCATTCATGCTGCTCGGCAGAGCTCTTGTTGCGGCAGACCTTTTTAACCGCGATAGCGACATTCTGGTAGACCGTCAGCCAGGGCAACAGCGAGTGATTCTGGAATACCATGCTGCGGTCCGGGCCTGGATCACTGACCTCCTTACCATCCAGAATGACTGCGCCTGAGCTGGAGTCGATCAGTCCGGCGACAATATTCAGCACCGTGGATTTGCCACAGCCAGAGTGACCTATGATCGAGATGTACTCGCCGCGCTCGACGCTCAAATTGATATCCACCAGCACCTCACTGACGTTTTTGCCGGTGATGAAGGTCTTGGAGACCTTTTCGATATTCAGATAGCCTTTCATCTCTATTCTCCTTAGCCTGCCGAGGTGCCACGGGTCACCAGTTGACCAATCCAGGCCACCAGACGATCAAGAAAGAAACCCACCACACCGACGTAAATCAGCGCGAGGATGATGTCGCTGATCAGCGAGGCATTCCAGGCATCCCAGATAAAGAAACCGATGCCCACGCCACCAATCAGCATTTCTGCAGCGACAATCGCCAGCCAGGACAGGCCCACCCCAATGCGCAAGCCGGAGAAGATATACGGCGCCGCAGCCGGCAGCATGATCTTCATGAAGTACTCGGCACCATTAAGGCGCAGCACCCGGGCCACATTGCGGTAATCCTCAGGGATATTGCGCACGCCGACCGAGGTGTTGATGATGATCGGCCAGATCGCAGTGATAAAGATCACAAAGATGGCGGACGGATTACTGTCCTGAAAGCCGGCCAGTGACAGCGGCAACCAGGCCAGCGGCGGTACGGTACGCAGTACCTGAAATACCGGGTCCAGACCACGCATGGCCCAGGTCGACTGCCCCACCAGCACACCCAGACTGATACCCGCCACAACGGCCAGCAGATAACCATAAGCCACCCGCTCAAGGCTGGCGAGAATCTGCCAGGCCATACCCACATCATTCCCACCATTATCGTAAAAAGGATCAACGATCAGCTCCCAGGTATCGGTCACCACCTGGGTGGGTGGCGGCAATGCACTGCCCTCCATCGAACAGAGCATCTGCCAGAGCATCAACAGCACGCCGGTAAACAACAAGGGCGGCAGCAGCCGCTGGACAAAGAGTCCGCCGTAATGCTGCAACCACTGTGGCAGCTCAATGTTGTGCCTTGGGTCAGGCTCGAATGCCTGGGCCTTGGCCGGATCAATCTTCACATTCGCGTTCATGGGCACCCCCCTTACTGGTTGCTCGATCATGCTCAACTCGTGGCTTTGATGGCCTTGATGCTCAGGCTATCGAGGTAGGCTTGCGGGTTCTGCGGATCAAAGACCTTGCCGTCGAAGAAGGTTTCGATACCCCGCGAGGTCGATGCCGGAATCTGCTCTGCCGGCACACCCAGACGGGCTGCCGCCGCACGCCAGAGGTCCTCACGGTTGACGCTGTCAACCAGTGCATCCATGTCCAGATCGGCAGGCAGGTAGCCCCAGCGAATGTCCTCGGTGAGGAACCACTTGTCGTGGCTCTTGTAGGGATAGGACGCGTTGTCCTTCCAGTAACGCATCTGATGCGGGCTGTTTTCCACCACCCGGCCGTTGCCGTAGTCGAAGTTGCCCTTCATGCGCTCGACCACGTCATTGAACGGGGCGTTGATCCAGCGACGCTTGGCGCAGATCTGCGCCACCTCCTCGCGGTTGGCCGGATCTTCGCAATACATCTGCGCTTCCATAACAGCCATCAACAAGGCCTGGGTCGAATTCGGATTGGCATCGACCCAATCCGCACGCATACCCAAGGCCTTTTCCGGGTGGTTCTGCCACAGCTCACTGGTGGTCAGCGCGGTGTAACCGATCTTCTGGTTGATGAGTTGTTCGTTCCAGGGCTCACACACGCAGAAGGTATCCATGCTGCCCACCTTCATGTTCGCCACCATCTGCGCCGGCGGTACAACAATGGTGGAAATGTCACTGTTCGGGTCAATTCCACCTGCTGCCAGCCAGTAACGAATCCACAGATCATGGGTTCCGCCAGGGAAGGTCATGGCCGCATTGACGGCTCTGCCACTGGCCTTTTTGGCCTCAAGCGCGGCCTTGAAGGGTTGGCTGTCAACGCCCAGTTGCAGGTCCATGTATTCCTGACCAACGGAGATGCACTGCCCCCCAAGATTCAGACGCGCAAGGATGTACATCGGTGTCGGGATATTATTGGCGGTCATGGCGCCGGTACTGATCAGATAGGGCATGGGCGTGAGAATGTGCGCGCCATCAATGCCGTTACGCGCCGAACCCAGCACCAGGTTGTCACGGGTGGTACCCCAGGACGACTGCTTCAACACCTCAACGCCGGTCATGCCATGCTTAGCGAAAAAGCCCTTCTCATCCGCAACGAACAGCGGTGCCGCATCCGTCAGGGCAATAAAGCCCAGCTTGGCATTGGTGGTTTCCAATCCATCCGTGCCTGCCGCCCAGGCTGCACTCCGCATACCCCCTGGCACTGCACCAAGCAATGCTGCGCCGCCAACGGCGGCAATCGAGTATTTGAGAAAGTCCCTGCGCTTGATAGCTACCGGGCTTGCTGTTGTGTCTTTGCCAGTCTTGTCATCCATTGTCAGTCCCCTTTCAACATGCATAAAAAAACGGCGTGCACGCATGGGCCGAAGTAGTATCGAAACCATGGTGGACGCCGTTGCCCGTGTTCATATGTGGTGGTCCAGATGGACCTGATTTAGCTTGAGCAGAAAACGTGCCAATTTCGGCCAGACCGTAATACCAGACCGACAAGCCGCTCAAACAAGGTCAAAACGCAATCTGCAAACAGATCTCGGCACTTCAAAAAAGACCTATAAAAGAAACTGTAACCGTCTGAATTTGGTTATTTTTATACCAACAACGCAGAATCTCTCGAGCTTAGCGGCCCGCACTACCAACGGAGAAAACCACTTGGAGGGAAATGACTGCTAGGGCTGCGTAACTGCACGCGCCGAGTATCAACTTCATCGCACAGTATCAGAGCAGTGGCGGCAAATATGCACAGACTCGGAGCACCGAAGCCAGGATCAGCGCTTCGCCTGAGCCTTGCCCTGCAGCAAATCGGCATAATCCAGCAGGGTCTGGGCTACATCCGCCAGGCGTTGACTTCGCTCCATGGCGGCATTCTGCAGCATACGGTAAGCCTCATCTTCCTTGAGTCCGTGCTGGGTCATCAGCAAGCCCTTGGCCCGATCAACCAGCTTGCGCTCGCTCAGCGAGCGCCTGGCCTCATCAAGTTGCTGACTCAACTCTTGAAGCCGCAGGGTTTGCGCATGCAGCACATCAAATACAGAGCGATTGAGCTGCGAACCCATATTGTCCGCCGGGACACTGTCCAGCTCGGTGACCTGCACATTGAACAGCATGGTGGCTGGCTGTTCAGCATCGCGATCAAGGCTGCTGAGGCGCTGCAATAGCGCTCGGTGATTCTCCAGGTCGGACTGGGCCTGGGCAATCTTGCTATGACAGAGCTGCTGCAACTGCTCAGTCAGGCGATCCTCAAGCTGCTTCATGCTATCGATGCGCTGGCTGGTCAAATCAAACCACAATTCTGCCACGGAGCCGGGCACGGGACTGGACTTGAGCGAGCGCATAGCCACCTGACGCAGACGCCCAATCTCACCAAGCACAGCGTCGTCGCACAGTGATTGCCACTGGCCGAGCATGGCCGTATCGGCATGGTCGGCAAAACAGTCAAAACAGCGCTGTTGCGCCTCGCCAAGATATTGCAGACGTACCTTGAGCTCGTCGTTGAAGTAACCGCCGATAAAGCCGGCTACGCCACAGGCGCGCTCCTGACCTGCCAATTCCTTGCCCTGCATGAAGTTAAACAGGGCAACCAGGTTGCGGGTGATATCCGGATCCACTGCGGTATCCGCGGCCTCGAAAACCACACTGAGCAAGCCGCCAATCGGACGGGTGAAATGCCGTGTGGCATCCTGTGAAGACAGCTGCTGTTGACGGACCCCCTGACGCAACAGGGGCAACCCCTGGAGGCAATGAAGGACGTAGGCGATCCGGTTGAATAACCGCGCCTTGTCTGCACCACAACTGGATTCCAGATCCATTCGGTTGAAACAATCGATGACCTGCGCCTGACGCGCCAGGCTATCCGCCGTCAGGTCATCGAGTCCGGCGCGAAAACGCGGATCCTGACTACCCAGACAAATATTGGAAAATCCGCGTTCGCGCTGCAGTGCATGAACCAGTCGGCTAACGCCGCTGACCAACTCACAGGTCAATTCCAGAGCACGTAAGCCCTGCAATTCGCTGCGCCGCGCCGCCAACATGAAATCCAGTGCGCTTGACATTAACCTTGCCTCCCATGCCCCTGATACAACAGAAGGCTACCGAGGAGAAGCCAAGCAATAGTCATGCCGGGTCAAGGATCAAGCGACTCGTCCGCAGGCAGCGACCGATCACCCAGAACGTGGAAGCGCCGACCAGCCTGATAGTCACTCAGAGCTAGCAGCAACTCGGCATGCATGGCCTCATGCGACCATGACGTTCGGACCGGCAGATGGCTATGCAGCTTGGCCCGAAAGGTTTCACGCGACGCCTGCAGCGAAGCGCTCAACTCATGCTGCAAGGATGTCCGCAACATGGCCTCCTCTGCCTTGAGCAGGGCAAAGTCGGTTATCACTATGGTCCCCGCCGCGGTAACAAAAGCGACGCCACCCGCCACCAGAGCACCTGGTCCAGTAGGTGATGTAGCGACGGCAACGCTGCCGCCCGCAGAGACAGCCATCGCCATGCGCGGCATCATGCGTGCGGTATAGGCCGCTATTACGCGACGTGCGCCCTGCATGGCCGGCAAGCTCATGCTGCGCTGAATCAGCGTCCGCCGGGCAAACCAGACCAGCGTTCCACCCCCGGCCAGCATTGAGGCGTTGGCACTGGTCTGCCAGCGCTGAACGTCCTCGGAGCCAGCTTTAAAGCCCTGCGCCAGAGTGCTATCAATGTCCACTACCAGATCAGGCAACAACACAGAGGCCGAGGGTTCCGTTTGACGCTGGGCATAGCGACCCGCCAGCTGACGCGCCAGATGTTCCGACTGACTGGCAAATTCCGTGCTCATGGCCAGATTGAAATCGGACTCAAAGTCCACAAGCGCCTGCTGCAGACCGCTGTCATCAACCAGATAACCGGTCAGACGTTGCTTGAGGTAGTCATCCAGATCACCACCTATGGCGTGGTACAAGCGGCTGTAGGATCCGGGCATAGAGTAATACCAGTCGAGATAGAGGGGGATTGCCGCCTCCGCTCGGGCAAAACTGTCATCCACCCACTGATCCATCCAGGTCTCGGCATAACGACCTATAAGTCGATGCTGATGAGCACTCATCTGCAACAGATCCTGCTGGAAAGACCCCAGGGTCTTACCATCGAGTATCAAGGTCTGGCCATTGACCAACACTTGATACAACTGATTGTCCGCCATGCGTTCGCCGAGCAGACGCATACCCAGTTGAAACAGGGACAATAGCAGAATCACGCCCACCGCCGTTGCCACCGGCAACTGCCAGCGCTCACGCCAATGCGGAATTACTCTGCGCTTTTCCATTGCTCTATCATCTGTTCCGTTATCCGGTTTACGCCCGTCAGCATATCAACCCAGGCCCAAATGAAGGCTGCCCCACTGAGTAGCAGCAATAACCACCCCAGCAGACCTGTCAGCCCTGAGCGGGAAAAGCCGCCGAGACTATTTTGCATGCCCCATTGCAAGCTCAAATCAACCAGCCCATGAAATCGCTGCAAGACCCCGAACAGGCTTGTCGGGCCATGGACATCAGGCATATGGACTGCCATAGCCACACTCCAGTTCATTCCCTGTAACCAGGGTTGTGGCTGATAAACGCCGATCAACAGGTAACCGAGGGTCAACAGCAACACGCAAAATGGGCGTAACAGCCGGCGAGTCAAGGCTGGCACATAATGCAGCTGAACATGCCGTCCGAGCAGGCTGGCCAGACCACAACGCATCAGCCAGAAAAGCGGCAGACTGCCAGCAAGCAGCAACAGGCTCGGATAGGTCAGCAACGGCAAACGACTCAGGAGCAATACCGTCAGGATCACAGCCAAGGGTACATGCCACAGCAACATCAAAAGACCGCCACGCAAGCGCTGCTGCCAGGGAGAGGATGGCAATAGATATTGTGCGAGCCAGACCCGACGCCTGAGTTGAGCCGATTCGAAACTGGCAGCGAGAATGAACCAGGCCACCAGCACACAAAGCGGGAGAAACAACGGGTCTTGCCACGTGTCTGGCAAGGTCGACCAGAGCAGCAAAAAACAAAGGAGCAAAGACTGAATTAGCGATGAAGGCAGCAAGGGCACCCCCCTATGGCGTGTTCGCCCAGTGTACTGCAGGCAGGCCATAAGCAGAAAAGCCCCCTGATATTGCTATCAGGGGGCTTGCAGGTATGGCGCAGCGGACGGGACTCGAACCCGCGACCCCCGGCGTGACAGGCCGGTATTCTAACCAACTGAACTACCGCTGCGCGATGCTCAGTGGACTCCGGAAACCGGCAAGGGGAGGTCACCCCATCCATCTGAACAGGCGCGCATTGTAAACTTTCCGCAAGGCGAGTCAAGCACGTTAACTCAATTTCTCACTGTACTACTGGAGAGCCCTGTTCGGTTGACCGTTTCTCCCCTTTGAGTGCCAACCGGCAGACTGCCGGCACCACCAGCAAGGTCAACACGGTAGAGGCCAGCAAACCGGAAATAATCGCCCAGGCCATCGGTGGCCAAAGGGTCGAACTGGAAAAGGCCAGCGGCAATAAACCGGCAATGGTGGTGGCAGTTGTCAGCAATATCGGTCTGGTTCTGCGCATCACTGCATCACTGACTGCCTCAGCCAGCAGGCGACCCTCGGCCAGACGCTGGTCAATCACATCCAGCAGCACGATGGCATTATTAACCACTATGCCAACCAAGGCGATGATACCTAGCATGGACTGGAAGCCAAAAGGTGATCCAGACAGCACCAGGCCAGGAAAGACACCCACACTGGCCAGTGGCACAGTCAGCAAAATAATCCCTACCCGGCGGAAAGAGTTGAATTGCAGCAACAGAAAAAACAGCAGCAACAACAAACCCACGGGTGCTGTAGTAAAAATGGCGTTATTGGCGTCACCCGAACCCTCACTGTCGCCGCCAAACTCCAGTCGTGTGCCCGGTGGCAAGGGGTTGTCGACCAGTCTGGCCCGCAATTGGTCGAGCACCTGACTGAAGCTGGTGCCTTGCTCCAGGCCGGCAGTCACGCTGTAAGTGCGCACCCCGTCGCGTTGCCGAATAGCCGCCGGCTGCCAGGCCACGTCTATCCTGGCCAGCGCAGTCAAGGGGGTGCCTTCGCCCGACGCATTGAATACCTGGGTTGAAAGCAGCCTGTCCAATGGCAAGGCGGTTCCCTCTGGCGAACGTAACACCAATGGAATGGGGTCGCGTTCCTGACGGTATTGTTCAATGGTCAGCCCCAGACTTCGGGTATTCAACGCCCTTGCGACATCAGCACGGTTCAAGCCATAGACTCGAGCCGAAGCATCGTCCACATCAACTGTCAGAACCGGTACGCCCAAATCAACATCATGCCGGACATCCACCGCACCACTTGCTGCTTTGAGCAAGGCAAACACCTGCTCGGCAGCGGCAATACGTTGGCGGTCGTCATGGTGATACAGGCGCACTTCAACCGGTGCCACACGCGGTGGCCCCTGCCCCAGAGTACTGGCGACCACATCCAGTTCTGGCAATGTCGAGGCAACGTGCTCCCTCACCCAGCTTATCAAGCCCTCGGTTGCGGCCAGATCGGTGGTATTGATCACCAGGCGCGCTCGATTGGGTGCCTGCGGTGAGCGCAGCAGATTGTAATAAAAGCTGGGGCCGGCCGAGCCGGCAAAACGGTGTACCGATTGAACATTCGGTTGCTGACGAATATCACGTTCAAGATTGGCAGCCACGTCTTCGGTTCGCCGTTGATCAGTACCTTCAGGCATGAACAGCTCAACAACAACCAGCGGCCTGTCTGCATTAGGGAAGAACTGCAGCTTCATAAAGGGCGTCAGCGCCAGGCTAAGAAGAACCGTTACACCACCCAGAAGCACCATGGCTCGAGGCGCACGCTCACTGAACATGGCCAGCCTGTTTCCCAAGGCAGCCATGTGCGCTTTGCCGGGACGCGCCACCGGACTGAGAAACCGACCGGCCAGCAAGGGCGCGACACTGATGGCCAGCAAATAGCTGACGCTCAGTGTCAACATGATCATGACCGGTATGCCGCGGGTGAAGTCGGCTGTTCCCCCTTTGGCCAGCAGCAGCGGCGTAAAAGCCGCCAGCGTGGTCGCCGTTGATGCGCCAAGCGGGCCGGCCAGCTCACCAATCGCGGCTCTGACCGCCTGTTGCCGGGTCTCGCCCTGATTGAGCCGATCCTGAATATTCTCGACCATGACAATGGCATTATCGATAAGAATACCCAGCGAGATCACCATACCGATAACCGCGATCTGATGCAGAATGCCGCCACCAAGATCATATATTCCCAGACTGATCAGGGCGACCATAGGGAGCATGGTGGCGACCAGAATACCCATGCGCCAACCCATACCGACAAAGACTACCAGCACGATAATCAGCACGCTCCACAGCAGGCTCATTTCCAGACTGTCCAGACGCTCCTTGACCTGATCGGGCTGAAAGAACATTTCATCAATCTGCAGTGGCGCAAAGTCATCACGCAGGAGGGCCAGCCGCTCCCTAACCTGAGCGCCCAGTCGGATAGCATCCTGTTGGCCGCGCATGGCCGTCAAACTGACCAACACCGTTTGCTCACCATCAAACCAGGCGCGTGGCTGAGACGGTTCCAGAGGGCCGCGCCAAATATCTGCAAGCACTTCAAGTGGGACATGACCGCCCTGCGGCAGGGGTATCTGGGTCGCACGCAGCTCCTCAATGGTTCCGAATTCGCTATTGGGCAGCAATCCCAGGCGACGTTCACTCGACACAATAAAACCGCCAGGTATGACCTGATTGCGCTGCCGAAGCACATCACTCAGATAGTCAGGTGATATACCCAGGCGTGCCAACTCTGCATCGCGCACGGCGATGGTCAACTGCTCATCAGCCTGACCATCAAGCTCAATACGTGATACGCCGGGAATATCGACCAACAGCCGTTTCAGTCGCTCAGCCTCCTGGCTGAGCCTCACCAGTGATGGATCCCCGCGTACGGCCAGCACAATGGCGGGAATATCAATCAGGCGATCATCCAGGGACATCTGCGCAACACCCGCAGGAAAATCCAGTTCAGCTCGGAGCATGGCCTGCCTGACCCGGTCCCAGGCAGCGTCGGTATCGTAGATGGCATCCTTGAGATTAATCGGAATCAGCGCCACGCCGGTCCGCGCCGTAGCGGTGAAATAGTCTATTTCTTCAACCTGGGACAGTTCATCCGACAGCGGTTCAAGAACCAGTCGCTCGATGGCTTCAGCCATGGCACCCGGGTAAATCACGGTAATCATGCCAGCCCGCTGGGGAAAGCTTGGGTCCTCCTGGCGGGCCATGGTCAAGTAGGATGCAACCCCCAACAGGCAAAGCATCACTGTAACCAGGCCGATCAGGCGCGGCCGCAGGCTCAGCAGGTTGATCATGGCAGCAGCTCCAGCGCATCGCCGTCGGATAGACGGCTAAGCCCGGCGTAGACCACCTGATCGCCTGGCACCAGAGCGCCCGCGCTTAGCAGCACCTGCTCGCCAAGCAAGGCCGTCACCGCTATGTTTACCCGCTCAGCACGCCCCTCGGACACCCTGAACACGCTCAGCCCTTCGCCCGAGCGCATGACCGCAGCGATAGGAACACCCATTGCAACAGGCCGAAGGGCCTGCAACTCAACCTCAACCGCGGTACCGGAACGCAGATCATCCTGCTCTAACGAAACAACCAGTGGATAGAGCGCACCACCCTGAGAGGCACCCTGCCCTACCTCGACAATCCGGCCGAGCCATTGCTGACCATCCAGACTGGACCAGACAGCAACCTCCTGTCCTGGCGAGAGGTCGGCAACCAATGCCGCGGGGACACGCACTTCTACCTCAAGTCCTTGTTCGGCCGCCATCTGCAGCACCGCCTGACCAGGCGCGACGAACTCCCCAGGCTCAACCATCAATGCCTCTACGCGTCCCCCGAAGGGGGCGCGCAGTTGAGTTTCGGCACGCAGCTGTTCTGACTGACTCAATGAGGCCCGAGCGCTAACGACACTTGCCTGAAGCCGCTCCTTCAGAGCCTTTTTCTGCTCCAGCTCCTGCGCAGAAAGCACGCCACGCTCAAATAACTGGCGACTCCGTTCATGGTCGCGGATCGCTTGTGCAGCCTGAGTTTGCAGCTCGCTCAGGCGTGCTCTGGCAGCATCCCTGGCTGGCTCAAGCTCGGGATTGTAAAGAACGGCCAGCACTTCCCCAGCAGCAACTTGCTGGCCTATCTCTGCTGAACGGGAAAGCAGCACCCCACCAACCTGAAAGGTCAGACTTGCACGCTGACGCGCACGCACCACACCGGCAAAGCGCAGGGGTGAGGATTGATCAATACTGACCACATCGGCAACACGAACAGCCATTGTCGGGGTTGCTGACTCCCCGGCTTGATCAGACAACCCCAGACAACCGGCCAGCAGCAAGCTGACGACCATTACAGGCATTCCCTTCAGCAATGGGTTTGACAATACAGGGGACATGGCAGGCTCCAGACAGGTTTTTTAACATACTGTCATTTATTGACAATATGTCAATACGCTGCGCAGAATAACCTCACTGTCGTTACAAAAACCTGACCGAGGGGGCTAAATGGTATTGAACAAGCGTCGCTTACAAGAAAAGCAGAATCGCCACGAAAGCATCCTGGACGCAGCTGAATCGGTATTCTTCAGCAAGGGTTACGATAAATGCTCAATGGAGGAGATCGCCCGTGGCGCCCAGTTGAGCAGAGCCCTGTTATATGTCTATTTCAAGGACAAATCAGCCATCATGCGCGGGATAATGCTGCGCGCAGCCGAATCCATACGTACACGCTTTGAGCAGGCACTGGCCAGGGGACAACGTGGCGACGAGCAAATAACCGAAATCGGTCGTAGCTATTACAGGTTCAGCCTTGAGGAGCCTGATTATTTTAATGTCCTTACCCATGCCAATGTTTTCCCGCACCTGAGTGATACCGACCAAATGAGTGAGGACCTGTTGGCATGCAGCACGCAGGCAATGCAATTCATGGTGATGGCACTGGAAAATGGCGTCCGCGACGGCAGCTTGTGCCCTGAACGTGTAAGCAACCCGCTGCAAACGGCCTATTATTTGCGCGGTGCGCTGCACGGCGTAATCATGCAATGCGCCGAACTCAAGGATAACCAACACGGCCTGCCTGGGCACCCCGAACCGGATGAGTTGGTCAGCTATACGCTGAACATGCTGACACGCTCAATGAACCCCCTTGGCAGCCGATCAATCCCGCCAAGCAAGCAATCTGCTGACTTCAGCTGAAGGACAGTTAAGCAGGGTTGAGTTGGCCAACCAATGCGCATCAGGGTAATAGGAAAACATGAACTGACCACCGCGCAAACTATCGACCACCATTTCAGCAACACCCGGCCGTACGGCAGGACATCCCTGACTCCGGCCGATACGGCCATAGCGTTCGATCCAACTCTCATCGACGTAATCAGCTGCATGAATAACGATTGCACGCTGTCGGGCCAGATCGTTGATGCCAGGTTCTAGACCATCCATGCGCAGGGAATAGCCATGTCGCCCCATATAGCTCTCCTGGGTACGGAACAAGCCGATACTGGACTGGTGGCTGCCTTCTATATTGGAAAAAGCCTCGGCATAGGTATCACCCGAGCCCTGACCGTGGGCTACCAGGTCTCGCAACAACAAGCGCTTGGCCTGCAGATCGAATATCCATAAACGTTGCTGCGTCGAGGGCAGCGAAAAATCTATCACAGCCAGTCGTTCTGCCGGCTCAGCACCACTGTTAACAGCGCACTGCATGGCGGATACGGCACGCAACAACACATCCGAATTCATTTCAGGGGCCAATTTGGCTAACTGGTCGTGCAAGCGTTCCGGCGACTCTGTCGCCATACCGGGCAGACTCAATAAAGCAAAAATCACCCCCGCTATTGCCGCTGTCCAGCGCAACTCATGCCGCATGACGCTCCCCCAGGCTTGAATAAGCCGCACATCGTTAAATTGATCCGTTCGAGCAAGCAGGCTTGGTTTGACATAAAAATGCCGTATCCTGCCCTGAAACTAGGTTCTTATCTATGGAACTGCTAGCAAACGCCCTTTGGGAGGTTACCTGTTGCTCAACAAATGTACAGTGCTGTTCGTCAGCTTGGCTATGCTGGCGCCCCTTAGCGGGGCAGTTCAGCAGGCGGAAATTGTGCAACAACAGCCGCCTACGGATCAGACTGAGTACTGCAGTGACCTGGCTGAACTGCATAGCCTGGATCAAAATGCGAGTCTTGCGCAGCTCTACCAAAGCCAGCAGGCTGGGCTGATCTGGAGCCATCCCGAGCGCCGCCGCATGCTGGCCCAGGCAATCCTTGCACTGGGTCAGGACGGGCTGCAGCCAGAGGACTACCCGCTTGCCCTCAATCCGCCGAATGAACTGGATCACTGCATCGATCAACGGCTTAGCAGCCAATATCTGCAGGCACTTGAACACCTGCACCTGGGCCCTGTTGCGCAGATGTCTGCCGAGCCTTTCTGGCAACCCGAAAACAGCCCGCATAGTCCTCAGAGTCGGGTTCTACAGCTGGCCATCAATGGCCTGGATCACATTGACCTGACCTTTGAACAGGCGCGCCCCACCTTCCCGCTATACCGCCAACTGCAGCGTGTCTATGCCCAAGGCATCCCCCCCGAGCCCGATTTTGCACCACTGGCAGAGGGGCCAACCCTGCGCCCTTTGATGCGTGACCCCCGTGTACCCCAGCTGCGCATGCTGCTGCAACTCAAAGGCTATTTAGGGACAGAGTCGACCGACGTCGTTGACACAGCGGACGACAGTTACAACCTGTCGCTACAGGAAGCTCTGCGCCAGTTTCAACGCGACCATGGACTTGAGCCTGACGCAGTGATGGGGCGCCAGACATTGGCGGCCTTGAATCTTAGTCCTGCGCAACGAGAGCAGTTACTGCTGATCAATCTTCATCGGATGCGCTGGTTGAGCGCCCAAAGACACCCTTATCTGCTGCTGATCAATGTCGCCGCAGGGGATATTCGATTATTCCAGAATGACCATGTTATCTGGCAGTCAAAGGTGCAAACCGGGCAACCGAAACGCCCAACCCCCCTGCTGATATCCAGAATCAACCGCGTTACCCTGAACCCCAGCTGGACCATTCCCCCGACCATCTTTCGGGAAGACAAACTGCCGCAGATCAGACAAGACCTGGACTTTCTGGCGCGCAGTCACTTGCAGGTTCTGGATTATCAGGGCAATCAGCTGGATCCCGCCAGCATTGACTGGCAACAGCCCCGCGGTATATTGCTGAGACAGCCCCCTGGACCAGGCAATCCATTGGGTCAGTTGGTGCTGCGCTTCCCCAATCCGTTTTCCGTGTACCTGCATGACACACCGAGCCAGCACCTGTTTTATCGTGCCGAGCGAAATCTCAGCTCCGGATGCGTGCGCGTTCAGGATGCCCAGGGTCTGAGCAAACAACTGCTGTCAAACCTTTCAAGCAGCCAGCAAGCCCACATCCAGCGCTTGCTGGAAACGACTGAAACCCATGAGATCGGTCTGCCACAGGGCCCACAGCTGATACTCGGTTACTGGACCGCTGAAGCCGACGCCAACGGACAGATGCAATGGTTTGGCGATCCCTATCTGCATGATCCGAGTCTCATGGAAAAACTTGCCCCCAAGGCCAAAGAGGGTGAGGATCAAGACAACCGCGCCGTTTACGGTTATGTCAGGGCGTCATCCGACCTGCCCCTTCCCAACTGAGAAGCAGCCATCATGTCCTTGTATGCCTGGATTTTTATTGCCCTCGTGATCGTCACTGTGCTGGGCGGCCTGTACAAGCTGTATATAACTGCCTGGAAAATGCCCATCGACAAGGACACCATGGCCCGCATCAAGGCCCGGCAGTCTGAACTCGAAGAACAAGAAGCACGGGAAAAAACCGATGATTGAGGTAGAATACGCTTTCATCTTCAGCGACAACAGCAGGTAGTTCTCAGTCATGGTCAATGCACTGCAAGCTCAACTACTCAAGGCCGGCCTGGTCGATGAGAAAAAGCTCAAGCAAGCCCAACGGGCCAAAAAGAAAGCCGCCAAGAATGAGCCTGAAAAGGTGCATAATCCGGCAGCTGCAGTAGAAAAGGCGCGCAGCGAGAAAGCCGAACGTGACCGGCAGCTCAATCTACAGCGCCAGCAAGATGCAGCCCGCAAGGAGCGTGAGGCTCAGGCCAAACAACTGATCGAGCAAAGTCGCCTGGATCGCAGCAAAGGCGAAACCGCCTACCAGTTCGTGAACAAGAACAAGGTCAAGAAGATTTATGTGACTGAAGAGCAGTTTGGCAAGCTCAGCCGTGGTCAGCTCGGTATCGTACGTCTGGGCGGGCAGTTCGAGGTGATACCACTGGATATCGCTGAACGCGTGCGGGAAAGGGCACCGCAATGGCCTGTGCACATTGCCTCGCCGGCAGAACAAAAGCCGAATGAAGATGATCCCTACGCCGCCTTCCAGGTACCAGACGACCTGATGTGGTAAGCATCAGGTCTACAGACTGGCAAACGGGCTATTCCTCGCTTTCCTCTTCAACCTGCTCCGGCAGGTCCATATCCGTTTCCAGCTCGTCGCCCCGCTCAGTTCTGAGCTGCTGCTGCCGACTGCGTTCGTCCTCCTCAGCACTGGGCGGGCAGTCGAGGGACAACATGAAGGTCCGTGACACGTCAATCAAGCCGATATGTTCGATCGTCCGGCGGCCAATCAGCACCGGATAGGTCATATCACCACGATCACGCAGGGAAAACTGCTCTTCGTAGATCCGGTTGCCAATGCACATGGTCATCTTGACCACGGGCCGGCGATCAGCCCCTCCTGCGCCTCTCACAAGAACGCGCCGGTGTACCGGACGCTCAAAATGCAGCGTCACCATTTCATCGGTATCGGCGTCCTTGACCGGCACATCGTAGCGAACCCATGGGTTGCCACCGCGGGTAAAGTCTTCAATGTTCACGGCATGCATGGATGAGGTCAGGGCGCCGGAATCGACCTTGATCTTGACTGCCGTATGCTCAGGTAGAATTCGGCCCTTTTCAATCCAGCCAACAATGACCTTGGTATCAACAACCTCTACTTCCTCTGAAGCCAGGGCCTCTTCGGCAATATCCGGATCTGCGTACGACAAGCTGGAGCTCATCAACAGACAGGAGCAAACAAGAGCAAAGCAGGTAAATTTGGGTGTGCGCAGCATGGAGGATCCTTTGTCAAACAACAGGATAGACAAGCACTCTGTGAATTGGTGCCCTGGTGCCCCCCGATTGGGCGCCAGTTCAGGCTGCGCATTCTAGCCTATCCACGGCAAATGCAAAAACTACCATTCAGCGTTGATCAGGGCTCGAGGCGATAACGATCCATCAATTCACCCAGGCGGCCGGACTCCTGCAACTGACGCACGTAAGTATCCAGCTCGTCACGAGAGGGCCGGATACCATTGCGAACCAGAAAAAAATCATCGTATGACTGATCTGCAAAATCGGATACCAGTAACTGAGACCGGTACTGCGGATAAATACGCAAATAATTATCCAGATAGGCATCAGAAACGATGCTCAAATCAGCTCTGCCGCGCAGTACCATCTGGATGTTGCTTTCATGGGAAAAGGTAATGATCGCACTGAAACGCTCACGCAGCTGGTTCTTGTCAGGGTTGAAACCGGCAAAGGCATAGTGATAGCCACTGAACAGCGCAATGCGCTTACCTTCGAGGTCACGAAAGTATCGCTGATCAAGCTGCCCATCAGTCTTGGCAATAAAGACCTCACGTCCCACCACCGGCCCCTTGACCGAGTAAACCGGATAGTCCTGCCAGCCCCAATGCGGGCTTTCAAACAGCATCATATCGAACTGGCCATTGGCAAAATCCAGATAACGCCGATTGGCTGAGGTAGGAAACAACTCGAAGTGAACATCATCCTGCAGCGCATTCAATGCCTGCAGCACATCCGGCGTAAGCCCGGACCATTCCCCATCCGCCTGAGTTTGTATGTAAGGTGGGAACAGATAGCCGCCCACCCTAACCGTGACCGGATCGGACGAGGCTGTCACGCTGACACATAGCAAACCCAGTAACGTCAAAATGAAACGCATGAAAAACTCATAGTGTGATCATGGCAAGATGCCATTTGGCCATTATAGCCTGAGCAGACCCGGCACCATGCCGTGAAACAAGCACTTTTCAAGGGCGTTTCCGCCAGCCTCCCGGGTTAGTGCTGCCGTCTGTCTGAAACCGACCCGAATCGCTTCACCTCAGCGCCAAGCCGTGAAAAAGGCCCCAAGTCCATTCTATTGACCCATCAGACTTGACCTGATCAGAACTACCTCGAGCAATTGAGCCAATTAATATAGTCGCAAATTGATCTCACTGATGAGACGACACCGGACTTGAAACATTGGGTAAATGGCGTCAAATTGACATCTCAGTTGTCAGGAAAATACCGCTCAGGTTTTCCGCCTGCCTGCCGACATAAGATTCAAGACCTTTTCTGCGCTGGGCCAACCACCGCGAACATCATAATAATCAAGCTTCAAAGCACCCCGGAGGTTGTCAATGACATTGTTGCGCCGCATGAAGATCAGTCAACGCATCTGGTTGATTCTGGTGGTTGCGCTGGTCAGCATCACCATCCTGACGGTGACCGCCCTGCTCAACATGAAAGCCGAGTTCCGGCAGGCAGAAATCACCAAAGCCACTCATCTGGTGGAAAGCGCCCACGACATAATGGCCTACTTCCATGGTCTTGAGTTATCTGGCGAACTGAGTGGCGAACAGGCCCGCAAGCAAGCCATGGCTGCGCTGCGCGGCCTGCGCTACGGCGGCCAGGAATATTTCTGGGTGAATGACATGAACAACGTGATGATCATGCACCCGATGGCGCCTCAGACCGAAGGCGTAGACCTGACAACCATTACCAATGACGACGGCCGCCCCAATATCATCGTTGATATGGTCAACATGGCTCGCACCCAGGGCACTGCCCACGTTGAATATACCTGGTCCAGGCCAGGACAGAATCCGGGTGAAGGCGAAGGCTTCAAAAAGATTGCCGCCTTCAAGCATTTCAAGCCCTGGGATTACATGGTGGGTACCGGGATTTTCATCCAGGATATGGAGAAGAAATTCTTTGATGAAATGATCCGCCTGTTGATCATTTCTACCCTGATCGTGATTGCCATGGTGATCATTCTGTTCATCATTGGCACCAGCATTTCCAAACCCTTGAACCAGGTTGTCAATGCCATGCGGGATATCGCCAGCGGCGAAGCCGACCTGACCCGTAAACTCGATGACAATGCCCATGATGAACTGTCAGCATTGGCCCACCACTTCAATCAATTTACCTCCAATCTGCGCGGTATAGTCCAGCAACTGGGAGACAATGCCCGTCAGTTGATCAGTGCTGGTCAACAGCTCGATCAGATCAGTGAGAGCAGTCTGCGCGGCATGACCAAGCAGTCCGAACGCATGGAGTTGATGGCTACTGCCATCAATGAGATCACCTATGGCGTTCAGGATGTGGCGCAGAATGCAAACGCCGCAGCTCATGAGGTCGAGAACGCCAACGAGGGTGCCAACAATGGCCGTATTCAGGTCGAGAAAACCATTGAGCAGATCAGCCACCTGTCAGACAGCGTCAAGACCGCAGTGCAACACATGGAAACCTTGTCCACCGATGCCAACCAGATCACCTCGGTGCTGGATGTCATACGCAATATCGCCGAGCAGACCAACCTGCTGGCTCTGAACGCCGCCATCGAGGCTGCCCGTGCCGGCGAAATGGGCCGTGGATTTGCCGTGGTCGCGGACGAGGTGCGCAACCTCGCCCAGCGCACCCAGAAGTCCACCGAAGAAATTCATCAGATGATCAGCAAGCTGCAGACCAATACCCAGTCGGTGGTCGAGGTGATCAATCAGAGCGACCGTTACTCCGAACTCAGTGTGCAGCAGGTTAATTCTGCAGGCGCAGCTCTGGAACAGATTGCCCAGTCCATGCAACAAATGGTCGCCCTCAACGCCTCCATAGCCAGCGCCACAACCCAGCAGTCGGTGGTCGTTGAAGACGTCAACCGTAATGTGACTGAAGCCGCCGAGCTGGCCCGGGAAACCACCGACGGTGCGCAGCAGACCGCACAGGCCAGCCAGCACCTGACTCAACTGGGCAAGCAACTGGATGCGTTGGTGGGGCGGTTCAGAATTTAGGCTGCGCCAGCTGGAAGCTGGAAGCTGGAAGCTGGAAGCTGGAAGAAGCAGACCGCACCAACCGGGTTTACTTCCAGCTTTCAGCTTCCAGCCTCAAGCTTTAGTCAGAGCACCATCACCGCCAACCATCCAAAGGCAATCAGCGGCAAATTGTAGTGCAGGAAGGTAGGCACTACGGTGTCCCATATGTGGTTGTGCTGGCCATCAGCATTCAAACCGGCAGTTGGGCCCAAGGTCGAATCGGAGGCGGGAGAGCCTGCATCGCCCAGCGCGGCTGCGGTACCCACCAGCGCGACAATGGCCAACGGACTGAAGCCCAGTTGCATGGCCAGCGGCACATAGATTGCCGCGATAATGGGAATGGTCGAGAAGGACGAGCCAATACCCATGGTTATCAGCAAGCCAACCAGCAACATGAGAAGCGCCGCCAAGGCAGGATTGTGACCAATGATCGCCGCCGAGCTGCTTACCAGGGTCTGGATTGATCCGGTTGCACGCATGACTTCGGCAAAACCGGCAGCGGCAATCATGATAAAGCCGATCATGGCCATCATCTTCATGCCCTCAGTAAACACATCATCAGCCTCGCGCCAACGCACCACCCCCGAGACAGAGAAAATCACAAAGCCGGCCAGTGCACCCATGATCATGGAATCCAGCCATAACTGCACGACAAAGGCGACCACCACCGCAATCAGAGCCACCAGCAAGGACAGGCGACTGTAATCCCCAGACACTTGTTCACGCCTCTCGATCTTAAGCACATCGTATTCCCGCGGCCGTCTGTAGCTGACGAACACGGCCACCCCCAGACCGATCAACATGCCCAGCGCCGGCAGCGCCATGGCCTGCATGACATTGACTCCGTTAATATCGGCGCCACTGTCAGATACGTTGGCCAGCAGAATATCGTTAAGGAAAATGCCGCCAAAGCCAACCGGTAAGAACATGTAGGGGGTGATCAGACCAAAGGTCAGTACACAGGCTACCAAGCGTCGATCCAGCTTGAGCCTGGCCATCACGAACAGCAACGGCGGAATCAGCAGGGGAATAAAGGCAATATGGATCGGCAGGATGTTTTGTGAAGACAAGGCCACAACCAGTATCACTGCCAACAGCAAAAAACGTAGCAGCCCGGTACCGCCCGACTGCTGCAGATCCACCAGACGCAGCGCACGATCAGCCAACGCATGGGCCAGCCCTGACTTGGCAATGGCTACAGCAAAGGCGCCCAACAGCGCATAACTCAGAGCAACGTTGGCGCCTTTGCCCAAGCCACCCTGGAAGGCATCCAGGGTGGCCTGCAGCCCAAGACCACCGTACAGGCCGCCAACCAGCGCACCGACAATCAAGGCCACCACCACATGCACTCGGCATAGGCTCAAGCCCAACATGACCAGAACGGCCGCGATCACTGCATTCATGCTGACTACCCTCTGTGCTGTCTTGAGCCCTGTTTCCTGAGGGCGGCTACTCTGCCGCAGAGGCGCAACCCTGTCAAAATCTCGATATATTCGATCATGATTTTGCGCTATCAGTGGCTAATCGTAGGTATTAGCATGAGAAAATCTTACCAAGGAGTTTCAAGTCATGTTGAATATTGCCATTGTCGCCGGCAGTAGCCGCAGTAACAGCCAGACCTCAAAAGTTGCACGCTTTATGCGTCAAAGTCTGATCAGCCGAAACAAACTGGCGGCAGATCAGGTATCTGTGATCGATCTGGGCAGTTATCCCCTGCCACTATGGCCCGCAGAAGACCAGGGCCCGTGGGGCCTGTTCGAGAAGCAACTGGTCAAGGCCGATGCTGTGATCATTCTGGCGCCGGAATGGCATGGCATGGCCTGTCCAGCGATAAAGAACTTTTTCCTGTATGCCACCAAAGCCCAACTGGCACATAAACCGGCCATGCTTGGCGGCATTTCGGCGGGCATTGGCGGAGCCTATCCGATCAGCGAATTGCGCGCCTCCAGCTACAAGAACTGCCGCCTTTGCTATATCCCCGAACACCTGATCGTGCGAAACGTGGAAAAGGTGCTGAACATGCCCGAGCCGGTTTCCGAAGAAGACCAGCGCCTGCGTGAGCGCATGCAATACAACCTGGATATCCTGCTGCGCTATGCCACAGCATTAAAGCCGGTGCGCGAAGCCATCGATATGGATAACCCGGCCTTTGCCAATGGCATGTAACCCCCCCTGCTAAGGTCTAATGGCTGGCAAGTGGCTGCTCCAGCGCGCCTACTGCCAGCCTTGGAGCTCTCTAGAACAAGCCTTGCCTCGCCCCTTTACGCCCCCCTGCAGTATCCACTGACAACCGCGTTCGACCAATGTCTTAGAGGCCCATTCTGCATTGCATGCTTTATTGGTTCGCGTAACCGGCACATGAAGCCGGTGCCAACCCGATCACACGAGGAAAACAATAATGAAGCATGTGAACAGCTCCGCGCTGGCCAGCGCCATTGCCCTGGCACTGTCCCTTCCCCTGGCCTCAACCACCCATGCCGCCGGTTTCACTGAGGATGCAACAGCCACGCTGCAAATGCGCAACTTCTATTTCAACCGCGACTTCCGCACCCCCGGCGCACAATCCAAGGCCGAAGAATGGGCTCAGGGTTTTGTCCTGCGTGCTGAGTCCGGCTATACCCAGGGTGTTGTTGGTCTAGGCCTGGATCTGTATGCCGCCACCGGAATCAAACTGGACTCAGCCGATGACCGGGCCGGTACCGGACTGCTGCCTAACGCCTTTGGCGACGAAGGCCCAGACAGTTACGGCCATGCCTCTGTGACAGCCAAGGCCAGACTCTCCAATTCAGTCTTACGCATCGGCAATCTGGTTCCGGCCATCCCGATTGCCCAGGCCAGCGATATCCGCCTGCTGCCCCAAACCTATACCGGCGGTAGTCTGGTCATCAATGAAATCGACAATCTGGAACTGCAGGCGGGCCAGTTACGTGAAGTAAACTACCGTGCCAGTACCAACCGACAGGACATTGATGCCACCGTGGGCGGCAGCTCCGATCGCTTCAACTACCTTGGCGGCACCTATAAGCTTAATCAGAACAACACCAGCTTGGCGCTATGGCGCGGTGAGCTTGACAACGTATACAGCCAAAATCTGATCAACCTGATCCACGGCATGAGCCTGGGTGACTGGAAACTGGGCGCCAACCTGGCCTATTTCGACACCAGCGACCATGGCAATCAAACCTTGGATATCAATCATAAGATGAAGTCGCTGATGCTCTCGGCTGGCACCGGGCCTCATACCTTCAGACTTGGCTACCAGCACAGTGACGGCGACACCGCCTTTCCCTATCTGCGCGAAAACAATCCCTACGTTGCCAACTATGTACAAATACTCGACTTTGCCCGGGCTGACGAAAAGTCCTGGCAGGCCCGTTACGACCTGGATTTCGCTCCCCTCGGGATTCCCGGACTCAAGGGACTGATCCGCTATGTCAGCGGCAGCAATATCGATCTTGGCCCCGCAGGCAACGGCAATGAGTGGGAGCGCGACATCGACTTCACCTACACAGTCCAATCCGGCACCTTCAAGAATCTTGCGATTCAATGGCGCAACGCCATGGTGCGCTCGGATGCTACTCGTGACATCGATGAAAACCGTCTGATTCTGTCCTATAGCCTGCCGCTACTCTGAGCCATAAAGAAAAAAGCCCGGACTTCATCCGGGCTTTTGACCAGATCAGACAGGCTGGGGATCAGTCATTTGATACAGCGCCGATCTTGTGAATCGACAGATCCGCCCCCTGGAACTCTTGCTCTTCACTCAGGCGAATACCACTGATCGCCTTGATCACGCCATAGACCAGCACGCCGCCAGCCAGGGCAAAGGTAGCACCCGCAAGAGAACCAATCAGCTGGGAGGCCAGTGAAACCCCCCCCAGACCGCCCAGACTCTGGGCTCCAAAGATGCCTGCGGCAATACCACCCCATACACCGCACAAACCGTGCAGCGGCCAGACGCCCAGTACGTCATCAATCTTCAGGCGATTCTGGGTCAGAATGAAGGTCCAGACAAACAGGCCACCGGCTATTACGCCCGTCGCCAGTGCGCCAATCGGGTGCATGATGTCAGAGCCTGCGCACACCGCTACCAACCCCGCCAAGGGACCGTTATGCAGAAAACCGGGGTCAAAACGACCTACCAACAGCGCGGCCAACGTGCCACCCACCATCGCCATCAGTGAGTTCACCGCGACCAGACCACTGATACCGTCCAGGGTCTGTGCCGACATCACATTGAAGCCAAACCAGCCGATAGTCAGAATCCAGGCACCCAATGCCAGAAAGGGGATATTCGAAGGCGGCATGGCAATGACATGACCATCACGATAGCGGCCGCGACGGGCACCCAGCATCAACACCGCGCCCAGCGCCAGCCAACCACCGACCGCATGCACCACGACGGAGCCGGCAAAATCATGGAAAGGCGCACCAAAACGCGCCTCAAGCCAGCCCTGAAAACCCAGATTACCGTTCCAGACCACGCCTTCGAAGAAGGGATAAAGGAAGCCAACAATCAATAATGAAGCCACCAATTGCGGAGCAAATCGTGCCCGTTCGGCAATACCACCGGAGATAATGGCTGGAATGGCTGCAGCAAAGGTCATCAGAAAGAAGAACTTGACCAGCGAATAACCATTCTGCTCAGTCAAGGCCTCGGCACCCTGGAAGAAGGTCACGCCATAGGCAATCCAGTAGCCAATAAAGAAGTAGGCCAAACCCGATACGGCAAAATCGCTGATGATTTTAGACAGGGCGTTGACCTGATTTTTCTGTCGGACGGTGCCGACTTCAAGGAAGGCAAAACCGGCGTGCATGGCCAGTACCATGATCGCCCCCATCAAAATGAACAGGGTGTTTGCACCATGCATCAAGGTTTCCACTGCGCTATGCAGATTTTCCATCGTTTAAGCCTCTTTTCGAAAACGCACCAGACAGACGCAAAAACCACAGCCAATGTGCAAAATTGGTGCACCTAAAATTGCGCTTGTTGGCAAGGTAGTTAGACGAGAACCCAGTCTGGTTTATTTTTCTTTTATATTTCAGTTATTTGAACGAATACCCAGCGGACAGCCTGCATAAATGGCACCAGTATTGTGCAGTCTCGACCCATTGGCTCACCAGATAAGTGCAAAGGTCGTACCAAATCCACCTTTCATGCACCATCCGATTGCAAAGCATCATCTCTGCTGCCCTCTGATACAGACTTGTTCAGATCAGACAGCCGCATTTATCCAGTGCTTGGCTATAATCTTGCATACTTGGTCGAGCTGTCTGTCCCAACAACTGGAGTATGCTGTGTTCAATGGTCAACCTCTGCCCTACTTTCAACCACTGGTCGATACCGCCACAGGTCGCATAGCCGGCTATGAAGCGCTGGCAAGACTTCGAGACGATCAAGGGCAGGTCGTGAGCGCCGGCCCCTTGTTTACCGACCCCACGGTTGACCCGGTTGACTTGCTGGAGCTGGATCGCAGTATTCGACGCATGGCGCTGGAAGCCTTCAGAGATAACCCGGAAGGCTTTATCAGCATCAATATTTCACCGCTCTGGGTCAGCCAACTGGAACCGGGCAAGCCCTTGCCAAGCTTGCAGCTGTTAGAGGAAATTGGGCTACCCCCAGAACAGGTGGTGTTCGAGATCACCGAACTGCAGGGTAATATCCATGATCTCAAGGACGCGGTAAGACGCTACCGTGAAGCCGGTATTCGCATTGCGATTGACGACTTCGGCGCTGGCTATTCCATGCTCGATCGGGTGTTGGCGCTGGAGCCCGATATTCTCAAACTGGATATTCAACTGTTCCGTCAGGCTGCCAGCGGCAACGGAAACAGTGGCGACTTCGTCAAGGCCCTGGCCTTGATGGCCGAGAAGAGTGGCTGCTGGATCATTGCCGAAGGCGTAGAAACAGAGCAGGAGCTACACTTTGCCCTGGAATGTGGTGCGCGCTATGTACAGGGCTACCTGTTCGCCAAACCAGCGGAAAACTTTTTACCTGCAAACGCAGTGCAGGCACGCTTTTCCTCCATGCGCGATGACTTTGCCCGGAACAAGCTTGCCGAGCGAGCCCAACTATTGGAGCTACGCAACGCGCTCAGCCTGCTTTTTGCCGACCTGCAACAGTGGCTCGACCAGGGAGGTAGCCCGTCAGCCCTGCCCCACCCCAATGCTTACCCCTGGCTGTTACGCTGCTTTCTGTGTGACGCCCATGGCACCCAGATATCACCAAATTACGAATGGGATGCCAACCGCTGGCGCGCTGATCCACGCTATCTTGACCACAACTGGTCATGGCGCCCGTACTTCTATCAGATACTTGCCGAGGCCGGTCAGGACAGTCGCGTTATCCTTTCCAACCGTTACCGTGACGCCACTACTAACCAGTACTGCATGACATCGGGACTCTTTATCGACAATGGTCGGCACCTGCTATTGGTGGATATCGACACCGCCTTGATCTGAGGGCAGATACACCTCGACCTGCAGCCCTCCAAGGCCAGACTGTGACAGTTCAATCTGGCCGCCATAGGTGTCCACCAGGTCTGTGACAATCGCCAGCCCCAACCCTTGACCGGTCACCGACTGGTCAAGACGCTGCCCTCTTCGCAGCACGCGTTGACGCTCGGCCTCGGGCACACCCGGACCGTCATCACAAATACTCAGACGCAAACCGCCCTTTTCAATCCGAAAGGCCAGTGTCACCTTTGATTCAGCCCATTTGCAGGCGTTGTCCAGCAGGTTGCCAAGCATTTCCAGCATATCCTGGCGTTCAAATGGCCAGCGCATCCGCTCGGATTCATTTACCAGAATCTCGATATCCAGAGGTTTGTCCGCATGCAGACTGTGCAGAGACTCAAGCAACCAGGGCAAATCTTCACGGGGATCAAAACGCTTGCCTGACAGGCTTTCTGGCGCCAGCCTGCTGCGCTGCAGAACCCGCTCAAGCAATTGGCGTATCAACAGCAACTGAGCCTTGATAGCCGAATACTGTGCGGCATCAAGGGTCGCAGCCGCCTGATCAAGCAGGCTCTCTACCACCGCCAACGGGGTTTTCAAGGCATGTCCAAGGTCTGCCTGAGCAGTGCGGGATCGCTGAATAACCTGTTCGACCTGACGACCAAGATGATTGATTTCATGGACCAGGGGTTGCAACTCTTCAGGGACAGTTTCAGTCAGTTGCAAACGTTGCCCGACATGCCATTCAGCCAACTCTGACTTGACGCCACGCAAGGGTAATAACGCCCGGCGCAACAGGAACTGCTGAAGCAAAAGGCTAAAGAAAATGACCCCGAGTCCAAGACCCCAGATCCACCATCGGGCCCGTTCAAAACTTTTCAGCAGAGGTACATAGTTGATCGCAACACTGATCTTCACCGGCTGATCGTGAACAACATATTGGCTCGACCATACCAGCAATTGTTGCTTGTTGGGGCCACTGACGAGGGTGTTATGCAATCCCTCGGCATCCAGGGGCAGGCGATGATCCCAAAGCGAGCGCGAGCGCCAACGCTGGTCGGCATCAATGACAAAGTAGCGCCCTGAAAAGAGCCGCTGGTAATCGGGATCAAGGCGTAACTTGTCCAGATAAAGCCCGCTGTCTCCCAGCTGCAGAGCAGCAAGCAGACTGTCCGTTTCACTTTGCAGGACGCTGGTGAAATAGCGCCTGAACGCCTGGTCAAAAACCCATACACTCCCTTGCCCGACCACTATGACAGCAATCAGCAGGGTCGATAACAGCCCGAGACCCAACTGACGACCGATGCTTTTCATGGCAGCCGTCCAACCAGCAAATACCCTTGCCCACGTCGTGTTTCAATGACCTCGCGACCAAGCTTGCGCCGCAGGTGATTGATCAACACTTCAATAACATTGGAGTCACGCTCGTTTTCGTAATCATAGAGATGGTCAGTCAGGCGCGACTTGGATAGTACCTGCCCTGCATGCAACATGAAAAACCGCAGCAATTTGAATTCGCTGGCAGAAAGGGTGACGTTGGATATACCTGGCGCAGAAACCTCCCGGGTCGCCTCATCAAGTATCAAGCCTACGGCCTTGAGCTGAGGGGTGGGGGCATGCCCGTGACGTCGCCGCAGCAAGGCCTGTATGCGCAATAACAGCTCTTCAGGGTGAAAAGGCTTACTCAGATAATCGTCTGCACCAGCACGCAGTCCATCCACACGCTCACTCCAGCTACCGCGCGCTGTCAGCACCAGAACCGGCAAGCTGAGCCCCGCGGCACGCCATCGTGATAACACCTGCAGACCCTCCATACCTGGCAAGCCAAGATCCAGAAGACACAGATCATAGGGCTCCTGCTCCCCGAGAATCAGGGCATCACGGCCGTCTGCGCGCCAATCCACGGCGTAACCGGCTTCCTTGAGTTGCTGGCACAGGCTCTCGGCGAGCATAACGTTATCTTCAACCAGTAACAGCCGCATCAATCATCCTCATCCACCTCAAGCAGTACGCCACTGGCTGCATCGTACTCCAGCTCCAGCTGCCGACGCTCAAGAGTAATGATTTCAATTTCATACACATACAGGCCATCATCCCACTCCAGCTCTGCCTCCAGGAAGCGTCCCGGATAACGGCCAAGCGCGTCATCAATGATACCTTGCAATGGTTTGATAACCCCTTGCTCCACCAGATACAGGGCCTCATCCTGACTGAGATCGCGCCCAGCCGAAGCGTAACCGGGCAAACCTGACAACAGGCAGCACAGCGCGACAAACAACCAGCCGCGCGAAGCGGCTGGCTGTTGCTTGACTGAGTGATCAGTCGTCACGCTCATTTTTGACCACCTCGCCTGTTGCCGCATCCAGCTCCAGATCCCACTCCTGGCCCTGCTCATCACGGATATCCAGTTTGTATATGTAACGGCCATATTCATTCTCCAGCTCGGTATCAGTAATATTACCTGCACGAGCGGCCAAGGCTTTCTCATTGAGAAAATCGAAAGATTGGATACTGCCATCGTTGACCAACGCCTGAGCCTGGTCAACACGCACGTCATCTGCAAGCACTGCAACAGAACCCAGGGCCAGCACAGCAGTTACAGAAGCAACAAGATATTTTTTCATGGTAAGACTCTCCGTTGATTGGGTACGCTTGGAGTGTGCACCAGCAAGCTTAATCCAACCTTAATGCGCGTCTGAAATCGTCGGCTGGCACATGACGATTCTGATACGCCCTGGGCACACCGGACATTTCAGCAAGGACCTAGCATGGCAGCGATTCATATTCACAAACCCGTCCTGACCCTCCGCGCAGGCCATCAGGCGATGGTGCAGATCCGTGAGCAGGGCCTTAGCCCAGCCGATGTACATATGATTCCGGGGGCAGCGGGCGGCCCCAAAGCGCTGGGTATTCAGGGGCTAGACCTGGCGCTTTTTGGCGACTGGCTACCCCGGGCACCGCAACCTCGCAGCCTGATTGGTGCCTCGATTGGCAGTTGGCGATTTGCCAGCGTCAGCCTGCCCGATCCGGTACAGGGCCTACGCAACCTCGGCGAGCTGTATACCAGCATGCGCTTTCCAAAAGGTATCAGCATGGCCGACATCAGCTTGCGCTGCGGTCAGATGCTCGATGACCTCCTTGGCGGCCAGTACGACAGCATCCTTAGCAATCCTTACTACCACCTCAATATCATGGTGGTGCGCAGCCTGGGCATGATGCAGCACGACACCCGGGGCCGCCTTGGACTGGGTCTGAGCGGCGTAATAGGCTTCAATTTGCTGGGTCGCAGACATCTCAAGCGCTATTTCGAGCGTGTCATCATGCACGACCCCAGGCAGCGCCCCGCGCTGGCAGAGTTGACGGATTTCTCCAGCAGTCATGTGCACCTGGATAGAGACAATTTAAGAGCTGCCCTGATGGCTTCTGGTGCGATCCCGATGGTCATGCAAGGCGTAAGGGATATCCCGGGTAGCCCTGCCGGGGTCTACCGTGACGGCGGACTCCTGGATTATCACCTCGACTTACCTTATGAATCGCCCGGTATCGTGTTGTACCCACACTTTCTTGATCGTGTTGTACCCGGCTGGTTCGATAAAAGCCTACCCTGGCGCAAGGCCAACCCGGAACAGTTGAAGTCTGTCCTGCTGGTCGCCCCCTCGGCCGACTACCTGGCCGGTTTACCCTTTGGCAAACTGCCGGATCGCCGCGATTTCAAACGATTCCTGGGCGACGACCAGGGACGTGAACGCTATTGGCGCCAAGCCATGGCTGAAAGCCAGAGACTTGGTGATGCCTTCCTTGAGCTGGCGGATTCCGGGCGTCTGCATGAACAGGTTCAGCCGCTCTAGATGCTCATCCAGCTGATGCGACAGGGACTGCTTGCACCGGAGCGAAGTCGCAATAGCCTTGACGACGGACTGATCCTTATACGCCTGGCGTTGTTGTATGCCGTGTCGGCCTTAATGGCTCACCATCTCTCGATTGAGCTAGCCCAGCTCAGTGGCTTGCAAATTGATCACCAGGTTGTTTTGCTGCATGTCCTGTATGCCTTGATTTCAATAGTGGGCAGTCTTGGCGTGGCCTGGCTACTGGTCTCGCAACACGCTCTACGTTGGCAATGGGGCCATGCGCCCTCTTTCCTGGCCCTGCTTTGTGCCACCCTTGTGGCCGTGACGTTAGCCTGTATGGCACTGCCCCTGGCCGACCTTGTTGAGCATTATTGGCCGGTCAAAACGGTTTATCAAAAGACCCCCAATTACAGCCCGGAATTCGACCTTCTGATGGGCTCCACGCTAGAGCGCATGCTGGCTTTTCTATCCGTTGCTCTGCTCGTGCCGCTGGCCGAGGAGTTGATCTTTCGAGGCTGGCTGTTCAAGGCCTTGATGCTGACGCGGGGCGGTCTGTGGCTGGCGTTACCGCTGAGTACCGGGCTCTTTGTTCAAACCCACAATTTTGTCAGCCCGGGACCGGTGCTGATCATCAGCCTGTTGGGTCTGGCTCTGGGCTGGTTACGCTGGAAGTTCGACAGTTTATGGCCCTGCCTGCTGGCTCACTGTCTCTATAACGCGTTAATACTCTGGCAGATGCTCTGAGCGCCACAGGCTCAGTCAAGCACCCGCCGTGCCCCCTTGAAGCTACGCTGCCAATGGCTGGCCTGCAGGTTATCTACCCGCACACGGCCGCCACTGCTTGGCGCGTGCAAGAAGCGTCCATCCCCCACATAAATGCCAGCATGATCAACTTGCCGACCACCCATGGCAAACAACAACAGATCGCCCGGCTGCAATGACCTTGGCGAGGGCTCATGGGCCTGCATGGCTGAGAGCCCAGCTGTGGTTCGTGGCAACTGGACGCCAGCCGCCTCACGGAATACATAGTTGATCAGGCCGCTGCAATCAAAACCCGTGCTGGGTGAGCTACCGCCATATTTGTAGGGCGTACCGACCAGACTGAAAGCATGAAAGAGCACATCATCGTGGACCGGCGGGCGTGGCTGCGTACTGGAGACGGTTACCCGCGGCATGTCCGCAGCAGGGGCAACAGCAGGCTTGGGTGCACTGGCGCAACCAGTCAGAAACGCCAGACACAACAGGGATAGCAATACATAACCACGCATAAACATCACCAGACTCTCAATTCAGCATTAAACATGCGCTCCAAGCCATTGAAGGTCAAGTTATTTACCATGACTAATGATTCGCACTAAAGGCCAACATCATCGACAACTGCGACAAGGGCCGACCACTCTGCGCATGCAACTGGTTGAAATAGTCCTGAACCAGCCGCTGATCGCGCTGGCTGCTGGCCGCCTGGTCAATTACCCCGCGCGCACGCAAAGCCGCTAATACGTCCTCGGTCAGTACAAAGGTGTCCTTACCCAGCATGCGCAGAAAACGCGGTGCGGAATGACCGCCAAGCTGATTGCCCCGCTTGGCCAACAGACGCCAAAGACCGACTATATCCTCTGTTGGCCAATCGGCAATCAGCGCGCCCATACTGCCGTACTCGGCGCGCAGATCCAGAATCATCTGCGCATTGCGAGGCACGCTGCGTAATTTCCCCAAATGCCGAATGATCCGCGCATCCTGCATCAAACGCTCAATATGCTCGGCGCCCATCAACACGACCTTGTCCGGATCAAAGCCGAAGAAAACCTGCTCAAACACCGGCCATTTAGCATCCACCAGGCTGTGTTTGAGCCCGGCACGAAAGACCCTCAGCGCCAGGGTGGACAGGTAGCGGTCATCCGGGAGATTGCGCAAACGGGTCGCAGTGGCCGGCTTAGGCAACCGTGCTTCCAGCTCGGGAGCGGAGCCAAAACGATTCAGGCAATACTCATGTAGCTGGGCATAATCCGACATCAGCGCTCCTTGACCAACAGGCAATGACGTATTGCCCGCTACAGATTCATCAGATTGAGCATACGCGAGGGTGCAGTGGTATCAACGCGCAGACTGGCAAAATCAAACAGATTGGTATCAGCCAGTTGTGAAGGATGCACGTGTCGCAGCGAGCGGAAAATACTGTCAATGCGACCGGGTGTTTCACGTTCCCAACCCTGCAGCATTTCCTTGATCACTTTACGCTGCAAATTTTCCTGGGAGCCGCACAGGTTGCAAGGAATGATCGGGAACGCCTGCAGACGGGAATACGCTTCAATGTCTTTTTCGCTGCAATAGGCCAAAGGCCGAATGACTACGTTGCGGCCATCATCAGAACGCAGCTTGGGCGGCATGGACTTCAGACTGCCGCCATGGAACATGTTGAGAAAGAAGGTTTCGACTATATCATCGCGGTGATGCCCGAGTGCCAGCTTGTTTGCGCCAATCTCATCGGCAAAGGTGTACAAATTACCGCGTCGCAGCCTCGAACAGAGGGCACAGGTGGTTTTGCCCTCAGGCACCTTCTCCTTGACGATCGAATAGGTGTCACGCTCAAGGATATGGTAAGCCACCCCCAACTGCTCAAGGTAGGCTGGTAACACGTGTTCGGGAAAGCCGGGTTGTTTCTGGTCAAGATTGACGGCGACCAATTCAAAGCGAATCGGTGCGACCTTCTGCAAATGCAGCAGCATGTCCAGCAAGGTGTAGCTGTCCTTGCCACCGGACAGGCAAACCATCACCTTGTCGCCGTCCTCGATCATGTTGTAATCAACCACTGCATCGCCTGTCAGGCGACGAAGACGCTTCTGAAGTTTGTTCTGGCTGACGCTGAGGCTGGTCATGGAGGGCAATCCGGTCGTTAAAGTGTGCGCATTTTAACCGGAAAAGTCAGGACTAAAAAACAAAACCCCCTGCCGATCAGACGACCGACAAGGGGCAATGTCTGTAACAGGGAATCAGCGCAGGTAAACCGGACCTACACCCATGCCCCAGAAAATGACCGACGTCGCCATCATCGCGACCAGTACCACCAGGCCTACGGCGAGAATGGAGCTGGAGAACATGAAGCCCTCTTCCTTGGGAATATCCATGAAAATTGGAATACCCTGATACAGCAGATAAACGGTGTAGCAGATAGCCGCAGTACCAACCAGCATACCCAGCCAGATACTTGGATACAGAGCAGCAAGGCCCGCAATGAACAGCGGAGTGGCGGTATAGGCGGCAAAAACCACACAATCACTCAAGGAGGGGTTGGAATCATAAGTACGAGCCATCCAGTGTATAAAGGCACCCATTACAGCGACGCCAACCAGCATGGCAAGATAAGACAGGATTGTGAGTTGCAGGGCGCTTGACTGGGTAAGTTTGACGGCCTCGGCGGTGCCAATAGCCCAACCGACCTGTGTAGTACCAATATATGCAGACACGACTGGTATTGCGGCAAGCAACAGCACATGGGTGAGATACATGTGACCGATGCTTTCTTCTTCACCCTTGATCTCTTTCCATTCCTGATCCGGGTGGGTAAACAACCCCAAAACGTGATGAATCATGGTCTTGCCTCCAATTTTTATTCATTCCCGTCGTCCTGACTATCTGCTTTGAGCAGGGCCGGCGGCGGGTGTCTGGGTGCGACTTGTTGTCGCATTCCCTTGTCCTTGACTATAGACAAATTTGCTTCAAATGTGCTGATTTGCTTAGAGTGATTAGCAACTTCAAGGTCTTCCGTAATAGCGTTGGAGTATTACCAGCGCCGCATTCAACTCTTGCACTACTGCCGTATCACCCCCTCTGTCCGGGTGTGCAGCACTGACCAACTGGCGGTAGCGGCGTTTGATCTCTGCGCGGGTCACAGGCGGCTGCAGACCAAAACGCTGCAGCGCGGCCTGCAACTCCGTCTGATCAACCGCGCCCGCGCCACGAACAAAGCCGCCCAACAAACGCTCCACATCCTCAACATGGGTAGAGGCCCATTGATCCCAGTCCAGATAATAGCTACGCAACGGATCAGTCGGTTGCAGCGCAGCCATGCCGGGAACACGTGGTCGCAAACGAATGGACAGGGTGTGCACCTGCAGCTCCAAGCCCTTCTCGGTCAGTCGGTCTGACAAGCGATACAGCGCGTGAAAAAGCAGGAAATGCGTCTGAAACAGTAGCAGGGAGTCACGCAGGGCGCCCTCCCGCGCAAACAGGGAGTCAGGGAACAGCGCGGCCAGATGACGGATTAACCTGAACTCATCGAGACCCTCAGGGTGGTCTCGAAGACAGTCCAGTACCACCTCGTCAAAATTATCAGGCAACACATCATCGGCTTGGATAGCAGTCATCCGATCATCCTAGCGGAACGCCCTGCCCTCTAGCCAGCCGGAAAAGGCCGCGCATCCGACAACGGTAATCAAAACGCCATCATTTCGTCACTGATCTGCCTGTCAAATAACGACCTTGTTTCTATCCTACAGGGCTGCAATATATGAACAAATGGATTCTGGCCAGCAGCGCAACCGCGTTGTCCATGGCGCTTTCAGCTTGTATTTCCAGCGGTGGCGGTGGTTCTTCCTCCAGCCCCGCGCCGGCACCCCAGCCGGTCGTCACCCCCGATAGCATTCAACTGAATTTTCTCGGTCGCTACAGCGCCAACGTATTTGAACAGAGTGCGGCTGAAATCCCCGCCTTTGATCCCGTAAATCGACAGATCTTTGTGGTCAACGCCCTGGCCGGCGCCGTGGATATTCTGGATGCCAGCGATCTGGCCAATCCCGCGTATGTCAGCACCCTGACCGTTGAAGAGGTCGCCGCCAATGCAGTGGTCAACAGCATCGCCTATTACAATGGCCTGCTTGCTGTAGCCATTGAGTCTTCGCCGAAAACCGAGCGCGGCTATGCCGCTATTTACGATGCTGGAACCCTTGAACTCCTGAGCTTTACCGAAGTCGGTGCGCAGCCGGACATGCTCACCTTCAGCCCAGACGGCGAATACCTGCTGGTCGCCAACGAGGGAGAGCCCAGCGACAATTATCAAGTTGACCCGGAAGGCTCAATCAGTGTTATCCGCTTGAACGGCAGCGCTATTGTCAGCGTCAGAACCGCCGGCTTCGGTGCCTTCAACAGCCAGCAGCAAGCTCTGATTGATAGTGGTGTACGTGTTTTTGGTCCGAATGCCAGCGTGGCGCAGGATCTCGAGCCAGAATACATCACGGTGTCGGCAGACGGTCGCAATGCCTGGGTTTCCCTGCAGGAAAATAATGCCCTGGCCAAGCTGGATGTGGTCAACGCCCGCATCACCGACATTCTGCCACTGGGTTACAAGGATCACGGGCTGACCGGCAACGGCATTGCCGCCAGTGATACCGAAAGCACCATCAATATCCGAACCTGGCCAGGCGTTGTGGGCATGTACCACCCGGACAGCATCAGCAGTTACAGTGTGAATGGACAAACCTACATCGTTACCGCCAACGAGGGCGATGCCCGCGCCTGGGGAGAAGACAACCAGGCCTATTGGGATGGCGACAGCAGCCAGGGCTTTGTTGAGGAGTTTCGTCTCAAGCACCTGGTTGACGTGCGCGGGCACGCTCGCCGCATTGGTGACGACCGACCGGCACAACTCGGCGAACTGGCCTTTGGTGGCCTGCTCAACCCCGAGGTATTTGCCTACTGTGGCGCAAGTGCGGGCGAGCCCGGCGACTGCCGTGAGGATGATCTGCTCGGCCGTCTGACCGTCAGTTGGGTTGATGGCTATCGCCGTGACGCAGAAGGCAACGCCGTGAGATTTGATGCCGATGGGACAGAAAATGTCGCAGGCGAATGGATCATGTACGACAGGCTGTTTGCCTATGGCGCTCGCTCCTTCTCGATCTGGAACGAAGACGGCGAGCTGGTCTGGGATTCCGCTGATCAGATCGAGCAGTTTATTGCCAGCGATGACTGCTTTGCCGGCGCCGCACGCGACATTCCCTGCCGCGACTTCTTCAACTCCAACCACGCAGCGGGCGACAGCTTCGGTAACCGCAGTGACAACAAGGGGCCTGAGCCAGAGGGCATAACTGTGGGTCAGCTGGGCGAAAAGACCTATGTCTTTGTTGGGCTTGAGCGTATGGGTGGCATTCTCACCTATGACATCAGCAATCCAGCAGCGCCGTTCTTTGTCGACTACATCAATACCCGCGAAAACTTTGTACTGGATCCCGAGACCAACCTCGCCACCGTCGGCGACCTGGGCCCGGAAGGTCTGGTCTTTGTTCCGGCAGCCGATTCACCCAATGGCGAGCCCTTGCTGATTGTCGGTAACGAAGTCAGCGGCACCACTGTGGTCTATCAGATTGACCAACTGACAACTCCGCTCTAAGCCTGGCCAGGCATTCGGGTGAGCTCCCCTGCTCAACCGGATGCCTGCCAAACTGCGCAAGACCGAGCTTGTCCTGAACTGACACAATCGCCTCATTCAGGGCCTGCAATCCGCCCCCCGCCTTATTAACGTTTAAACCCTGTCAAAGCCGTTCTACAATGTCGTCAACAGCTAATCGCTTCCTCTGATTACGGGATGTCCCATGTCATCTATAAAGACTCTGGCACGATCACTCTTCGCGCCACTGCTCACGCCACTGGAACGTGGCGACCAGCCATACCACTACCCACCCAAAGCGCGCCTTATTCTGTGGGTGGTGGGCATATTGTTTCTGGGTCTATCAATTGGCTTGGCGGTTTTCTTGCCCGCCGGGACCGATGTTGCCTTTCTGGTGCCCGTCAGCATATTCGGTCTGGTCGGCCTGTTCGCCCTGGTTATTGCCTGGCTCGGCAGCGAGCGGGCCATAGCCAAGGTATGGGGCAACCGCTGAGTCCCGGGAGCTGCCCATGAAGCAGAAACAACTGCTACTGGTTGCCCACGCGCCGTCCGACAATACCCTGGCGCTGGTCGAAGCCGTTCTGCGTGGCGCGCGCCACCCGGATATTGACCAGGTCGAGGTCACCTGGAAAAAACCCCTGGAGGCGGTTCCGGAGGACGTTCTGGCAGCCGATGCGATCATCCTCGGCACTACGGAAAATCTCGGTTACATGAGCGGCGCCCTGAAGGACTTCTTTGACCGTTGCTACTACCCGGTGCTTGAAGTCAAACAGGGTCTCCCCTGTGCCCTGTATATACGCGCAGGCCTGGACGGTACCGGCACCCGGCGAGCAATCGAGTCGATTGTCACAGGGCTGCGCTGGACCTGGGTGCAAGACCCGCTGATTTTCAAGGGTGACTGGCAACCTGCCTTTCTCGAACAGGCCGAAGAGCTCGGTTTGACCCTGGCTGCTGGGCTCGACGCGGGTATTTTCTAACCACCCTTCTCCTGTACAAATGTAACCGAGGCTTCTGGAATGGGGTTCAGCGACATATAATCGACCCATGGACAAACTCATGGCACGCCTTGAAGAATGCTATCAGTTGGCCGAAACGCGCTTCGAGCGTCAGTTTCCACGGCCCCTGGTCGAGCTTGACCTGCGTGGTCAACGTGCGGGCGTGGCCTATTTGCAGCGCAATTTACTGCGCTTCAATGCGCAGATGTACCGCGATCATAGCGAAGATTTCCTGCAGCAGACGGTCCCACACGAGGCCGCACACCTGATTGCCCATCACCTGTTCGGGTTAGCTATTCGTCCACATGGCCCGGAATGGCAAAGCATCATGGTCGGGCTGTTCAAGCTGCCAGCCCAACGATGCCACGATTACCCGGTCAAACGCAGGGGGACCCGCTACCTGTATCGCTGCCAGTGCGCAGACAACATTCCCTTCACACCGCAACGCCATGCCTGGGTGTCACGCGGCAGACAATATCAGTGCCGCCGTTGTGGCAACCTTCTGCACTTCACCGGACAACAGGCCATCCTCAACTGATACGCTTTACTCTGCCTGTTCGGCCTTGGCAGACAAGCCTTCCAGTAACAGGTCATTGAGACTCATGGCCTTGTCCAGCCGCCCCTGATCGAAGCGTTCATCAAGACTGAATCCACCCTTGAGCATGTCGTTCAGCATATCGGTTGCAGTATTGGTCACTGTCTCTGCGCTACGCAGGGCTTCCAGTAATCCCTGAGCATATTCGCGCAGGGTAGAATTGACAGCACTGGCCGCCGTGGCTGGACCCGCAACCCGACCATAGGTCTCGCTGACCTGACGGACACTGGTCTGGGTCAGACTCAAGGACATGGACGCCAACTGATTGCCATCCATGTTCAAGGCCATGGCGCGGTCAAAGGCGCCATCCAGATCACCGGCATAGAACTGTCCGGCCAGTGTCTGCACCTGACCCAGCAGGTCTTCCAGCGCCTCGCGCTCAGCGGTATTCAGGTCACCCTCCAGATCAACTTGCCACATGCCGACCTGCAACTGGCTGCTGCGGCTGCTCAGCGATAACTGACTGCCGTCTTCGGAGACGCTGGCGTTAACCTGACTGCTGGACTCGCTGAAGCTGGCCTGGGCAATGCGAATGCGCAAGGTATCACCTTCACGGGTGCTGACAGAGAGCTCGAAGCTTTCGGCCAGGGCGGTCATCCGGCTTGCACTGGCGCTCAATGCCAGACCCGGGGAGCCTTCAGCGGCAGGCAGATACTCCTTGGCCAAACCCGCCATACCGGACTTGATCAGACTGTAACTCTGGTCAATATCCTCGGCTATCTTGCCTGTCAGCACGCCCATGCCATCGAGGATTTTACGCGCCTCGGCAAAGCCCTGTTCTATGCCCTTCTGGGCCTGATCAAAGCGCTTTTGCAATTGCGTGACATCGCCACCTTCAGCCCGTTCCCGCTCGAGTCGACCGCCGATAAAGCCCAACACGCTCTCTGCTACACGTGACGGCGCATAATCTTCGCCCTTGCCGCCCAGACTGCCCTTGTCCAGGCCAAGGCGTTCAGCAAGCCGGTTGGCCAGCACTTGCTGGCTGTCAGGGCTACGGGTGCCGGCTGAGGTTGCCGTTTGCCGAATAGCGCCTGATTGTGCGGATGAGGAAGGGAGAGAAGTGGGCTGGGTCATCACAAGGTCCTCAGGTTGATGTACCGCTATCGGCAATCAGCCGATGAACTGAAGGACCACTGGTCGGATCAACTTCCGAACGGCAGCAGCGTTCAACCAACCACGCCAGCGGCTGCCAGCCTTTCAATTTCAACTGCACTCAATCCCAGCTCGGCCAGGATCCGATGAGTATCGGCGCCCAGTGCCTTGCCGCTGTGGCGCGCTGCCGGCAGCCCACTGCCAAAGCGAATCGGGCAGGCCAACTGCGGAATATTGTCGACCCTTTGCAGCATGCCACGCGCCTCCAGAAGCGGATGCGCCAGTGCCTCGGGTAGCGTCAGAACCGGCTCAACACAGGCATCCACGGCAGCAAAGCGTTCACACCAATAGGCATAATCCTGCTCGGCAAAGGCCTCACGTAGACTGTGTTTGAGCGCAAGCCGGTCCGCCGGGCATTGCGACAAGGCTGCGGCAGACAGCTCCGGACAGCCCAATACCTCGAACAACAGCTTGAAAAACTGCGGCTCAAGACTACCGACTGCCATCCAGCGGCCATCGCGGGTTTGATAGACATCATAATGGCTGGCGCCATTCAGCAGCGTCGACTCAAGCTCGGGCTGTTCACCTGTGGCCAGGCTGGCCGCCGCCTGCATGGCATTCAGCGTGCGCACGCAGTCGGTCATGCTGATATCGACCTGCTGCCCCTCGCCGGTCTGATGACGATGGATCACCGCCGCCAGCAGGCCCGTCACCGCATGCAAGGAACCACCGGCAATGTCGGCCACCTGCATGCCCAGCGGTGCTGGTCCGGTTGCCTGCCTGCCGCTATAACTGGATAGCCCGGCTAACGCCATGTAATTGATGTCATGCCCGGCGCGGTCCTTGTATGGCCCGGTTTGGCCGTAGCCGGTTAGCGAGACATAGATCAGACCCGGATGGCTTTCGCGCAGCTGTTCATAGCCCAGACCCAGTCGCGCCATCACGCCCGGACGGAACTGTTCAATCAGGATGTCGTACTCTCCCAGCAGACGCAGCACTATGTCGCGGGCTTGCGGCTGCTTGAGATCCAGCCCGATCGAATCCTTGTTGCGATTCAGGTAGGCATGACTGGCCGAGGTGCCGTTTACATGGGGCGGCAACAGCCGCACAAGATCCGGCCGTCCAAGCGGCTCCACGCGCAACACCTGCGCGCCCATATCGGCCAGCATCAGGGATGCGAAAGGACCTGGTAGCAAGGTTGAGAAATCAAGCATTTTCAAGCTGGCAAGCGGGCCGGACATAGCAGCTCCCTGATGTTTGGTCTGAACGCAACAGGCTTCATGATAGACCGCCTGAATACACTGCACCCATGCCGTCCCGGCCATACAGCAGGACGCTTTGTCGCAGTCGACTCCCAGCTAGAAGCAGGTACACTGAAATCCACACTTTCAAACGGAGCACGGAACATGTCCCAGCTTATTTCTGTCGCTGAACTGGCTGAGCGCCTGGATGAGCCGGGGCTGCGTCTGTTTGATGTGCGTTTCTACCTGGATCGTCCAGAACAGGGCCGACTGGACTTCAACGCCGGACATATTCCGGGTGCCCGCTATTTGCACCTCAACGATGATTTATCCGATCCGATCATTCCCGGCACCAGCGGACGCCACCCTCTGCCCAACACAGCGCATTTTCAGGCGTGTCTGCGCCGCAACGGCGTGAATTCAGACAGTATGATCGTCGTCTACGACGAAGGCCCCGGTTTCTTTGCTGCCCGACTCTGGTGGCTGCTGCGCTGGGTTCGGCACGATCAGATCAGGGTTCTGAACGGTGGACTGGCCGCCTGGAAGGCCGCCAACCTGCCGCTCAGTTCAGAAACACCCAGGCCATTGCCCGAGGGTAACATCAGCGTCCGCCCCGACCCCTATAAAGTCATCGATGCCCAGACCATTTTGCGCCGGCTCGATGAGGACAGCATGCAGCTGCTCGATGCCCGTGCTCCTGAGCGTTTTCGCGGCGAACTCGAGCCCATCGACCCAATTGCCGGGCATATACCCGGTGCAGCCAACCTGCCCTGCGCAGCCAATCTGGACGGCAAAGGCCTGTGGCTCAGCTCCAAGGCGCTGAGATTGCGTTTTGCACCCTGGGTCAATAGCAAAAAAACCTTGGTCTGCTATTGCGGTTCCGGGGTAACGGCTTGCCACAGTGTTCTTGCCGCAGTGGAAGCCGGATTGGCTGAGCCGGTGCTGTATGCCGGGTCCTGGAGCGAGTGGATTACCCAGCCCGGCCGACCCGTAGCCACCGGCGAATAGCCCAGCCTGTCATTCTGATGCAGTGGGTGCTTCGCTGGCCCGGCGCACGGCGCTGACATAGGGACGAAGTGAATAGCCAAGCCGCGGTTCAAGGTCATCAGCCCATTGCTCCATTGCCTGGCGATCAAGGGGCAGGCGACCGGAGGCGGGTACAAAGAGCAGAATATTGCCTTCCTCCACCGGCACCTGCAGGTAATCATCGCCAAACAGTTCGTTGAGCATGCGTCCGGCATAGGGATTGCCGGTATTACCAAGTTGCCATTGATTGATGATCAGTACGCCACCAGGTCGCAGGGCTTGCCGGCATTGCTCAAAAAAGGCGGCTTGCAGTTGCAGGCGGGAAATACCCCCCTCCATATACAGGTCAACAAATAACAGGTCACAACTGCTTGCTTGCTCAGTGATAAAGGTCTGCGCACAACCGATCTTCAATTGCAGTTCAGGCGACTCGCTCAGACCCAGCCAGCGCCGACCCATATCAACAACCGCCGACCGCAGTTCGACCGCGGTGACCCGGTCCGGTTTGAAGTGGCGTAACAGACAGTTGGCCAGACTGCCACCGCCCAGCCCGAGCAAGGTCGCCTGCGCTGGCAACGGACACCAGAAGAGTCCCAGCAGCATGGCCCGGGTATAGTCGTATTCCAGCCAGGCAGGATCTGCGACAAAGCAGCAGCTCTGCTCGGTCTGATCACCAAAGTAAAGAAAGCGGTAGCCATCTGCCTCGGTTACGCGCAGCAGGCCAAAGTCATCTTGCAGGGACGCCAGCAGTGTTTCAGGTGAATTCTCCAAGCCAGGCCTCAGGGCGCGAAACAGGCGCGCATACAGTGTCTTGATCAGATCGAGCGGATAGGTGAAAGGCATGACACAGGGTAGCATTTACTGCACCCGCCCACAGCCCTGTAACCCTCGATTCTCTGAACGGCTTCAGATCTGGAAAAACGGCCTGCCAACCGGAATAGCCCCGATAACAAAGCCCGAACAGCTGCTCATTCTGTATCAGTCACCATCTGAAAAATCATCTGAAATCACCTGTATGGGTGCTTTACCGAACATAAGTCCGATGCAATCATCTTCGAGGCAAATTTGCAGTATGCCTCACGGATACAGGCACACAAATGCGACCTGGCAAATAACAATTTCAACAGGACCTACTCGATGAAATCGATTTTACGCTTTACCCGACTCAGCCTTACCGCACTGGTACTCTCGGTATTTGCCATCGGCTCCGCTCAAGCTATCAACCCGACCCCGTCGCCAACCACTGACACCATGATTATTGGTGACTCGGTATTTGCCCTGTCTGGCGATATTCATCGTTACCTGGAGCAGGATCTGAACAAGACCATCGCCACCTATGCGCGTTCGGGTTGTCAGATGATCGGTGGCAACTTTATCTGCAGCCGCCGCAACGCCATTCCCCAGCAGTATGCCAATGCATCCAAGCGCGGCATCAAGACTGTGATCTTCAATGGTGGCGGCAACGATATTCAGCTGAACAGCTGCGCGCCTTCCTTGAGCCGCTGCATGACCCTGCTGAACGACCTGGAAACCGAAATCGGTCGCCTGGTTGCTCAAATGCGCGCTGACGGCATTCAAAACATCATTTTCCTCGGCTACTACAATGGTACCGGTGATGCTGCAGCACTGCGTGAAATCAACGAGTTCAGCATGAACCGCAAGGCCATGACCTATCCGGGTATGAACATCCGTTTCGTTGACGTACGCAGCGCCTTCAATGGCAACGAAAGCCGCTACCTGCTCAGCGATGGCATTCACCCCACCGCTGCTGGTTCGCGCGTTCTGGCCACATTGATTCGCCAGGCACTGTAATATCCCGGCCCCGATGCACCCTGCGTCGGGGCTATCCAGCTCACCCTTGGCAATTCCTCAATACCCTCCAGCCCGTGCGCAATCGGGGTCGATCACCGCAACACCTTGTCCCGCAATCCACCTTGAGCCTGACGCCTGCCTGCAGCCATAATGCCCAGCCTTGATGCCCACCGCAGGCTAATGCCATGTTTCGCTGGTTTGAACAACGTCTGAACCCTTTCCCCGATGATGAGCCCGGCGAACCACCCCGCACCCTGTTGGCTTTTTGTCTGCATTATACCAAGGGCAGTTGGGCCTATCTGACTCTTGCAGCCTTGCTCATGGCCGGGATTGCCATGACCGAGGTCTGGCTGTTCAGTTTTCTCGGCAACATTGTTGACTGGCTGGCGGTTCAGAATCGCGAGACCTTCCTGGAAAATCAGGGCTGGCAGCTTGTCGGTATGGCGCTGGTGGTGCTGTTGTTGCTTCCCGCGCTGATTGCCACCAACTCGCTGATCAGCCATCAGACGCTGATGGGCAACTTTCCCATGCGCATCCGCTGGCTGGTCCACCGTTACCTGCTCAAGCAGTCCATGGCCTTTTATCAGGACGAGTTTGCCGGCCGTATCGCCACCAAGCTGATGCAGACCGCACTGGCCGTGCGCGAATGCGTAATCAAGCTGATTGATGTACTCAACTACGTGCTGGTGTACTTCATGGGCACTCTGCTGATCGTCGGGCTGGCCGACTGGCGCCTGACGCTGCCGATGCTCGGCTGGCTGCTGGGCTACATCCTGCTGATGCGTCATTTCATACCGCTGATGGGCAAGGTGGCCGAAGCCCAGGCCGATGCCCGCTCGATCATGACCGGGCGCATAGTCGACAGTTATACCAATATCCAGACCGTCAAATTGTTCTCCCATGCCCAGCGTGAATCCAGCTATGCCCGTGACGGCATGCAGTCCTTCATGCACACCGTGTACCAGCAAATGCGCCTGGTCACACTGGTCAATGGTTGCCTGTATCTGCTCAACGGCCTGCTGCTGGTCAGTGTTACCGCGCTGGCCATCTGGCTATGGCTGAATGAGGCCGCAAGCATCGGCGCTGTGGCGGTAGCCACCGGCCTGGTACTGCGTCTCTGGGGCATGTCGCAGTGGATCATGTGGGAGCTGGCGGCCCTGTTTGAAAATATCGGCACAGTGCAGGACGGTATCAATTCCATTTCCCGTCCGCAGGTGGTTCAGGATCAGCCTGAAGCCCAAGCCCTTGCGGTATCCAAAGGCGAAATTCGCTTCGAGCATGTACGCTTCCATTACGGCAAGGATCAGGGCGTTTTTGATGACCTGCATCTGAGCATTCGACCCGGCGAAAAAATTGGCCTGGTTGGCCGCTCCGGTGCCGGCAAATCAACGCTGGTCAATCTGTTGCTGCGTTTCCATGATATCGAGGCCGGTCAGATTCTGATCGACAATCAGGATATCGCCGGCGTCACCCAGGAGTCCCTGCGCCAGCACATTGGCATGGTCACCCAGGATACCTCCCTGCTGCATCGCTCGGTTCGCGACAACATCGTCTATGGCCGCCCGGATGCCGATGAAGCCTCTCTGCTGAATGCCGCGCGTCAGGCCAGTGCCGAGCATTTCATTCGCGACCTGCAGGACGCCCGCGGTCGCAGCGGCTTCGATGCCCATGTTGGCGAGCGCGGGGTGAAACTCTCCGGCGGCCAGCGCCAACGCATTGCCATTGCCCGGGTGATGCTCAAGGACGCGCCGATCCTGATCCTCGACGAGGCCACCTCGGCCCTGGATTCCGAGGTCGAAGCGGCCATTCAGGAAAATCTGAACACCCTGATGCAGGGCAAGACAGTGATTGCCATTGCCCATCGTCTGTCCACCATAGCGGCCATGGACCGGCTGATTGTGATGGACCAGGGCCGTATCATCGAAGATGGTACGCACGCCGAACTACTGGCCAAGGGCGGGCTCTACGCCCAGCTCTGGTCCAGACAATCGGGCGGTTTTCTTGGTGAGGATATCTGAGAGACATCGCAGGATAATTGCCTGAGTAACTGATGCCCGCTTGATAATGTGCCATCAACCCAGTGCATAACGGCCCCGGCATGAGACATTCCGGGCTAGAGTAGAGCAAATACACTAATAAAAAGGATCTGCAATGAAAGTCCTGTTTCCCCTCACCCTGGCCGCCTTGCTGCTGCCTGGCATGGGTCATACCAGCAACTATCAGGCGCCCGAAGTGCTGGTTGCGCCTTCGCCCTTCAAAGGCGTGCATGGTTTGGCGGTGGATCAGCAGAACCGCCTGCTGGCCGGCAGTGTGGTGGGCTACAGCATGTACCAGGTCGATCAAGTCAGCGGCGAGGTGAGCACCTTTATCGGCCCGGATCTGGGCCAGGCTGACGATATCGCCATTGGCCCGCAGGGTGAGATGGCCTGGACCGGCTTCACCCTTGGCAAGCTACTGTACCGCGACAATGACAATGCATCGATCCGGGTGCTGGCTGAAGGTTTGCCCGGCATCAATTCCGTGGCCTTTGACCAGAAAAACGGCAAGCTCTACGCCAGCCAGGTCTTTCTTGATGACGCCCTATGGGAGTTTGACATCAGCGCGCAGCAACCACCCAGACTGATCAAGCGCGATATGGGTGGTTTCAACGGCTTTGAAGTCGGCAGCGATGGCTGGCTTTATGGTCCGCTATGGTTCAAGGGGCTGGTCGTGCGCATCAACCCGGAGAACGGTGAGATGCAGACCGTGGGAGAAGGCTTCGGCACGCCGGCAGCAGTCAATTTTGATTCAGAAGACCAACTCTTTGTGGTCGATACCCTGTCCGGTCAGCTGATAAAGCTGGATCCGAGCACAGGTGAAACCGATATGATCGCGCAACTGGCCAGTGCACTGGACAATCTGGCGATTGACGCTGAAGACCGTATCTTTGTCTCCAACATGGCTGACAACAGTATTACCGAGGTCAACCCGGCGTCAGGCGCTACCCGGGTGATTGTTCAGGGCAATCTGGCAGCGCCCGCCGGGCTCAGTCTGGCCGAAGATGGCAAGACCCTCTATGTCGCGGATGTGTTCAGTTTCCGTTCGGTCGATACCGCGTCAGGCAAGGTCACCGATATCCGCCGCGCCCACGGCTCGGACATCGAGTACCCGATTGCCGTGGGGCTGGGCAAGGAGCGCGTGTTGCTGACCAGTTTTTCCACCGGTACCCTGCATGTACTCAAGCGTGATGACATGTCGACACTGGCCATGGTCCATGGTCTGAATGCGCCTTCGGCTGCGGTTGAGCTGGATGATGGCAGCATCCTGGTCAGTGAGCTTGGCAGCGGTGCGCTGATCCAGCTCAGTGGACCGCAACTGGAAAACCGTGGGACGCTGGCCGAGGGGCTCTTCGGCCCGGTGCAGATGATCAAAGGGCAGGATGGGCAGATCTATCTGACCGAGGCCGCAGGCTTTCTGACCCGGGTCAATCCGGCCAATGGCGAGATAACCCGCCTGGCCGAGGATCTGCAGATGCCTGAAGGGTTGGTACAGAGCGCCGAGGGCCAGTTCATCGTTGCCGAAACAGCGGCCAAGCGCCTGATCAGACTGGATATCGCCAATGGCGAACGCCGCATACTGGCCGACAACCTGCCGATCGGTTACCCGACCAGTCCCGGCATGCCACCGAGCGGCATACCCACGGGGCTGGCCATGGCCGCAGATGGCACCTTGTACTTTTCGGCTGATCAGGACAACGGCATTTATCGGTTACGCCCCGCCGACTGAACCACCATGCGGCGCAGGACATAATGCAGAATGCCACCGGCTTTGAAGTAATCCACTTCATTGCCGGTATCAATTCGGCAGATCACCTCAAAGTCGACAGTCTCCCCCTGGCTCTTGGTGGCGGTTACCTTAAGCTGTTGACCCGGCTGGATATCATCGTCAATACCCGTGACATCCAGCAGCTCGTGCCCCTCCAGCCCCAGAGAGGCGGCCGTCTGGCCATCCATGAACTGCAGCGGCAACACGCCCATACCGACCAGATTGGAGCGGTGGATGCGTTCGAAGCTTTCGGCGATGACCGCCTTGATGCCCAGCAAGTTAGTGCCCTTGGCAGCCCAGTCGCGACTCGAGCCGGTACCGTACTCCTTGCCTGCCAGCACCACCAGGGGCACACCCTCGGTCTGGTAACGCATGGCCGCATCATAGATCGCCATCCTCTCTCCGCTCGGCACATGAATGGTCTCGCCACCCTCCTCGCCGGCCAACATGCGATTACGGATACGGATATTGGCAAAGGTGCCGCGCATCATCACTTCGTGATTACCCCGGCGCGAGCCGTAAGAGTTGAAATCCTGAGGACTGACACCGAGCGACTGCAAATAGGCGCCAGCCGGAGAACTGGCCTTGATGTTGCCGGCCGGCGAAATATGGTCTGTGGTGATGGAGTCACCAAAAACCGCCAACACCCGCGCCTGCTTGATCGCAGCCAGGGGCTGCAGCGGCTGATCGATAAGGTCAAAAAAGGGTGGGTTTTTCACATAGGTCGAGTCATCGCGCCAGGCATAGGTCGAGCCTTCAGCCACGGCAATACCCTGCCAATGTTCATCCCCGTTGAAGACGTCGGCATAGCGCGCTCTGAACATACTGTCTTCAACCAGGGCAACGGCTTCGGCTATCTCCGCATTACTTGGCCAGATTTCGCGCAAATAGACCGGCTTGTTCTGTCTATCCAGCCCAAGGGGGTCAACCAGCAGATTCAGCCGCGTGTTACCTGCCAGCGCATAGGCAACCACCAGTGGCGGCGACGCCAGCCAGTTGGCCTTGACCTGCGGATGCACCCGACCTTCGAAATTACGGTTACCGGACAGCACCGCCGACACCACCAGATCATGCTCACTGATCGCCTTGGCGATGGTATCCGGCAAGGGACCTGAGTTGCCGATACAGGTCGTACAGCCATAACCGACCAGATTGAAACCCAGGCTATCGAGGTACTGGGTGAGATCCGCCTTGAGCAGGTAATCGGTGACCACCTTGGACCCCGGGGCCAGGGATGACTTGACCCAGGCACGGCGCTGCAGGCCATGTTCAACCGCTTTTTTCGCCAATAGGCCCGCCGCCATCATTACGCTTGGGTTAGAGGTATTGGTGCAAGAGGTAATAGCCGCAATGACCACCGCACCGTGCTGCAATCTATGTTCCTGACCATCAATCAACACCACGGCTTCGTTGCTGGCTGCGCCCACCGCCGTTCCACCGCCTCCTTCACTTTCCAGGCGAGCCTGTTCACTGTCCTTGGGCTGCAGCTGCAAATCCAGTAGGTCATCAAAGGCTTTATGCACATCAGCCAGTGCCACCCTGTCCTGGGGTCGACGCGGACCGGCAAGACTGGCCTCGACCTGCCCCATGTCCAGGTGCAGGGTATCGGTGAACACCGGTTCATGACCCGGCTCACGCCAGAGTCCCTGCGCCTTGCAATAGACTTCCACGCGCTCAACCAGCTCATCCGAACGGCCGGTCAGTTTGAGATAGCGCAGGGTTTCCTCATCCACCGGGAAAAATCCGCAGGTAGCACCATATTCAGGCGCCATATTGGCAATGGTGGCGCGGTCCGCCAGCGGCAGTTCTGCCAGTCCATCGCCATAGAACTCGACAAACTTGCCGACCACACCATGGCTTCGCAGCATGTGCGTGACAGTCAAAACCAGATCGGTTGCGGTCATGCCCTCAGGGAGTTTTCCGCTCAGCTTGAAGCCCACCACCTCGGGTATCAGCATGGATACCGGCTGGCCAAGCATGGCTGCCTCGGCTTCAATACCGCCGACACCCCAGCCAAGGACTCCCAGGCCGTTGATCATGGTGGTATGGGAATCGGTGCCGACCAGGGTATCCGGCCAGGCCCACTGCTCGCCATCACGCTCTGCAGACCATACGCTCTGTGCCAGATACTCCAGATTGACCTGATGACAGATGCCGGTACCAGGGGGCACGACGCGAAAATTATCGAAGGCCTTCTGGCCCCAGCGTAGAAACTCATAGCGCTCGCCGTTGCGCTGCATCTCAATGGCGACGTTCTGCTCAAAGGCACTGTCATCAGCAAAGTGGTCGACCATCACCGAGTGATCGATGACCAGATCCACCGGTGATAGCGGATTGATCTTCTCTGGATCACCTCCGGCACGCGCCAAGGCATCGCGCATCGCGGCCAGATCCACAACCGCCGGCACCCCGGTAAAATCCTGCATCAACACCCGCGCCGGGCGAAACTGAATCTCACGGTCCGAGCGCCGGTCCAGCAGCCAATCCGCCATCGCCTGAATATCGGCCAGGCGCACCGTTTCGCCGTCTTCGCAGCGCAGCAAGTTCTCCAGCAAGACCTTGAGCGACATCGGCAATCGGTTTATATCGCCCAGTGTCTCTGCCGCTTTGGCCAGTGAATGATAGCGATAACGGGCCTTGCCTACCTCGAGGGTAGCCAGACTGCCCAGACTGTTTGAAACCGACATGGGAAATAACTCCTGAAGACTGAACCTGTTGATCCTGCGTTGTGGCTATACTCACCCTAGGCTTCTGGGCTGGATACCGCAAGGGTGATTCAAGAAGCTGCAAAGTCAGTCGATAATGTTAACCAGTCCTTAATAAAACCGTTGTAGTGCCTTTCCCTGCTGGCCTCGAACAGGAATTATCCATGCGAAACAATCAACCCGTCACTCAACGCGAGCGCACGTTCAATGCCGAGGAGCGGCTGATTTCAACGACCAACCTCAAGGGGCAGATCACCTACTGCAACAAGGCCTTTGTCGATGTCAGCGGTTTTGAGCACAGTGAGCTGATCGGTAGTCCGCATAATATGGTTCGTCACCCGGACGTCCCGACTGCGGTCTTCGAGCATATGTGGCACGATCTGAAAGCCGGCAAAAGCTGGATGGGGATCGTCAAGAATCGCTGCAAGAACGGCGACCACTATTGGGTCAATGCCTTCGTCACGCCCATTTGGGAGAACAACCAGGTGGTGGGTTACGAGTCGGTCAGGGTGAAAACCACCGCAGGTCAGGTTCAACGTGCTGAAGCGCTCTACAAGCGGCTCAAGAGCGGTGGCAAAGGCGTTCAGACCGACATGAGTGGCATAGTCACGGATGTCCTGCCAGTTGTGGCCATTGCTGCACTATCGGGCGGCGCAGGCCTGATCTTTGGTGGCTGGGGTATATTGGCTGCCGGCGCAGTAGCCATTCCCGCAGGCTTTGCCCTCAAGGCCTTTTATGATGGGCACCTGAAACGCATACTCAAGGTCGCCGACAACAGCATCACTGACCCTCTACTGGCCAGCATGTATACGCCTTACAAAGGTGTACTGGGTCAAATCGAAATGTCTCTGCACAGCCAGCAGGCTCGCTTGCAAACCTGCCTTACCCGGGTCATGGACAGCGCCGAGCAACTTAAAAAACAGGCCAGCGAAGCCAGTCACCTGGCAGTCCAGAGCCATGAAGGCATCAACAGGCAGCGTACTGAAACCGATATGGTCGCTGCCGCCATCAACGAAATGGCCGCCGCCACCCAGGAGGTCTCCGGTAATGTGCTGCGTACAGCGGAGGCGACCCGTGAAGCCAATGATCTGGCAGTTCACGGCAAACGGGTGGCCAGTCAGACCCGTGAAGCCATTGAAATTCTTTCCGAGTCAGTCAACTCCGCCGCCAGCGTGTCCGCGCAACTGGCCAACGATGCCCTGGAAATCGGCAAGGTCGTGGATGTCATCAAAAGCATTGCCGACCAGACCAACCTGCTGGCCTTGAATGCCGCCATTGAAGCCGCACGTGCCGGTGAGCAGGGCCGCGGCTTTGCCGTGGTAGCTGACGAAGTCCGCGCCCTGGCCAGCCGAACCGCCGACTCAACCGGGCAGATCCACGGCCTGATCGATAACCTGCAAGCCGCTGCACGCCGCGCTGTTGATACCATGCGCAGCGGTCATGAGCAGGCTGACCGGGGCGTAGCCCAGGTTATCGAAGCGGATGAAGCGCTGGACGGTATTCGTGCTGCGATTGAACGTATCAACGATATGGCCGGACAGATTGCCAGTGCTTCCGAGGAGCAGAGCGCAGTAGCCGAAGAGATCAACCGCAATATCACCAACATTGCCGCCCAGTCCGATGTCACTGCTGAACAGGCGCAGCGCAGCGCCAGCCTGAGCAGCGACCTGTCTGCTACGGCGGCACAGCAAGCGGCACTGGTGCAGCGCTTCAATAGGCGCTGAGTCAACAATTGGTAGTCGCCCATGGCCGAAAGGGAGTTTGGCCATCACCTCCGACACACCTCCTTCCTGGCCGCTGCCACAGGAGCCATGACATACCGTGACCGTCCAACGGGTCGGTGATAAACTGCCGAGCTTTACAGCACCCCCAAGGAATACAGCATGTGCGGAATTGTCGGCGCCGTCGCCCAGCGCAATATCACCCCCATTCTGATTGAAGGCCTGCGGCGCCTGGAGTACCGCGGCTACGACTCCGCCGGGGTAGCGGTGCTGGCGGATGGCAACGGCATCAAACGCGTGCGGGCGGTGGGCAAGGTAATTGAGCTGGAAAACGCCCTGGCCAACTCACCGGCCAACGGCCACCTGGGCATTGCCCATACCCGCTGGGCGACCCATGGCAAGCCGGCCGAACACAATGCTCATCCACACATCTCCGGCAAGCTGGTAGTGGTGCACAACGGCATCATTGAAAACCACGCGCCACTGCGCAAACGTCTGATCGACCTGGGTTATCAGTTCACCTCGGAAACCGACACCGAGGTGGTTGCTCATCTGATCGCTCATTATTTTCAGCAACAGCATGACCTGCTGGAGGCCTTTCGCACGGCCCTGGGCGAGCTGCATGGTGCCTACGCGCTGGCGCTGATCCATGAAGACCAGCCACAGACCCTGTATTGCGCACGCATGGGCAGTCCGCTGGTCATTGGCGAGGGCAGCGAAGAGCACTACATAGCCTCCGACCCCTTGGCCCTGCTGCAGGTTACTGACCGTTTCCGCTATCTGGAAGAAGGCGACCATGCGCGCCTGAGCATGACCCGTTGTGAAATATGGGACAGTCGCAACAACCCTGTTGATCGCCCGGTAAAACGCTATGAGCATGCCGCCCATAGTCTGGAGAAGGGTGAGTATCGACACTACATGCTCAAGGAGATTTTTGAGCAACCCCAGGCCATCAGCGATACCCTGTCCGGCACCCTGGGTGACGATCATGTGCTGACCGCTGTGCTCGGCCCGGAGGCAGAAACCCGGCTGGCAGATATCGCCACTATTCATATTGTTGCCTGCGGTACCAGTTACCACGCCGGTCTGGTGGCGCGTTACTGGATTGAAGAGCAAGCCGGTATCCCCTGCTGCGTGGAAGTCGCCAGCGAATACCGCTATCGCACCGTGGTGGTTCCCGCCAACACCCTGCTGATTACCATCTCGCAGTCAGGCGAGACCGCCGACACCTTGGCGGCGTTGCGCTTTGCCAAGGATCAGGGTTATCTGGCCACACTGGCCATCTGTAACGTGGCAGGCAGCTCGCTGGTACGTGAAGCAGACTGGCGCCTGCTGACCCATGCCGGCCCCGAAATCGGTGTTGCCTCAACCAAGGCCTTTACCACACAACTGGTCGCCCTGCTGTGGCTGACGACAGCCCTGGCCCAGGTACGCAACAGAGATAGCGCGGTGATTCAACGCAACGTGCAGGCCCTCAAGACCTTGCCGCAGGTGATCCAGCAAAGTCTCGAGCTGGCTCCGCGCATTACCAGTCTGGCCGAACGGTTTGCCAACAAGCATCATGCGCTGTTCCTCGGCCGTGGCACGCACTATCCAATTGCCATGGAGGGCGCACTCAAGCTCAAGGAAATCAGCTATATACACGCTGAGGCCTATGCCGCCGGCGAACTCAAGCATGGTCCGCTGGCACTGGTTGATGAAGACATGCCGGTGGTCAGCGTCGCCCCCAGTGACAGCCTGCTGGAAAAGCTCAAATCCAATCTGGAGGAAGTCCGTGCCCGTGGCGGTCAGTTGATCACCTTCGCCTGCGAGACCATTGAACAGGGTGAGCCTGACGCCAACCATGAAGTCATCACCCTGCCCTGGGTTGAAGACTGCATTTCACCCATTGTCTATACCATCCCGTTGCAGCTGCTTAGCTACCATGTGGCGCTGGTCAAGGGGACGGATGTGGACAAACCGCGCAACCTGGCCAAGTCGGTGACCGTGGAATAAGCCACGCTCACCCCGAGCCTGTTTGGCGGTCACTCAGTGACCGCCTTCATCCCGCATCATTCCCAGAATCTCCCGCTCCATCAACGCGTAATCAGGATGGGCCCGAAGCTGTTCGCGGGTAGTGATCTGCCCGTCGGCCTTGAACGGCGGATACAGGATTTTTCTGACCCGGCCAGGATGGCGGGATAAAAACACGATCTGATCCCCCAGCAGCAGCGCCTCCTCGACATCATGGGTGACCATGACCACAGTCATGCGCTCCTTGCGAATCACATCCAGCAGCAGCTCCTGCATCTGCCAGCGGGTCTCGGCATCCAGTGCACCAAAGGGCTCATCCATCAGCAGCACCTTGGGTGAATTGGCCAGGGCACGGGCCAGCGCTACCCGCTGACGCATGCCGCCGGACAATTCATGCGGGTACGCCTCGGCAAAGGCGGTGAGACCGACCCGGTCGAGAAAATAATCCACCGTGCCTTCCTGCATGGCCAACACATCGCCGTTGATCTTCAAACCATAGGCCACATTCTGCCGCACCTTGAGCCAGGGGAAGGAGGTGTAACCCTGAAACACCATGCCGCGGTCCCGGTGCGGACCGCGCACCAGCTCACCGTCCAGCAGCACGTCACCACTGCTGGGCATATCCAGTCCGGCGAGCATGCGCAACACCGTTGACTTGCCGCAGCCGGAGGGCCCCAACAGCATGCACACCTGCCGAGGCTCGACGCTGAAACTCACGCCATCCACGGCCACCACGTCACGGCCGCGGTCCGAGAACACCTTGCCCAACTGCCTGGCCTGCAAGCCAGACAGCTCGGTGATAGCTTCGGCGGCGCTGCTCATGGCGTCTCCAGCGCTGCCTTGAGTGGGCCAAGCTCGATACCTGTGGTCCAGTCATGCAGTTCAGTGGCCAGGCCAAACTTCTGCCACCAGGCGTTGGTGGTGTTCCAGTGCTCGACAATCTGACCGTTGCTCATGCCCAGTGGCAGATCGCCTTCGGCTATGCCCATGAAGCGGCCGGCCTCATCGCGATCGAACACCATGATGCCGCCCTTGTAGATCTCACCATCGGTGCCAATGACCATTTCCACATCAGAGACACTGAACTGGATAGCCTCGGCGATAATGCGGTTGCCCTCCTCCGGGTTCTGCTTCCAGAACTCCACAGCCCGGAAATAGGCCTGCATGGCCAGATTAGCCGCCTCGGGTCGCTCGCTCAGAAAGGCCTCGCTCATATACATGCCGTCACCCAGCAAGGCGGTACTGATCCAGTCATCCTGACTGGAGTCGGCGACCACGCGGGCACCCGGCATATTGGCCAGCAACTGGCTGCCGAAGGGTTCCCACAATTCAACGGCGCTGACACTGCCGCCGAGCATGGCGCCAACTGCTTCATCCATGATCACGTTGACGAACTCCACCTGGTCAATGGCCACACCGTTCTGCTCCAGCCAGATACCCATGAAAATCTGCGTCAGCCCCCCCTCCATAACAGCAATCTTCTTGCCGATCAGGTCGGTTGCCGATTCGATGCCAGGCGCCAGGATGATCTTGTCAGTGCCATAGGACGGATTGGTATAGGTCACCAGTTTGATCGGAACCTGCTGGTCCACGGCAATCGGGCCATACTCCACGGTGCTGGAGGTGATATCCAATTGACCGGCGGTCATCAGGGCAAAGCTTTCGTAGGGGTCTTCAATGATGCTGATCTGCAAATCCAGTTCAGGCACCAGGTTCTTTTCCTTGGCAATAAACCAGAAACCATACCCCGGCCATGAGAACAGCGATACGTTGACCTTTTCAGCCGCCTGCAGCACCCCGCTGGCGCAGAACAGGGCCGCGCCAAGCACACAGCCCTTGAACCCTTTACTCCAGTTGTTCAGTCCCATTGTCATTTCTCCCGTCATGTACAACGCTTATGCCCAGGCGCAGGATCGCGTCCGGTTCAAAACTCATGTTTGCCTGTCAGCGACGCGACTGCCGCAAGTAAGGAAAAAGCAGCCAATGCAAGCCACGGAATGCCAGATCACAGAGCAGACCCAGTACACCGATCACGACAATGCCGGCCATGATGTCGTCCACATGCACAAAACGCCGGGCACGCATCATCATGGCCCCGATGCCGTCAGTGGCTGCGACGATCTCGGCAATCACCAGATAGGTCCAGCTGACTGCCAGCATCTGCCGGCAGGTATCCACTATCCCTGGCAAGGACGCAGGCACCACCACCGTCCAGAGAATCACCCGCCTGGAACCACCCAGGGTTTTAGCCGTTTCAATAAAATCAGTCGGTACCTGACGAACCACATCACTGATCAGAGTTATCAGGAACCACACCACGCCCAGAACCAGAAAGGCGATCTTTTGCTCGTCACCGGTACCCAGCCACATCAACAACAACGGAATAAAAGCCGGCGCAGGCAGATAGCGAAAGGCCGAGACCAGAGGATTGAAAAAGGCCGAGACCAACGGGAAAGCTCCCATCAGGATGCCCAGTGGCAAGGCAATGGCCAGTGCAACTGCAAAGCTCAAGGCAATGCGTTTGAGACTGCTCAGGACATCGGCACTGAAGCCTTTTTCGAAGAACAGTTCACGCAAGGCTTCCAGCACCTGCAACGGGCCGGGAAACAGCGGGCTGGGCACATCGCGCAGGGTAGCAGCGCCGTGCCAGAGCAGCACGAAAGCGATCCAGGCCGCCAAGCCGAGTAACAGTCTGGCACTCGGCGCCACTGGCTGTTTGAAGTCAAACTTGGCCCAGACCATAGTCAACACACCTGCCATACACTGCTCCCCAGTCAGACTCTTGAATGCCCTGCATGCGCAGGCCAACCCAGCAAAGACAACTCAGAACGCTGTAAGAAAGGACAAGGCATTAACCCCAACCGCCTGACCCTCGCGCACGGTCGAGCGCACATCTGCCGTGCCGTACTCCTCGGCCAACACCCGCTCGACCCGGTGCCGGTGGAAACAGCGCAATTGCCCTATCACATCCAGTTGCTGCGGACAGTCATCGCCATAAAGCTCGCGATGGAAGGCCGGCAAACGGAACCAGGGCATGTTCGGCTTGGTGTGGTGGGCGTTGTGGTAGGAAAAATTCAGCGCCAGCAGGTTGACCCATGGCCAGCGCACCGACAGCAGGTTGCTGTAGGTGTTGGTCTCTTCGTACTGACGATCACCCTTATGAACCGGCTTGATCTCGGGCGAATCCAGGGTATAGACGATCTCGTAGTTGTGCTGAAAGCTGTCCATGAACCGCAGAAAGGTCAGAAACAGCAGGTAAGCCAGTACATAGCCGAGCGCCGCCAATGGCGCAAACCAGAGGACGAACGCGAACAGCGTGAAGCGCAGCAAGGTTACGCGTATCACGCGGCCGCGCTGGGCACGCTTGGCCGGGTAGATAAAGGGCGCGACAATCAGCATGGCATGCATCAGCAGCTCAACAGCCGGGATATAGCACCACTCCAGAGCACGTACCAACTTGTGAAGACGCGGCCGCGCGGTCAGAAAAGCCCGATAGTCAAAACTGACTGGCTCGCAGTTATCGACATGGTGGCGCATGTGCTTGTAACGCATGTCTTCATAGGTGCCGTAGTGCGAGCCGGTGAGCACATTCATCCAGCGACCCAGCCAGGTATTGTGCTCAACCTTCTTGAACAGGGCATTGTGACCGCATTCGTGGATCAGGTAGGCGGCAATCGTCATGGCATGGGCTACTGCCAGCACGCCCAGTACCAGACTCCACACGTTGCCAAGCAGCATCAGTGCCCAGCCACCAAAGTAACCAATCAAAACGTAGGCAATGGCCAGGGAGTTTGGCCACATGCCGTTTTCCCGCCAGAGTGAACTGTATGACTGCATTACCTGTGCCTCCTCGTTGAATCAACTTTCATATATCGAACAACTCATTACCTGCATGGCGCCAAATTCCGTGCCGACCCGCCAGCCTAAACCCTCTTCGCGGCGAGGCCGCCGCTCCCACCTGCCCCTGGGAAGGCCGAGTTCCATATCGGCCCAGAGTTGGCGGCTAACACCTTTGGTCGAGATGGGACTCGACCTACCCGGCAACAGCAAACCCACTCGCAGCCAAGCCGCCAACCCAACCTACCCCTGGGAGGGCCGAGTTCCATCTCGGCCCAGTGTTGGCGGCTAGCGCCCTTGGTCGAGATGGAACTCGACCATCCCGGCAACAGCAAAAACCGCCGCGCTTATCGGCTTACGCTGTGCGCTGGGCAAAGCGTGCTTTCTGTCGCTGGCCTATCCAGCTGTTGACCTGCCACAGATCCGCCACCGGCTGATGGGTAAAGGGCAAGGTGTGCAGATACCCGTCCGGACCAAACTCCGGCGTCATGGTTGTGCCCGTGTAGCCTCGGCGAGCCTGAGAGGACCAGATCGCGTCCCAGCAGCGTTCATGGGAGGCCAGGGCTTCCGCGTATTCAGGGGCCGCCGGATGTGGCACCTGCGGACCCTGGTCATAACCCACCCTGCCGTGCACATGGTGGGCTCGCTCGGCGACTTCAAGAATGGTGTCCCACTCGCTGTCCATCAGCCGCTCGCAGACCACCACCCAGTGACTGAAATCGCAAGTAATCACCAGATCCGGAACGGCGCGCAAAACGTCACGGGTGATCCAGGGATTGAAAAAGGAGCGACCGCGGTGGGTTTCAAAGCTGCACAACACGCCCTGCTGATCAGCCAGCGTCTGTGCCCGTTGAAAAAAATCGATCTGCACATCCAGTGGCCAGGCATCGCAGCCACCCATCACGTTGCAGAACAGCGGGTTGAGCGGTTTACTTTGCTGGATTTTCTGTTCAAGCGAAGCCAGATGCTGCTCTGGTGTTGCCGTGCGATCAGGCACATAGCTGCCTGTCGTGCAGATTTCGGCGATATAGGCCAGACCATGACTGTGTAGCGTATCGAGGAACAGTGCCAGCTCAGCCTCGCCAGTGGGTGCGGGTGCTTCGATTCCCGAAAAGCCCGCCGCCACCGCCAAACTTGCTGCTTGCTCGATGCTGCCGGTATGTCCCCAGAGGGTCTTGAACAAGTCAAACTGCATGTTGCCCCCGAATCACAAAGTATCTGGGGTAACCGAAGCAAGGCCCATGCCATTTACATGCAAATTTGCATATTCACAGGATTTACATGCACTTGAGCATGTAAATAACAAATCACGAGTTTAAGCCGCCGCAGAAAACGCACCAAAACTAGACAAGGTTGCACAACTTGTGATCACAGGCACAAACCTGTTGGGAAACTTGATCAGCGCAATTGCAGCAATCAGGCTAATCGCGCCTAATAGACGACAAAGCTACAAGGAACAGCGCATGAGCAGACCCTTCAACGCTGCCGACCGGATTCTGGCAGCCAAGGCCATTTTCGATATCGACACTTTCTGGTCGACCAGCTTTGCCGATACGGGCCTGAGCGATTTGAACTATTGCGACCTGTTTACCCAGATGTGGCTAAACCGGGAGGCCCCACCGCAACCCAAGACCGAACTGTACGCACTGATGCCCAACATCAGCCGCCGGACAGCCGTCAAATATGTGCAGAACGCCATTGACCAGGGCATGCTGGCTGAGCAGGAATGCGACACCGACCGCCGCATCCGCCTCATCAGCCTGACACCAGCGGCCTGCGCCAAGGTCGAGCGCTTCCTGGATCATACCTGCGCCTGCTTCAGCAGTGTCGGCAACCCATGACCCTCCGTCATCAGCAATCCTTTTTACAGACAGAAAAAAGCCGGGCTTCAACCCGGCTTGTATACTCAGATCATTACTAACGCGCTGTGCGCTCGGTCTGCTCATAGAGCAAGTCAACAATGCCGTTGCTTGGCACATAACCCTGAACAGTTGACAGCAAAATACTGCGCACCCCCTCAAGATCATCCTGCTGCACAGCTTCTTTCAACTGGTCCAGAACCTGTAGCATCTGCGACCAGGGCAAAAAGACTTCGTTGGCACGGAAAATCTTCTCATGACTTGTTGTTTCGGGATTGTCACCGATCAAGAGTTCCTCATAGAGCTTTTCGCCGGGCCGTAAGCCGGTGAAAGCCAAACCGATATCACCCTTGATATTCTGTTCATCGCGCACGCTCAGGCCGGACAGCATGATCATCTTGCGTGCCAGGTCAACAATACGCACCGGTTCGCCCATATCCAATACGAACACATCACCGCCCTGCCCCATGGCACCCGCCTGAATCACCAACTGTGCGGCTTCAGGTATGGTCATGAAATACCGGGTGATGTCCGGATGGGTAACCGTCACCGGCCCACCACGACGGATCTGCTCACGAAACAGGGGAATGACCGAACCCGAAGAGTCCAGAACATTACCAAAGCGCACCATGCTGAAACGGGTACGATTAACCTGATTGACCTGCTCATCGTCTCCCCACAGGTGCGGCGCCTGCTCGGCGCTCAGAGCCTGCAGCAGCATTTCCGCAAGTCGCTTGGATGAGCCCATGACATTGGTCGGTCGAACGGCCTTGTCGGTGGACACCAGGACAACATGTTCGACCCGGCAGCGAATCGCTGCCTGGGCAGCGAACAGCGTGCCAAAGACATTGTTCATGATGCCTTCGGCAACATTCATTTCGACCATGGGTACATGCTTGTAGGCAGCGGCATGGTAAAGGGTCTGTACCCCCCAGGCGCTGATCACATCCTCAACCCGCTGTGGATTGCGAATGGACGCCAGTATAGGCACCAGCTCAACCTCAATGGATCGTGAACGCGCGAATGACGACAGCTCGGCATGTATCCCGTAGAGCGCAAACTCACTGTGCTCGAGCAATACGATACGCGCAGGATTGGACTGGATGATTTGCCGACACAGTTCGCTGCCGATGGATCCCCCGGCCCCGGTCACCATGACCGACTTGCCCTTGATGCAGCGCTCGAACAGGCTCTGATCCGGCGGCACCGAGTCACGCCCGAGCAAATCCGTCACGCCCACATCCTGCAAGTCATCAACCTTGACCCGACCTGTCGCCAGATCCATCAACCCGGGTATCGAGCGCACATGCAGGGGATATTGCTGCAACCTGGTCAGGACTTCACGGCGGCGAGTCCGGGTGGCCGAAGGAATAGCCAGAAACACCTCGCGCAGTCCGACTTTGTCGATCAGCTTATCAATGCTGGCTGAACTGTAAACCGGCACACCAGCCATGCTGCGCTCTTGCAGCGTCTCATCGTCATCGATAAAGGCAACAGCCTTGTACCGACTGCCCATACGCAACGAGGCTAGCAACTGATTACCTGCCGACCCTGCACCGTAGATGGCAATCGGAATGGCCGTCGACAGCGGCTGATCAGCGCTGCTATTGCCTGCCAGAAACCAGTGCCCCATAAAATACTGGCGTGCGGCCAGACGCAAGCCACCAATCAGCATCAAACTCAACCACCAGTAATTGAACAGCGCCGAGCGCGGAAAGCTGATAACCCAACCGGCATCCCGGATCAACAACAAGGCCAGAACAAAACCCAGATAACCCAGGGTCACGGCCTTGAGAATGCCTACCAGCGCGTCATTGCCCAAATGGCGCATGACCGCGCGGTACATGCCCAGACGAACATAGAAAGGAATAGCAATCAGAGGCGCGGCCAGGAACAGCAGCGTCTGACCCATATCCGGCCAGCGCCAGCCCTCATTGCCTAACCGCAGATAAAGCGCACACCACATGGCAACCGACAGCAGGATCAGGTCAGCCAGAATCTGAATGCTGCGTTTCTGCGCGTAACTCAAGCCAATCAATCTGTCCTTGAGCACAGAGATCTCCAATCAAGGGAACCGAATATGTCAAAGCATCATTCTAGTGCTGTTGACTACGGACATAGGGGTCCAGTTTCAGTAAAAAACGGAACTACAGTTCGGCGTCCTGTTCAGACCCCGTATCCATTCGGGTTATTCAACTGCCAGCGCCAGGCATCAGCGCACATGCTCTGCAGATCCAGCTCAGCCTGCCAGCCGAGTTCAGCACTGGCCAGGGATGGATCAGCATAGCAACTGGCTACATCCCCTGACCGCCTCGCAACAAAGCGTCTGGGCAAGGACTTGCCACAGGCCTGCTCGAAGGCATGCAGCATATCCAGCACCGAATAACCCTGCCCTGTCCCCAGGTTGAAGGCCTTGATACCGGGCTTACCGTTCAGCCACCCGAGAGCTTTTACATGTCCGGCGGCCAAGTCCATAACATGAATATAGTCCCTGACACCGGTTCCGTCAGGTGTCGGGTAATCATTGCCAAACACACTCAGGTAATCGCGCCGTCCCACCGCCACCTGAGCAACATAGGGCATGAGGTTGTTGGGAATACCGGCCGGATCCTCGCCTATCAGGCCGCTGGGGTGGGCCCCCACCGGGTTGAAGTAGCGCAACAAGGCAATATTCCAGCAATCATCGGCCTGATGCAGATCGGTCAGCATCTGTTCGATCATCAGCTTGGAATGGCCATAGGGATTGGTCGCACTCAGAGGAAAGTCTTCCTTGATCGGCAAACTGACGGGATCGCCATACACCGTGGCCGAAGAACTGAAGACCAGATTTTTCACATCCGCGCGCTGCATGGCCGCGCACAGCACCAGGGTGCCACTGATGTTGTTGTGGTAATAGCGCAAGGGTTGCTGAACCGACTCACCGACGGACTTGAGCCCGGCAAAGTGAATCACCGCATCGATCGGGTGCTCACTGAACAGCTGATCGAGCAACGGCGCATCGTTGATGTCGCCGACGGTGCAGGGCACAGAACGGCCGGTTATACGCTCGACCCGACGCAAGGCCTCAGGCGAGCTGTTGCTGAAATTATCCAGCACTCGCACACTGAAGCCCGCCTCAAGCAGCTTGATGCAGGTATGGGTGCCAATGTAGCCGGCACCACCGGTAACCAGAATGGATTTGCCCATGAAATGGCGCCTTTGAACATGAATACGGATTATGAACCCTGTTGATTCATGCGTCACCCCATGGCCTTGAACGGACTATTGCCTGGCACCTAATCCAGCCCTGCATGCCTGGCCCTTGATATATCTATGCAGAAGCCCCCGAGCGCAGGCGAATCGCCTCCAGCAGGCGCTCCGTTTCACGTTCCATTAACCCCTGGTCAGCACGGCTTTCGACATTCAGGCGGATGACCGGCTCGGTGTTCGAAGCACGCAGATTGAAGCGCCACTCGGCGAAGCAGACACTGACACCGTCGGTATGATCCAGCGCCAGAGCATCCGGGGCATACTGCGCCTCGATCTCACGCAGCACCCGCGGTGCATCAGCGACGGTAAGATTAATCTCGCCCGAGGAGGGATAGGCGGCAATACGCTCGTCCACCAGCGCTGACAGCGGTTTGCCCTTGACACACAACAGCTCGGCGACCAACAGCCAGGGAATCATGCCGCTGTCGCAGTAGGCGAAGTCACGGAAGTAGTGATGTGCGCTCATCTCGCCGCCATAGACCGCATCCTCTTCACGCATGCGCTCCTTGATGAAGGCGTGCCCGGCCTTGGTTTGAACAGCCACACCACCGTTCTGCTCGACCTGCTCCACGGTGTTCCAGACCAGCCGGGGGTCATGAATGATGCGCGCGCCTTTCTCCTTCTGCAGGAAGGCTTCAGCCAGCAACCCAACGATATAGTAGCCCTCGACAAAGCGGCCCTGCTCGTCAAACAGGAAGCAACGGTCAAAATCACCATCCCAGGCAATCCCCATGTCAGCGCCATGGGCCAGCACCGCGTCACGCGTCAGGCTGCGATTTTCCACCAGCAGTGGATTGGGTATGCCGTTGGGAAAACTGCCATCGGGTTCATGGCATATCTTGATCAATTCAACCGGCATATTCAGATTGGCAAACGCCGCTTCCAGGGCATCCACAGCCGGACCGGCAGCACCATTGCCGGCATTGACCACCAGTTTCAGGGGCTTGAAAGCAGCTGGATTGATATAGCCCATCAGATGACGAATATAGTCCTCACGGGTATCAACCTGCTGGTAGTTGCCGCGCTGGCTGTCTGCCACGGTCGGGTCACGACCGTCAATCAGCTCATATTTCAGACCCTCGGCCAGGCTACGAATCGCCTTCAGGCCACTATCAGCTGATATCGGCCGGGAACCCTCGCGAACCAGTTTGAAACCGTTGTAGTCGATTGGATTGTGTGAAGCTGTGACTTCAATGCCACCATCCACACCGAGATGGAAGGTAGCAAAATACACTTCCTCGGTACCGGCCAACCCAAGATCCAGCACATCCACGCCCTCATCACGCAGGCCATTGGCCAAGGCTGCTTTCAGCTCAGTGGAGGTGCGGCGAACATCTCCACCCAGCACAATACGGCGGGGCTTGAGCCACTGGGCGAAGGCGCGGGCGATGCGGTAAGCCACATCTTCATTGAGCTGAGTGCCCAACTGGCCACGAATATCATAGGCTTTGAAGCAGGTTATCTCAGACATGTAAGTCCCTGGGTGGTTAAGTAAGTCCATTTGCCCCGTACATTCACTGGGCGGCGGTCAACGGTGGTCGGACCTGTTGAGTTACTGCCTTGATTCAGTGTTTCTCCATTACCGCAGCCAGCAGACCTGTCGTGGAGGCATCCAGCCCTTGCCCCAAGGATTGCTCTGCCCGCAGCTGGGCCAAGGCATCTACTGCAATAAGCTTGCCCATTTCTACGCCCCACTGGTCAAAGGGGTTGATCTCCCAGATCACCGATTGCACAAACACCTTGTGTTCATACAGGGCAATCAACGCCCCAAGACTGAAAGGCGACAACTCATCCAGCAACAGCGTGGTGCAAGGCTGGTTGCCCCGATAACGCCGGTACAACGGCAGGCTTTCGGCATCAGCCAGCGCTGCATCACCAAAGGCTAACAGGCGCGATTGCGCCAGGCAGTTGGCAATTGCCAGTTGATGCTGGGCCGCCAGCTCTTCCATGCCCTCCAGATGCTGAGCCTCTCGGTAACGCCGCGCTGGCACGATAAAGTCGCAGGCGACCGGCTGCGTACCCTGGTGCAGCAGCTGATAAAAGGCATGCTGTGCATTCGGCCCCACATCCCCCCAGATGATCGGACAGGTACTGCGTGTCACCAGAGCACCATCGCGCGTTACCCGTTTGCCATTGGACTCCATTTCCAATTGTTCAAGATACGCAGGGAATTGTTTCAATCTGCCGTCATAGGGCAAGATCGCCAGGGCATTGATGCCCAGCAGATTGACATTCCAGATGCCCAGCATGGCCATAAGCACCGGCAGGTTTTCGGTACCGGGTGCCTCACAAAAGTGCCAATCCATGTGATGCGCCCCATCAAGCAGCTCTCGAAAGCCCGCCATCCCCAGCGTAAGCGCAATAGGCAGACCTATAGCCGACCACAGCGAGTAGCGCCCACCGACCCAGTCCCAGAGCAGTAACTGGTTGCTTTTGCTGATACCCCATTCAGTCATTTTCTCTGGCGCCGCCGACACACCAATGAAATGGCATTGCAGTAGCGCGGGCGAGTCACCCAAACTGCGCTGCAGCCATTGGCGCGCAGTATCGGCGTTGCTCAGGGTATCTATGGTGGTAAACGACTTGGACGAAACAATGAACAGCGTGGTATGCGGGTTCAGCGTTTGCAGAATCTGCGCCAACTGACTGCCATCCATAGTCGAGGCAAAGTACACGCGCAATGGTCCGGCTGTCTCGACCTTGAAATCACGCAGGGCATCACAGACCATCAGCGGGCCCAGATCAGAGCCACCTACACCAATGTTAACCACATGGGTAATGGCTTCACCGCTGACACCGCGCCACTGGCCGGCATGCAGTTTGGTAACCAGTGAGTCCATATGCTGCAACTGCGCATGAATCATGCCTGCCAGAGGCTGACCATCCAGGTCACCGGCTGCTTCCGCCGGCAAACGCAGGGCCCAGTGCATGGCGGCTCTGCCTTCGCTGGCATTGACCTTGTCGCCAGCAAACAAGCGATCACGCCATAGGGGCAAGCCACAGGCATCAGCAAGACGGCACAACTCGGCCAATACTTCATTGGTCACCCGCTGTTTGGACATATCCAACAGTAACGGTCCACAGCGGCGTTGCAGCGCCTCAAATCGCGCCGGATCAGCATCGAACAACTCGGCAATGGTAACCTTGTCAAATTGCTCGGCCAGTGCTTCTAGCCTGGCCCAGGCCTGGGCCTTGTCGCTCTGCTCGATCACTAACCTCTCCCTACACCGAAGTAAACAAATCCCTGCTCACGCACAAAAGCTGGATCCCAGATATTCCGTCCATCCAGTAATACCGGCACGTGCATCAATTGTTGCAACCGGGTCCAGTTCGGACTCCAGTAGGGTTTCCACTCGGTCACCAGCATCAGTGCATCCACCCCTTCCAATGCCTGATAGGGATCATCAAACAACAACAGATCATCGCGCTCACCGGCCCAGGCCTGCAAAGCCGGCAAGGCTCGTGGATCATGCACACGCACCTGCACACCCTGGGCCCAGAGCGCCTCAATCAGCTTCAGCGCGGGTGCGTTGTCAATCCGCCCAGTCTCTGGTTTGAAAGCCACACCCCAGATCGCCACTTTGCGCCCTTGCAGATCGCCGGCAAAATGCCCCCAGAGCTTGCGAAACAGCAGTTCCTTTTGCCGCTCGTTAATGGCCATCACCTGAGTCAGCAACTGTGCCTGCTGGCCTCGCCGGGTCAGGGTCGACGCCAGGCTCATGACATCACGGGAAAAGCTCAAGCCACCAAAACCGCAACCGGGATACAGATAGGCCTCGCCAATACGCTTATCCGCACCCATACCCTGACGCACCTGCTCGATATCAACGTCCAGACTGTCAGCCAGATTGGCCATGTCATTCATGTAACTGAGGCGGGTCGCGAGCATCCCGGTAATCGCCAACTTAGTAAACTCGGCATCCCGCGGACGCATCAACATGATGCTATCGCGCCTGCGATTAAAGGGTCTGAGTAACTCCGAGACCATCTGGCTTGCCCATGGCGATTCTGTGCCAACCAACCAGTGGTCAGCTCGTTTGAAGCTTTGAATGGCATTACCTTCGGTCAACAGGTCCGGCAGGCTTACTACCGCCGAATCGGCACCATTGGCCTCACGCAAGCGTGCCTGCAGCAGCTCGCTGGTACCCACCTGAAAGGTGGACTGATTAACCAGCAGCCAGCGTTTGAAGGGATCAGTGGGAAGGGCTTGAATGATATCAAAGGCCTGCTGTTCGGATTGCGGTGAAAGCGCCAGCCAGATCACCTGGTTATCCTTGTCAACCGGCTCATGCAGTGCCGCATAGCGCAAGCGCTGTTCTGATACCTGCTCAGACAGCAACTCGGCCAGGCCCGGCTCACGGAAAGGGCAAATACCCTGCTGCAACTGCTCCAGCATGGCATCATCGGCGACATGCAGTACGACCTGATGGCCGGTCGAGGCCATAGCTGCGGCGCTGATCAGCGCACACAGGGTATCGCCGTAGGAATCAATATGCATAAGGCCTCATCCGGCATAACGCCGCAGTAAAGCCTGAAAATCCTCGGCCAGCTGCGCATGCCGCAAACCGTAGGCCAGGGTGGCCTCAAGGTAGCCAAGCTTGCTGCCACAATCGTGCGAACGCCCCAGCAGCCGGTAGGCATCGGCTCCCTGCTCCGCCATCAGTGCTGCAATTGCATCCGTCAGCTGAATCTCGCCACCGGCACCTGCTGGTGTCACTGACAACAGATCAAAAATTCTCGCCGGCAATAGATAGCGACCGACGATTGACAGGTTCGAGGGTGCATCGGCCCTGGCTGGCTTTTCCACTACCCGCTGCAAGGCTGCATTCTTGCCCGGTTCCAGATCCTGTCCGGCCAGGTCAACCACACCGTATTGATGCACCTGATCCCAGGCCACCGGTTCAACCATGACCTGGGCACGGCCTGAGCGATCAAAGGCCTCCTTCATAAGCTGCAGATCATTTGCCTCGCCGGCCGCCGCTACCAGCACATCAGGCAACATCACGGCAAAGGGCGCATCACCCACAACCTGACGTGCGCAATACACTGCATGCCCAAGGCCAAGGGCTCGGCCCTGACGTACCGACGACACTCTCAGACGCGCAGGGGCGATATCCCGCAGCACCGCCAGCAACTCGGTTTTGCCACGCCGCTCCAGCTCAGCCTCGAGCTCATAGTTCGCATCAAAGTGATCCTCGATGGCCTTCTTGCTGGAATGTGTCACCAGCACAATCTCGTCTATCCCCGCCGCCAGAGCCTCCTCAACGACGTACTGAATCACCGGCTTATCAACCACGGTGATCATCTCCTTGGGAATCGCCTTGCTGGCTGGCAAAAAGCGAGTCCCAAGACCGGCAACAGGTAATACGGCTTTTCGAATACTCACAATGACTCCATCACTGTCTGAAACGGGGATAGGCTTGTCCACAATGGTGACACAAAATCATCGGTAAATAACCCGATGGGTTGACGAGGCAATCGCATTGAGCAGACTGCACGAAGCATTTCCCGCTGGCACATAGCAACAGCCACCCTCATATATTGAGCCCTGTGACAGGACTCGCCGCTGAACTTAATTAAATGCTCAGCGCTATAAAGAAGCCCTTTGTTAATTACCAAACCAAACTAACAAACAATGCCACAAGTGCATGAAATTCAACTTCCTCACTCCGCGCCCATGTCAAGCATTAAATCCATTTCTTAAAAATTCAATATTGCGGCGCCAATGAAATGACAGACTTTTAATCACGTACCAAAAATTGCGCACCAATGATCAAATTTGCCAAATCCATCACACACCCCTGCTTCCATTAGCATTGATGCCTGTCTAGGATGCGCCCTGCAATGACGGCTGCGCAATTTGTTGCGCTCACCGACTGCGCCAAAAGTTGCACACTTAACAAAACTGCGCAACTTCTTGCGCAACTTGAAGTTGGAAAAACTTAATCAGTGCAGAGGAATAAGGAAGTTTTCTCTGCGGGCACTTTATAGGGATGATTGGTTGTTTATGCTCGCACTCAAATATATATCTCTGGCCAGCACGCCCATTGGTGAAGACAACTTCGCCGGTGATGACGTTCGCTACTCCAGTGAGTTCGAAGCATTGGAAGCCGAGTTGGCCAAATCCAACTCCCTGCACCAGAACGGCGGGCCTGACTGGCAGAAAATCACCGCCCAAGCTGAGCAAGTTTTGCAGAGCCAATCCAAGGATTTGCGTGTTGCCTGCTGGCTGGTATGGGGGCTGTTTCGTTGCGAACAACTGCCAGGACTGCATGCCGGTCTGGCCATGCTCCGGCAGTTGTGTGACACCCATTGGGACATCCTGCACCCGCTCAAGGATCGCACCCGCAGCGCCGCCCTGAACTGGCTGACGTCGCGTCTTGAGCAAAGCCTCAATGAGCTGCAGCCGAGCCCGGCGGATGCGGAAGTGCTGAGCCTGCTGACCCAGGATCTGAAAGCCCTGGATGTCATTCTGCAGGGTCGACTGGGCGAACAGGCACCCTTGCTGCTACCCCTGTGCAAACGCCTGCAACAGGCAGAAAAAACCGGCCAGCAGCCGGCACAGCAGAGCGCGGAAGTCTCCCCGCCGCCCTTGAGCCTGGTCAGCAGCTCGGGGAATAACGGCAGCCAGTCAATCGAGAGCATTGTCAGCACCCGCGACGCCCACAAGGCCCTGAGAGCCATGCAGGAGCAGTCTCGCCCGCTGTGCCAGTGGTGGCACAGCCAGTCGATACTCGACGCGCGTGCCATCAACCTGTCTCGTACCCTGCTGTGGCTGCCGATTGAAGCCCTGCCTGAACATGATGCCGAGGGCAAAACCGGCCTGCGCGGTTTGCCCGCTGACCGCTTGACGGCCTTCCGCGAACGCCTGAATCAGGGTCAGCCGAATGCACTTCTGATGGATCTGGAGACCAGCCTGGCGCGCGCACCGTTCTGGCTCGACGGTCAATATCTGGCCTGGCAATGCCTGGAGATGCTCAAGGCCGACGCCGCCATGCAGGAACTTGAGCAGCAGCTCTCACGCCTGCTGCAGCGACTACCCGGACTGGAGGCGTTGCAGTTTTTTGACGGCTCGCCCTTCGCCAGCCAGGAGACCCTGGTGTGGATCAGATCGCGCGTCAACACAAGCCGCGCCAATGGTTCCGCCAACCCAGGCCTTGACGCTCTCGGCGGTTCCGGGCGCGCCTGGGATGAGGCTTTCAAGGAGGCCTCGGAACTGTTGCGCAAGGATAGCCTGCGCGTTGCCATGGCTCACCTGAACACCGGCATGCGCGCAGCGCGCGGTGGCCGGGAACAGGTTCAATGGCAAACCGCCATGGCCCGACTGTGTCTTCGGGCGGGCAAATACGAGCTCGCCAAGAATCTGCTTGAAGGGCTGGATAGCCGTCTGCAGCAAGGCGGCCTGGCTGAGTGGGAACCCGCACTGGCAGTACGCGTTATGCGCCTGCTGCTCAGTTGCTACGAGCAACTGCCACTGGACGCACAGGCGCGGCTGCGCCGCGACGCACTTAATCAACGGTTGTGCCACCTCGACTTCGATGTGGTGCTGGAACAGGCCCTCGGGCCAAAACAGTAAAGGAGAACGACCATGGCCAAAGAAGGCTCGGTAGCACCCAAGGAACGCATCAATGTGACCTTTCGCCCCGACACCAATGGTGCCCAGGAGGAGATTGAACTGCCTCTGAAGCTCATGGTGCTGGGTGATTTTACCCAACGCGCGGATGACCGGAAAATCGAAGAGCGCAAGCCCATCGCCATCGATAAACACAACTTCGATGAGGTGCTGGCCAAGCAGGAGTTGAACCTCAGCTTCAGCGTGCCCAATCGCCTGCAGGAAGAGGCTACCAGCGAAGATCTGGCGGTCGGCCTGAAGATCAATTCGATGAAGGATTTCAACCCCGCCAGCCTGGTTGAACAGGTGCCCGAATTGCGCCGATTGATGGAGCTGCGTGACGCACTCGTGGCACTCAAAGGGCCACTGGGTAACGTACCGGCCTTCCGCAAGGCGATCGAAAGTGTGCTCAGCGACGATGATTCGCGTGAACGCATTCTGAACGAACTGGGCCTTGCCGCCCAGGACCAACTGGACTCCTGAAGACCTGAAAGGACGCGCGACCATGACGACCCAAACCGCACTGGACACCAGTCAGAACACGACTGAAGAAAGCATTCTCGATCGCATCATTGCCGAAACCCGGCTGAGCCCCGAAGACGAGGCCTACGGCATAGCCAAACGCGGCGTTTCCGCCTTCATTGAAGAGCTGTTGAAACCGCACAATGACAAAGAGCCGGTGAAAAAGGCCATGGTCGATCGGATGATCGCCGAAATTGATGCCAAGCTCAGCCAGCAGATGGATGAAATTCTGCACAACGCCAGCTTCCAGGCGCTGGAATCCTCCTGGCGTGGACTCAAGCTGCTGGTCGATCGCACGGATTTCCGTGAAAACATCAAGATCGAGGTCATCAATGCCTCCAAGCAGGATCTGCTCGAGGACTTTGAAGACAGCCCCGATATCGTCCAGTCAGGTCTATACAAGCACGTCTATACCGCCGAGTACGGTCAGTTCGGTGGGCAACCGGTCGGCGCGCTGATTTCCAGCTATTATTTCGACCCCAGCGCACCCGACATCAAGACCCTGCAATATGTCGCCAGTGTCGCCAGCATGTCCCATGCGCCCTTTATCGCCTCGGCGGGTCCGAAATTCTTCGGCCTGGAAAGCTTCACCGGGCTGCCGGACATCAAGGACCTCAAGGATCACTTCGAAGGCCCACAATTTGCCAAATGGCAGTCCTTCCGTGAGCGAGAAGATTCCCGCTATGTCGGCCTGACCCTGCCACGCTTCCTGCTACGCAACCCCTATGATCCGGAAGAAAATCCGGTCAAGAGCTTCGTCTACAAGGAAAACGTCTCGGCCAGCCATGAAGATTATCTGTGGGGCAACACCGCCTTTGCCTTTGCCACACGCCTGACCGAAAGCTTCGCCAAGTTCCGCTGGTGTCCGAACATTATCGGCCCGCAAAACGGTGGCGCCGTTGAGGATCTGCCCCTGCACCATTTCGAGAGCATGGGCGAAATCGAAACCAAGATCCCCACCGAAGTACTGGTCTCGGACCGCCGCGAATACGAACTGGCCGAAGAGGGCTTTATCGCCCTGACCATGCGCAAGGGCAGCGATAACGCGGCCTTCTTCTCGGCCAACTCGGCCCAGAAGGCCAAGTTCTTCGGCAACAGTGAAGAAGGCAAGAATGCCGAGCTGAACTATCGCCTGGGCACCCAACTGCCCTACCTGTTTATCGTCAACCGTTTAGCCCACTACCTCAAGGTACTGCAGCGCGAGCAGATCGGTGCATGGAAGGAACGCACCGACCTGGAGCTGGAACTGAACAAGTGGATTCGCCAATACGTTGCCGATCAGGACAATCCCAACCCGGAAGTTCGTGGCCGTCGTCCGCTGCGCGCTGCACACATCGGCGTGTCGGAAGTGGAAGGCGAACCCGGCTGGTATCGCGTCAACCTGAGCGTGCGTCCGCACTTCAAGTACATGGGTGCTGATTTCACCCTGTCGCTGGTTGGCAAGCTGGACAAAGAGTAAGCCCCGATGAGTTACGGCAGCCTGTTTGAACGTCTTGGGGGTGAGGTCGGCGCGCGCGCCGACCATAGCCAACACGACGCGGTTATGAGTTCGGTGGCACGCCACCTGGCGCGGATGCTCAGCACCCGCGCTGGCAGCGTGCAAACCCTGCCGGACTATGGGCTGCCAGATCTCAACGACATGCGTTTATCGATGCACGACGCACTGCAGCAGGCTCGCAGTGCCATTGAGCGCTTTATCGAGCGCTACGAACCTCGTCTGCGACAGGTCAATGTGATTGCCCTGCCCCGTGACAACGATCTTTTGTGTCTGTCCTTCGCCATCGAAGGTCAGCTCGATGTGGCCGGTCATAAACGCCACGTAAGCTTTGCCGCCCGCCTTGATGGCAGCGGCCAGGTCAAAATTCAATAAAGGAAACAGGGATGTCAGGCAAACCCGCTGCACGACTGGGCGACCTCAGCAACTGCCCGAAAACCGGCCACGGCAGGAACCCGATCAGCGCTGGTTCGCCAGACGTCCTGATTGATGGACTGCCCGCGGCGCGCATGGGCGATCCAACCGGCTGCGGCAGCGTCATCAGCAGCGGCGTCAGTGGCTCGGTCATTATCAACGGCCAGCCGGCAGCAGTGCTGGGAAGCCAGGGCGATCACGGCAATGTGGTGGTAGCGGGTTCCAGCACGGTACTGATTGGAAGCGGTAGCTAAAGCCAGGCAGGGGCAAGCCTGATCGAACACTCGAATAACCATTCGAAATGCGTGTTGGAACGTTTACTTCACCTGTTTGATGAAGACCGGAACAGGCTAAAACGCCGAGCAGCGCTTTATGCGTGTGTTAATCGAAATATTGCCAGTACAACAAGGATAGTTGCGTGTCATTCAATCACTACTACCAAAGCGAACTGACCGCCCTGCGCCAGATGGGCAAGCGTTTTGCCGAGCGCAGCCCGGCGCTGGCGCCGTTTTTGGGACAGAGTGGCAAGGACCCGGATGTCGAGCGACTGCTGGAGGGCTTTGCCTTTCTTACCGGGCGCTTGCGGCAGAAGCTCGATGACGAGTTGCCTGAACTGACTCACTCGCTGATGCACCTGTTGTGGCCCAATTACATGCGCCCGCTGCCGGCCTTCAGCATGCTGCAGTTCGATCCATTGATGCGCAGCGGCCCGGCTGTGAACGTGCCGCGTGGCACCCCCGTGGAATCCAAGCCGGTGCAGGGTGCGGCCTGCCAGTTTCGCACCACCAGTGCTGTCGAGCTGCTGCCCTTGACTGTGCGCAGTCTGGAATACTCGGTCAAAGGTGAAGGCGCGCTGCTCAGCCTCAAGCTGAAGATGAGTTGCGAGGGTCATCTGGGCGATCTGCAGCTACAGCGCTTGCGACTGCATCTGGCAGGCGAGCGCTATATCAGCCAGATGCTCTATCTGGGCCTGCTGCGGCATATGGATGACCTGACCCTGGTACTGCTCGACAAGCAGGGCAAGCCGTTGCCGGATGACCTGCAGAGCAAGGGCATCAAGCTCCACCTGGGCCAGCAGCATCTGCAGCCCGGTGGCTTTGGCGAAGACGAAGCACTGGTGCCCTATCCGCTGAATACCTTCAGCGGCTACCGTTATCTGCAGGAATACTTCGCCTTCCAGGACAAGTTTCTGTTCGTTGACCTGAGTGGACTGCAGATACTCCAGCGTCTGCCAGCCGAGCGATTACAGCAGGCCCACGGTCTGGAGCTGCGCTTCAATATTGGCAAGACCGGTAGCCAGCGCATTCGTCCAACGGCTGACAATATCCGCCTGCACTGCACACCGGTCGCCAATCTGTTCACTCAGGACGCCACACCGATCCGCCTGGATGGTCGCCAGGATCAGTATCTGTTGCGCCCTGCCGAGTTTGGCAACCAGCAATGCGGGGTCTATTCGGTCGAACGCGTGGTTGGCTGGAAGCCCGGCGGCATGGGCTATGAGGAATACGTTTCATTTGAATCCTTTGAGCATGACCGAGCCCTGGACGGCCTTGAAAGCAAGCCGCATTACAGCCTGCGCCAGTACCCGTCGGTGCTGGGTGACACGCTGGAAACCTACCTGAGCTTTGGCCCGCGCAGCCTTGATCGGCATGAAACACTGTCTATCGAAATGGTCTGCACCAACCAGAACCTGCCCAGCCAGTTGGCCATGGGCGATATTTGCCGGCTCAGTGAAGACACCCCGGATTTTCTCAGTTTCCGGAATATCAGCAACATCACCCCCAGCTACGCCCCGCCCGTGGACAGTGATTTCCTGTGGAAACTGATCAGCAACATGTCACTGAACTATCTGTCGCTGGCCAATGTTGATGCCCTGCGGGTCATCCTGCAGACCTATGACCTGCCTCGTCATTACGACCAGAACGCAGCGCGCATCAGTCAGCGGCTGCTGGATGGCCTGAAGAAAATCAGCCACAGCCAGGTCGATCGCCTGCACCAGGGTTTACCGGTGCGCGGCATACGTACCGAGCTGTTAATGGATGCCGACAATTATCTGGGCGAAGGCGACATGTTCGTCTTTGCCTCGGTGCTAAACGAATTCTTTGCACTCTACGCCAGCCTCAACTCCTTTCACGAGTTGAAGGTTAAAAGTACCCAGGGAGAACACTACCAATGGACACCGCGCATGGGGTTGCAGCCCCTGCTTTGAGCGGGCTGACCCGGAGTATCCGTGAGTACAGCCTGTTTCAGGGTGTCATGCAGGTACTCGACAGACTGCGAACCGACTCGCCGGAATTGAATGACGAGGCGCTCTACGAGCGCATCGAATTTCAGGCCAATCCGAGCATGGGTTTCCCTGGCTGCGATATCGAGCAGGTAGTGTTCTTTCATGAGCAGGGTGAGCTGCGCGCGCGTATCCGCGTCAATCTGATCGGGTTGTTTGGTTCGGGCTCGCCACTGCCGGCGTTTTACAGCGAACAGGCCCTGGGTGATGGCCCCAACGGCAATACCACGCGGGATTTTCTCGACCTGTTCAACAACCGTCTGCAGCGCCTGATGCTGCCGATTTGGCGCAAATACCGCTATCGCGCCCAATTCCAACGCGGCGCCAGTGACGCCTTCTCGGCCCGCCTGTTCGCCCTGATCGGGCTGGGAAATGAGCCACTGCGCGAAGACAGCACACTGGACTGGAAGCGGCTACTGCCCTACCTCGGGTTGCTGAGTATGCGCATTCAGTCCGCAGCCTTGCTGGAGTCCGTGCTGCGTTATTACTTCAAGCACCGCGCCATGCAGATCGAAGAGTGTGTCGAGCGCCATGTGGTGATCGGCAGCGAGCAGCGCAACAGCCTGGGACTGGCCAACAGCGGTCTGGGCAGCAGCCTGGTACTGGGTGAGCAGGTACGCGATCGCAGTGGCAAATTCCGTATTCATATACGCGACCTGAGCTGGGATCGCTTCCATGATTTTCTGCCCAGGGGCGCTGAGTACCAACCCTTGTTGGCACTGGTGCGCTTCAGTTTGCGCGCACCGCTGGCCTACGACCTGAGACTGCAGTTACGCCATGAGGAACTGCGCGAGTTACGCCTGGGCAATGACAACGTCTGCCGGCTGGGATGGACCAGTTGGCTTGGAGACCGGGATGAAGACGCTGAAGTCACCCTGGCCGGCCGAACACATTAAGGAATGATGACATGATCAATATCGACATCCAGAAACTGGTACAGGCCCTCGACAGCCGATGCCGCGCTGACCTCGAAAGCGCGGCGCAGCACTGCGTCGCCCGCAGCGCCGGCAAGGTAGCCGTTGAGGACCTGCTGCTGATGCTGCTTGAGCGCCCTGACAGCCTGCTGAAACTGGCCCTGCAGGATGCCGGCGTGAGCAACGAGGACATGACCGCACAACTGCAGAGCGGCACCGGCAACGACAGCGCACGCAGCCCGGTTTTTTCCCTCGAGCTGGTGCAATGGCTGCAGGATGCCTTGCTGGTTGCCAACCTCGAACTGGGTCGTTCTGAGGTTGATCAGGCCGCACTGCTACTCGGCCTACTGCGTAATCCATTGCGCCATGCCGGCACCCGCTATCAAGGCCTGATCAGCCGCATCAATGCCGAACGTCTGACTGACTTTATCGCCTCAGCCCAACAGCAGGAAGCAACTCAACCCGCCGCCAGCAACACCGAACAGACATCCCTGTTGCAGCGCTTTACCCACAACCTGACCCAGCAGGCACGTGACGGCAAACTGGATCCGGTGTTGTGCCGCGACGAGTCCATTCGCCAGATGATCGACATCCTCGCCCGACGCCGCAAGAACAACCCCATCGTGGTTGGCGAAGCCGGCGTGGGCAAAACCGCCATAGTCGAAGGCTTGGCCTTGCGTATTGCCGCAGGCGAAGTCCCGGAGGTATTACGCCATGCCGAACTGCTGGCACTCGACCTGGGCTTGGTGCAAGCCGGCGCCAGCGTCAAGGGTGAGTTCGAGCGTCGCTTGCAGGGCGTGATAGACGCCGTCAAAACCCACGTCAAACCAGTGATTCTGTTTATCGACGAGGCCCATACGCTGATTGGTGCCGGCGCCCAGGCCGGCGGATCTGACGCAGCCAACCTGCTCAAGCCAGCACTGGCTAGGGGTGAGCTGCGGACTATCGCCGCCACGACCTGGAGCGAATACAAAAAGTATTTCGAAAAAGACCCGGCCCTGACCCGCCGTTTTCAACCGGTACAGTTGCTGGAACCGACCACCTCAGAGGCGGTTACCATTCTGCGTGGCCTGGCACCGCTGTATGAGCGCAGCCATGGTGTCTATCTGCGCGATGATGCGGTGGTCGCCGCCGCTGAACTCTCGGCCCGCTATCTGACAGGTCGGCAATTGCCCGACAAGGCCGTGGACGTGCTCGATACCGCCTGCGCCCGGGTTCGCATCAACCTGGCCTCGGCGCCCCAGGCGATCGAACGGCTGCGTACCGGCATCGCTGAACGCCAACGTCAGCAGCTGGCCATGCAGCGTGATCTGGACGCCGGTCTGGCGCTTGATCCGGCGGCCTTCGATGCCCTGCAGATACAGCTTGAAGAGAATGAGACCGAGCTCGGCGCACTGACCCGTGAATGGGATAGTCAACGGGCCCTGGCCAGCGAACTCATGGACTTGCGCAAGCTCTGTGCCGAGCGCCACGCCGCTGCACAGAAGACCGAGCTGAGCAACAGCGAATCGGACAGTCCGCTCGAAAGCACTGACACCGCTGAAGACCCTCAGCAAGCCAACCCGGAGCAACGTATGCAGGCGCTGCAGGCGCAAATCAGCGCCCTGCCCGCCGATCAGCGGCTGGTCAGCCATGAGGTCTGTCCACGTCTGGTTGCCGAGGTCATCAGCCACTGGACTGGTGTGCCCCTGAGCCAATTGGCCCGCGAACATAATGACAAGGTCAGCCGCTTTGCCGACGACCTGCGCCTGCGCGTACGCGGCCAGGAACAAGCAGTACAAGCCATTGATCGCGCAGTAAGGGCTACCGCGGCCGGCCTGAACAACCTGCCGGCCCCGGCGGGGGTATTTCTGCTGGTTGGCCCCAGTGGCGTCGGCAAGACCGAAACCGCACTGGCCCTGGCTGATCTGCTGTATGGCGGTGAGCGCTTTCTGACCACCATCAACATGAGCGAATTCCAGGAAAAGCACAGCGTTTCACGCCTGCTCGGTGCGCCACCCGGTTACGTTGGCTATGGCGAAGGCGGCATGCTGACTGAAGCCGTGCGACAAAAGCCCTATTCCGTGGTGCTGCTCGATGAAGTTGAAAAGGCCGATCCGGACGTACTCAATGTGTTCTATCAGATCTTTGACAAGGGCGTGGCCAATGATGGCGAAGGACGCGAGATCAACTTCCGCAACACCCTGATCCTGATGACCTCGAACCTTGCCAGCGAACAGATCATTCAGCTGTGTACCGGCGACCAACGCCCGCAACCCGAGGAGCTGGAACAGGCCATCCGTCCGACCCTGAGCCGCCACTTCAAGCCGGCGCTGCTGGCACGCATGCGGGTTGTGCCCTATTTTCCGGTGGATGGCGAGGTGTTGCATGAGCTGACCACCCTCAAACTGCACCGCTTTGGTCAACGCCTTGAGCGCCGCCAACTGGGCTTCAGCCACTGTGCTGCGCTGGTCACTCATCTGGCCGAGCGCTGCCGCGATACAGCCAGTGGTGCACGTTTGATTGATCAACTGATAGATCAGCATCTGCAGCCGCAGGTGGTTGATCGGGTACTGGATGCCATGGCCAGCGGTGAAGCTCTGCGCCATGTGCACGCCACGCTCGATGGACAGGGAGCACTGGTCTGTGAGTTCGCTTAAATTGCCTGCCCTGTTCGATCCGCTCGCCCAACCGCTACATTATGCAGAAGCGCTGTTGGCCGAGTTTGCCCAATTGGCCCGACTGCGCAACAGTCGCCAGCTGCAGGATCATCTAGTCACGGCGGTTGCCGAGCTGACTGGCTGTCCGTTGTGTCAGCTGTATTTGCTGGATGCCACACATACCCGCCTGCTGCTCGCGGCAAACTGGCTGGATGGTCAGCTCAACGCGGTTGACAGTGGCGCCCTGCCGAGCGATTACAACGAAGAACAATTACTGCAATACAGCCTGTGCCAAAACGAAGTATTGAACATCCCCAATCTGGACAGCAGTACCTGTGATACCAGTTTTCTACCCTCCCTCGGCAGCAACTGGAGAAGCCTGTTGTGTCTGCCCATTCGTGATGGCCAGGAACATATCAGCGGCCTCCTGCTGATTGCCAGCCATGCCGCTACTGACCTGCAGTGTTTTGCTCACTCGTTACGTTTGCTTGGCGACTTTTCAAGCGCCCAGATGCAGATGCTCAACCAGTTGCATGTTGGCCAACAGCCGACCAACGAGCCCCTGCCCGCCAGCACCGGAAACAGCCGTGGCTATGGCCTGATTGGCGACAGTGAAGCCATGCAGGGGGTCTATCAACTGATTGGCAAGGTACTGCACAACCCGGTGACGGTATTGCTCACCGGCGAAAGCGGCACAGGCAAGGAACTGGTCGCCAAGGCCATCCATGATTATGGTTCACGTCGAACCAAGCCGCTGATCGTGCAGAACTGTGCCGCGCTGCCGGAGAGCCTGCTTGAAAGTGAACTCTTTGGTTATCGCAAGGGAGCCTTCACCGGTGCTGAACAGGATCGCAAAGGGCTGCTCGATGCAGCCAATGGCGGCACCCTGTTTCTTGATGAAATAGGCGATATGCCGTTGTCGCTGCAAGCCAAATTGCTGCGCGTGTTGCAGGAGGGCGAAGTACGCCCTCTGGGCAGTAATGAAACCCACAAGGTCGATGTGCGGATTATTGCCGCGACCCATCAGGACCTGCATGAAATGGTCCGTGCTGGCCAGTTCCGTGAAGACCTCTACTACCGGCTCAGCCACTTTCCGATTGAACTGCCGCCCCTGCGTGAACGCAGTGACGACATTCAGTTACTGGCACGCCGCTTCGTCGAGGATGCCTGCTGTTTTTTGCAGCGTGAGACCTGTTACTGGGCCGAAGGCACCCTGGAGCTGTTGAGTAGCTACCACTTCCCCGGAAACGTTCGCGAACTCAAGGGCATGATTGCCCGGGCCATGCTGCTGTGCGACGGCAACCTGCTGTTGCAGGAGCATTTCAACCTGCCAAAGGACAGCCAGGCTGGTCCGAGTCTGAGCTTGCGCGAACGCCTCGAACGCGTTGAACGCAACCTGCTGCTCGACTCACTGCAACGCAATCAGGGCAACCAGACCCTTGCCGCCACAGAGCTGGGCCTGCCACGCCGCACCCTGCTTTACCGCATGCAGCGTCTGAATATCAACCCAGCCGAGGCCAAGGCCAGAGACAAGAACAATGCCCAGAACAGCCATTAGTCTGGCGGTCAAGCTGGTTTGCCACGCCCTGGCAGCCCTTGTGACGCCCGGCAATCATCCAGCAATGAGGAACTAGCTACATGAACAAATCAATCTGCTCTATCGCCCTGCTGTCACTTGCGGCCCTGCTGTTCGCCACCGGCTGTGGCACCGGCAGCCTGAAAGACTACCGTCCACTGGGTGAGCCGCAGGCTACCAGCCGTTCCAACTGATCAATACAGGAGCTTTTCACCATGGAACTGGTTTTCGATATGGTTAGCGCCCCGCAGCAGATTCCGGGTATGGCTGCCAGCAAAACCTTCAGACACGCCGGCGGCATTATCGGCCGCAGCGATGATTGCGACTGGGTCATCCCGGACCGCAATCGGGTGATTTCCGGCCGTCATGCGTTGGTCAGCTATGACAACGGCGCCTTCTTTCTGACGGATACCAGCAGCAACGGCATTCAGATCAAGAACAGTGGCATGCCCCTGTCGAAAGGGCAGGCGGTGCGCATCGAACATGGCAACGTTTACTGCCTGGGCGAGTTTGAAATCCGCGCCAAGCTGATTCAGGACCCGACCCACTTCGAAACCGGGCTGCACCACAGTCAGCCAACCGGCAGCATCATCCCGGATGATGCCTTCCTTGACCTTGATCCGCTGAATGCCCTGGATCAGCAGGAGCGCATGCACTATCAGGGCGACTCCCTGTCGCTGCTGGAACCGGTCAGCGAGTTCAAGGAAGTGCCCCTACAACCGCAGGATCATGCCCGTATCGACACCGAAAGCCTGACGGTACCGGAGCTGATTCCACCGCCTCCACCACCGGCTCCTGCACCCCAACCGGCCATTCGGGAAACCCTGCCTTCGACTTTCTGGGCCAAGTACGAGCAGGCACTGGGCGTCAGTCTCGACGGCCTCAGCGACGAGCAGCGTGAAGCCCTGGCACTGAGTTCGGCGGCACTGCTGCGGCAATGCATAGGCAATCTGCAACAAAGCCTCAAAACCCGCAGTGAACTGAAGGCCGACATGCGCCTGGCGCAGACCACGGTGCAGAGCGCAGGTAATAACCCGCTGAAACATACCGCCGATGGTGGCGAGGCCATGACCGCATTGCTGCGTCGTCAGGACCCCGGGCAGATGCCCGCCAACCATGCGGTTGGACGCGCCTTCCGTGATCTGCAGGCGCACCAGGTGGCCCTCAGTGCCGCCAGCCGGGCGGCAGTCAAGGCCATGTTCGAGCACCTGTCACCCGAGCAACTGACCCTGCGTTTCGAGCGTGAAAACAAATCACTGTTGAATACCGCCGGTGGCCGCTGGCGTGCCTACACCAAGCTGTATCAGGCCATGCAAAGCAACGACGATTGGAGTAAACGTCTGTTCGCACGTGATTTTGCCATGGCCTATGAAGAACAGATTCGCCTGATTGCCACCCTGAACACCGATATCCAAGGATGAATGCCATGCTGCGTATTGCTCTGTTGTCCCTGCTGCTCCCCTTGCTCAGCCTCAGCGGCTGCGCGATTTTGCAGTCCAACTCCGTTACCCGCATCGACCTGACCCTGGAGGGCAGTCGTACGCTGAACCCGGATCTGAATGGTCGCCCTTCACCCATCGTTATTCGACTCTATGAGCTGAAAAACCCGGTTGCCTTCGAGCACACCGAGTTCTTTGCCCTGTATCAGCAGGCGCCAGAGGTGCTGTCGATGGACCTGATTGCCAGTGAAGAACTGGAACTGCGCCCCGGTGAAAAACAGGTACTCAAGCTGACGACCACCGAACAGGGACGCTACATCGGCGTGATCGCGGCCTACCGCAATCTGCCCGAGGCCGACTGGCGTACCGTGATCTCCCTGCGCCCCGGTGCACGCAATGAAGTCAGCCTCTACCTCGACGAACTGAGCATCGGCCCGCAGGGCAGCGACAGCGCGAAAGGAAACTGAGCATGACAACCCGTAAAGTGGTCTGGCATGAGGGCATGCTGCTGCGCCCGCAGCATTTCCAGCAGCATGACCGATACTATGAGCATCAGATGAAGTCCCGCACACTGCTGATGCAGTCTGCCTCCTGGGGCTATTTCACACTGGACATCGACAAACAGTTTCTAGCCATGGGCAAGCTGGTAGTCAGCGAAGCCAGCGGCATGCTGCCCGATGGCAGCCTGTTCGAACTGGGTGCCGAGCGCGAACCGCTGGCACTGGATATTCCTGCCAATACCAGCAACAGCGCTGTCTATCTGGCGCTGCCACTGGTAACCGGCAACCATGTCGAAACCCGCCGCCCGGAGCAAAAGGACGTACTGGCACGCTATATTGCCAGCGAAGAAGAGGTGACTGACTCCAACGCCGGTGATGACACCAGCAGCCAGATCAACTGTGGCTCACCGGATTTTCGTCTGGTCATGGGTAGCGAAGTTGATGACCCGGCCTTCGTCAAGATCAAGCTCTGTCACATCCTCGATACCACACCTGACGGCGTAGTCAGTCTGGACAGCGAGTTTGTCCCAACTTACCTGCACCTGCATACCAGCCCTTTTCTGCTCTCCTGCCTGAAAGAAGTGATCAGCATGCTCACCCACCGCGGTGACATTCTGGCTGAGCGGATCAAGGCCAGTGGCAAGGTCAGTGGTGCTGAGGTCGGTGACTTCATGATGCTGCAGCTGATCAACCGGCACGAGCCCATCCTGCGCCACCACCTGACCTCGGATCAGCTTCATCCGGAGCTGCTGTACCGTGAACTGCTGGGCCTATTGGGCGAGCTGGCAACCTTCTCCAGCGACAGCAAAAGACCCAAGCTGGATAGTCGTTACCTGCACAGCGATCAGGCTACCAGCTTTCGCAAGCTGATGGATGCACTGCGTCAAGTGCTGTCCATGGTACTGGAGCAACACGCCGTCGAGCTGGCTCTGCAGCAGCGCCAGTACGGTATTCAGGTCTCGCCGTTACAGGATCACAAGCTGCTGGCTACCTCGTCCTTTGTCCTCGCGGCCAGTGCTCAGTGCGACTCGGAAGAGCTCCGCCAGCGCTTGCCGGCGCACCTGAAGATTGGCCCGGTCGAACGCATTCGCCAACTGGTCAATCTGCATCTGCCGGGCATCCGCGTCAAACCGCTGCCCGTCGCACCACGGCAGATACCTTTCCATTCAGGCAAGACCTATTTCGCGCTGGAACTCAACTCCGAAGAGCTGGCGCAACTTGAACGCTCGGGTGGATTTGCCTTCCACGTTTCAGGCGAATTCCCGCAACTCGAGCTGACATTCTGGGCCATCAGGAACTGACACCATGATCAAGGAAATGGATTACAGCAAGGACGACCAGACGGTCATTCTCAACCGCAACGGTGATCTGCCGGCACAGACGCCGCTAACCGACTTTTCCGCGCCACCCAAGCTGGAAAAGATGGAACAGCGGATGATCTACGCCACCCGCCGACGTGCCAGCGAGGGCGTTAACCTCAGCCTCAACCCGCTGATTGCCATGGCCGCGGCACTGCTCTCGGAAGTGGTCCGACTGAAAAACAGCTATCAGGCCGAGGACCTGCACGCCCTGAAGGATCGTCTGGTCGCGGAGATCAAGCTGTTTGAACACCGCGCCCTGCAGGATGGCGGCGACAGCAGTGAGGTCATGGCAGCGCGTTATGTGCTTTGTACAGCCATCGACGAAGCAGTGGTCACCACCCCCTGGGGCAATGAAAGTGCCTGGTCGCAGATGAGTCTACTGAGCAGCTTTCACAACGAGACCTTTGGTGGTGAAAAGTTCTTCCAGTTACTCGAGCGGCTATCGCGCAATCCGGTCAAGCATCTGCACTTGCTCGAGCTGATGTACCTGTGCCTGTCCCTCGGCTTTGAGGGCAAATACCGGGTCATGCCCCGCGGCACACTGGAGCTCGAAGTCATTCGAGACAGCCTGTACCGCCAGATCCGCCAACTGCGCGGCGATATTCCCCGGGAAGTCTCACCCCACTGGCAGGGTCTGAAGGATGCCCGCGGTCAGTTTGTGCGGGTGGTGCCCTGGTGGGTCATCACGCTCTTTACGCTGATTTGTCTGGCCGTCATTTACGGCGGCTTTACCTGGGTACTGGACGAGCAGCGTCAGAGCATTCTGCAGAACTATGAACAACTGCAGTCCAGCCTTATCGACAGCACGCTCAGGGACGACGCGCAATGAATGCAAAATCCGTATTACTCAAGAGTATGACCCTGTTCAAGCGCAACTGGGTCTGGAGCCTGGTACTGGTTCTCGGTATTGCCGCCATTATCTGGTACGCCGGTCCGGCGCTGGCCATCAACGACCGTAAACCCTGGGGCTCAGCAACCAGCCGTCTGCTGACCATCAGCCTGCTGTTCCTGACCTGGGGCTTGAGCCTGGTCTACAGCAGCTGGAAGGCCAGTGCACGCAAGAAAGCCGAGGAAAACGATGCCGATGCGGCCGAACGCGCGCGCCGCGAAGGCCTGATCGTCGAAGAGCAGATGGAGCTGCATGGCCGCTTCAAGCAAGCCCTGCGCACCCTCAGTCGCTCCAGCCTGTACAAGGGCCGCAGTGAGCGCTGGCGCAGTGAGTTGCCCTGGTATCTGGTCATGGGCCCGCAATCCAGCGGCAAGACCAGCCTGCTGGACTTTTCCGGCCTGGAGTTCCCGCTGAACAAGGGCGAGCAACAGCGCCTGACCCGTGATATCACCGGCACTCGCTATGCCGATTGGTATTTTGCCGAGCATGCGGTGCTGATCGATACCGCCGGCCGCTACCTGACGCAACCGGACCCTCACGTGGATGGCATCGGCTGGCAGACGCTGCTGGGCCTGCTGCGCAACCGTCGCCAGCGCCCACTGAATGGCGTGCTGGTCAACCTGTCGATCGAACAACTGCTCAGCGACAACGAACTGGAACTGGAAACCCTGGCGCGCCAGACCCGCCAACGGCTGATCGACATAAACCAGAAGCTCGGTGTCGAAGTACCGGTCTATCTGGTCCTCAGCAAAGCCGACCGGATTCCCGGCTTCGAGGAGTATTTCGACCAGTTATCCGCTGATGAAAGCGATCAGGTGCTGGGCGCGACCTTCCGCCAGGAACAGGAAGGCACGGATATCACCGTGGTCCGGGATGAATTCGAAGAGCTGCTGCGCCGCCTCAACAGCCAGGTGATCATGCGCATGCACCAGGAACGCGATACTCAGCGCCGCGGACGCATACTCGACTTCCCGCTGCAACTCAGCCGCCTCAGCGAACAACTGAGCCTGTTTATTGAACTGGCCTTTTCCGGCAACCGCTATCAGCGCGCCAGTCAGCTGCGCGGTTTTTATCTGACCAGCGCCCCGCAGATGCGCGGTGATATCGATCCCATGACCGCCAGCATTGGCCGTAATCTGGGTCCGGTTACCAGCGACCTGCCCACGGTGCGTAGCGGTAAGGCGCGCTTTATCAAGCACCTGCTGAGCAGGGTGATTTTCCCGGAGTCCGAACTGGCCGGACTGGATCAGCGCGAGATCAAGCGTATCGACTGGCGCCAGCGCATTCTCTATGCCAGTGCCGCAGCCTGCCTACTGATTGTCGGGCTGGTCTGGGCACATAGTTTCTCGGTCAACCACGGCAAGCTGGAACAGCTACGTGGACTGGCCCAGTCGCTTGATCGACTGCAACAACAGAGTCCCAGCGGCGATGATGTGGGACGCACGCTGAGTATTCTGGATAGCCGCTACAAGGCCACCGACATCTTTGCAGCGCGTGAAGACACGCGTTGGCGCGAACGTGCCGGCCTGTTTCAAGGGCAGGAGGTTAATCCAGAGCTAGACCAGGACTACCGTGACGAACTGGAAAGCCTGCTGCTGACCCGTGTTGGGCAGCGTCTCGAAGAGCAGATTCTGTCCAGTCTGCATGACCGCGAAAAACTTTTTGGTAGCCTGCGTGCCTACCTGATGCTGAACATGCGTGAACGCCGTGAGCCTGAGTATCTCAGTGCCTGGATGGCCGATGACTGGTCCCAGCGCTACCCCGGCAACACCAAGGTGCAGGCCGGTCTCAACGGTCACTTTGAACGCCTGTTGTCGCGGCCGTTCCGTGCCTATCAACTGGACAATGCCCTGGTAGCCGAAGCGCGTCAGTACCTGCGCAGCGAATCATTGGCCAGTGTGCTCTACCGTACCCTCAGGGATCAGGCCTCGCGTCTGCCGGAATACCGCCTGATGAATCAGCTCGGTCCTCGCGGCAACATGCTGACCAGCAGCCAGAACATCATCCCCGGCTTCTTTACCCGCGACGGTTATGAGCAAATGTTTGTGGCCCAGGGCAACGACCTGGTACAGAACATGCTGCGCGACAACTGGGTACTGGGTGACAGCGATACACTCAGTTCCCAGGACATGGCACGCCTGATGGCGGAAATGGAACAGCTGTATTTTGCCGAATACGCCAACCACTGGAGTGAAGCCCTGGCCTTGCTGGCAGTAGACCCGCTGCCAGGCATTGCCGAAGGCGTGCAACAGCTCAACGGCCTGACCTCAGCCAACTCGCCGATCATCAAACTGCTCGAAGAGGTACGGCATAACACCCGTTTCAGCAGCAATGATGATCTGACTGCCGGACCTGCCAGCCGGGCACCCAGTGCGGCACAGCGAGCACTGGAGCGACGTTTCGAGGAGCTGCATCAACTGCTGGTCACCGATGGCACCCCCGGACCGGAACTGGTCCTGGCCCTGCAGGCACTGGACGCCATGCAGGTCCAACTCAATGGCCTGGCACACGCCAGTGCGCCTGAGCAGGCCGCCTTCGATATGGCCAAGGCCCGTGTCAGGGGCCAACAGGACGCCATCAATCAGGTCCGCGCCAGTGCTGCGCGCCTGCCGCAGCCGGTTGGCAACTGGTTCAAATCCCTGGCTGAAGACAGCTGGATGCTGGTGCTCAATGACGCCCATCAGTATGTCAGCCAACGCTACCGCAGCGAACTGCTGGCGGATTACCGGCGTTCGGTCGGTCAGCGCTACCCCTTCAGTACGGATAGCGAAAGCGAAGTGGCGCTGGCGGATTTTCGCGAGTTCTTCAAACCCCAGGGCACTGCCGATGTGTTCTTTGATCGCTACCTCAAACCCTTCGTCACCGGCAGCGCCGGGCAGTACCGGGTGCGTCAGGTGGATGGTCGGGGCTTGCCCGTCTCGCGCGAATTTCTCGCACAAATGGGCCGTGCAGAGACCATTCGGCGTAGTTTCTTCGCAGAAAATCCGGCAGAGCCACAGGTGCAGTTTCGACTGGAGCCCTTCCTGCTCGACTCCAACCTGGGTCGGGCCAACTTCCGCCTGGGTAACCAGAACATGGAGTATCGCCACGGCCCAATCATTCAAACAGCCTTCAGTTGGCCCGCAGCGGCAGAAAACAGCCGCAGCAGCCTGATGGTCGAGGACCTCGGTGGTCGGCGCATGACACTGGATCACAATGCCGGTGCCTGGTCACTGTTTCGCCTGCTGGATCAGCTTGAGGTCGACCACCATACCGACCGCGATGTGCTGATTCTCAAGGCCAATCTGGGCGGTATGCGCGCCAACTATTTGCTGCATAGCCAGCGCTCACCCAACCCGTTTGACTTGAGTCTGCTGCGCAGCTTTAACTTGCCAGCGAGGATCTGATGGAGCTTTTGACCCCCTGGCGCAGTGCCGCCAGAACCGATACCGGCAAGGTCCGCTCGCGCAATGAAGATGCCTTTCTGGCGTTGCCAGAGCGCGGCTTATGGGTTGTGGCGGACGGTATGGGCGGCCACCAGAACGGTGCGTTGGCTAGCCGCATGATCGTTGAAAGACTGTCCGAATTGCCCGGCGGCAGTGATCTGGACCGCCGGGTCAAGGAGCTGCGGCAAGCCCTGCACGACCTGAACAGGCGCCTGTCGCGTGACCTGACTCTGGATGCGGACAAACCCGACCCGGTCATGGGCAGCACCGTCGTGGCCCTGCTGGTCGAGGAGGATCGCGCCGTCTGTATCTGGGCTGGGGACAGCCGCTGCTACCTGTGGCGTAGCGGCAACCTGTATCAGATGTCACGTGATCACTCGCTGCTTCAGGAGTTACTCGAAGACCAGCAAATGAGCATCGAGCAGGCCTCGGCGCACCCCTCGGCCAACGCCCTGACCCGCGCGGTCGGTGCCAGTGAAAAACTCATGCTGGATGTGGTCGAGTTTACCGTCTACCCAGGTGACACCCTGCTACTGTGCAGTGACGGGCTATACCAGAGCCTGTCCAGTACCACCCTCAATTCGGCTATGGGCTTACCCTCGACCAGTCTGGTGCTTGAACGCCTGTTCGAGCATGCCCTGGATGGCCCTGCGCGCGACAACATCAGCGCGGTGGTCATTCGTCGATGAGCCTCCCGGAGAACCCCATGAATGCGCCACTCAAGGAAGAGGACGCCGAGTCCGCTCTGAATCACTTTGCCTTTGACCAACAGGCTCAAACAGCCCCTGGCGACCCGGAACCCTTAAGGGTTGTGCCGCTGCCGGATATCCTCAACCAACGCTATCACATAGAGCGATTGCTCGGTGTGGGGGGCATGGGCGCGGTCTATCGCGCGCGGGATCTTCTGCGTGCCCAGTATGGCGACCCGCAACCCTATGTTGCGCTCAAGACATTGACCGACAGCTTTGCCGAATATCCCGACGCCAATGCCCTGCTGTTCAGTGAGTTTGCCCTGACCAGCCGCTTGCATCACGCCCATGTGGTTCAGCTTTATGGCTTTGATGTCGACCAGCAAAGCCAACGCGCCTTTATCACCCTTGAGCTACTCAAAGGGCCCACCCTCGACCAGCTGATCGAGGCCAATCCTTCAGGCATGCCCTGGACGCAACTGCGCGAGATAGCCTTGCCGCTACTGCAGGCCTTGAGCTTTTCGCACCAACGTGGCGTTCTGCACGGCGACCTGAAGCCCAGTAACATCATCATGGCCGAGGATGGTCTCAGGCTCTTTGATTTTGGTCTGGGCCAGGCAACACAAGGCCTTTTGCCGGGTTTGCCACGTCTCAGCCGGGCACGTATTGCCGCCTGGACCCCGCGTTACGCCGCCCTTGAGTTACTGAACGGCGAAGCTCTGACCGCTGCCGCCGATGTCTATGGGGCTGCCTGCATTCTCTATGAGCTCAGCAGCGGTCACCACCCCTTCAGTCGGCTCACCGCCCGCCAGGCCAAAGCCATGGAGCAGGACAAAACCCTGCAACGCCCACCCCTGCTGCCCGCCCATCTATGGCCAGCATTGAAAGCCGGTATGGCTTTTGATCATAGTCAGCGTATTGACTCGACAGCGTTACTCAACGCACTCAACTCGCCAAAGCCAGGCCTGCTCAAGCGACTGACCAGGCGTACTTGATCGGCACTTGCAGCCTCGATAAACAACTCCGCCCTGCAGTGCGACATGCAGGGATGGGGTCTGCTCACAGCTGAAAATCTGCTCCCGCACAGGTCAGTCTCATATAGCCGAAAATAAAGAAATTATGGCGCCTGTGAGCAGTACCTGATCACATTAAACGCAAATCTAAATCAAATCTTATTGACAACCATTATCATTAGTATTTAATAGTGCGCGTCGCAAATGGACCTAGAAGCCATCCCATCTCCAAAGATAATGCCAACGCACACGATCCAGGATGAATTTATGAAGCCTACACAGCTGTTCAAACGCCATGGTCTGGCACTTGCCGTGACTGCAACCTTGCTGCCCATGGGCGTAGTCGCGCAAACCACCAACGCGCTACAACTGCCGTCAATGCAGGTTGTTGGCTCCGAACAGGATGCCATTTCACGTCAAACTGGCGCCGTGGTCATTATTGATCGCGAACAGATCGAGCGCATTCAGCCCAGCTCAACCGAGGATGTACTTCGCCGGGTTCCCGGTATCAATGCCAAGACCGAGGAAGAGTCTGCTGTGGTCAGTAATATCGGTATTCGTGGCCTGTCGGCCAGTGAGTCGAAATCGCTGATTCTGGAGGACGGTGTACCGGTGGCGCCGGGGCTGTTTATTGGCAATGATCGCTACTACAACCCGCGCATCCAGCGCATGGAAGGTATCGAGGTGCTCAAGGGCTCGTCTTCGCTGCGCTATGGTCCGTCCACCATCGGTGGCGTGATCAACTACCAAACCAAAACCCCTGATGGCGTTGCGCTCAACACCCGGATCGGTTCATTCAATACCCGCGAAGCAACGCTTGAGGCTGGCGGCCGCAGCGAGTCTGGTGACGCCTATGCTGGCCTGGTAGCGACCAAGGCACGGAGTGATGGCTTTCTGGATCGCGACTACGACATGACCGATCTGATGTTCAAAGCGGGTACTGCCATCGGCGACAATCAGAACATCGGCTTCAAGTACTCCTGGTACGAGAATGACGCCAACATCTCCTACCGCGGCATGTTGCTTGAGGACTACCGTGATCGGCGAACCTACAACCCGGCCCCGGATGACTACTTCCTCACTGATCGTCGTGCCTTCGACATCAATCACGAATGGCACCTGAACGATCGTGCCACCCTGCGCACCCTGGCTTACTGGAGCGAAGTGAGCCGTGACTACTGGCGTTACGCGGTTGACACCGCCGCATCCAACGCGGCGGGTCGCTGGGTCTATACCGACAGTCTGCGGGGCAACAATCGCAGCTTCGAACGCTGGGGCGTGGAATCCCGCCTGAACCTTGATCATGACCTCTTTGGTCTGATCAATGAGGCCGAGTTCGGGCTGCGCTTCATGAAGGAAGAGTCGGACGACCGCACTATAGGTGCTACCCGTGAGCGTGACCGGCGCGGCGACTTGCTCGCCAAGCGGGCCGATCTGGCCGAGAGTCTGGCCGCTTATGTGCAGAACCGTTTTGTCCTCAGCGAGCGCCTGGCGATCACCCCTGGTCTGCGCGTCGAGTCCTATGAGCAGACCCGTCGTGAGCGAGTACAAAGTGGTAACCCGGTCAATGCCTCGGAAAGCACACGGAATACTGAAGTGTTGCCAGGCGTCGGCTTCACCTATCAGTTGGCCCCTGCTGCACAGCTCTATGGTGGCGCCTATCGGGCTTTCTCACCGGCGTCCAATGGGGTGGCGCTGGATGGTCTGGTCGATCAGCAGCTGGATGGTGAACGCTCGGACAACTATGAGTTCGGTGTGCGCGGCAGCCAGGGTATCTACACCTACGATGTCACCGCCTTTTACATGGACTTCGACAATCAGGTGGTAACCGGCAACAGCGATCCTAACCTGTCGCAGTCCAATGCCGGCAAGACCCTGCACTATGGTCTGGAAGCCGCGCTGGCAATCGAACTGGGCGCAGGTTTCAGTCTGGATACCAACGCCACCTGGGTACCGAAATCGGAATTCCGTTCCGGGGACAACGAGGGTAATCGTCTACCCTATGCACCCGAGTTTCTGGCCAACGTCGCCCTCAACTACACCCAGGGTCGCCTAAGCACGGCCCTCAACGCGCACTACCGGGGCGATCAGTATGGCGACCCAACCAACCGCAAGGATATTCCTACCGATGCGGCTGGCGGCATCTGGGGCGGACAAATGCGCTCGTACACCGTGTACGACCTGCTGGCCCAATATCAGGTAAACGATCACCTGCGACTGCAGGGTGCGGTGAAGAACCTGACTGACAAGCGTTATATCACCGGTCTGCGTCAGGGCATCTATGTTGGTCCTGAGCGTTCCTTTGAAGTGGGCATGAACTACCGCTTCTGATTGATGAAAGCCACGATGCTGGGGTACCCAGCGTCGTGGCTTGAGAATCAGGGAAAACTGAGATGGAATAACCCGAAAGTGATTTTGCGGTTATTCCAGGACAAAAAAAGCCAGCATATATGCTGGCTTTTTTTGTCCGTCTGGCTTGGGGACATGCGAGCCAGAAGAGTTGATTGGTCGGAGAGACTGGATTCGAACCAGCGACCTTCTCGTCCCGAACGAGACGCGCTACCAGGCTGCGCTACACTCCGATATGGTGCAGAATTTTACCGAAAAGACGTTTTTGCGCAAGGGGTAACGCGCAAAAAATCCCGCCACGGCAGTGGCTTAGCGCTAAACAGGCGTTAACGCCAGTCCTCTGCCGTGTTGGCATTGTGCAGCCGTTTATCCGTTGCTGGCAACTCCAGATACTGATGCGACTGGCTCAACAGCCAGCGTAACGGACTGCGCTGGCCGTCAGCCCAGGCGACCTCAAGCGCGGCGAGACAGCTGCATGGAATCACCGTCAGAAGGGGCTGCCAATTATCTCCCGTCTTGATCAAACAGGGCTGATCCGGTGTCCTGGCTGCCTGTGCCAATAAGGCCTCGATCAAGGCCTGATTCAAATGCGGCAAATCACAGGGCAACACCAACAAATGGGTTGTACGGCAGGCCTTCAGGCCACTCAGGATACCCGCCAGCGGACCCGGATAATCCGTCGTTGCATCAGCAACCAGTCGATCTGCCCAGGCCTGGTATTGCGCCTGATGACGGTTGCAACTGATCAGGGTCTCGCTCACCAGCGGCCTGACCAGACTCAGTAGTTGAGGTGCAATGGGCTCGCCATGCCAAAGCATCAGTCCCTTGTCACGCCCACCCAAACGACTACCCTTCCCGCCTGCAAGCAGCAGTGCAGTGAGCGCCTGTCGAGGTATTTGCTGCATTGATTCGCCTCCGGCGATAGGGTCTGCTGTGATATAAAGAGGCATTGAATCGATTGACCAAGGATTGCCTGCCATGGCCCAGAATACCACCGATTTTATACCCCTCAATGTCGCCATCCTGACCGTCAGTGATACCCGCAGCCTGGAAACCGATACCTCTGGACAGTTCCTGGCTGATAGCGCAACAGAGGCCGGCCATTTTCTTGCTGACCGCCAGCTTCACCCTGACGACATCTACCAAATCAGGGCGGTGGTATCCGACTGGATTGCCCGACCCGAGGTACAGGTCATCCTGATCACCGGCGGCACAGGCTTCACCGGTCGCGACAGCACACCCGAGGCAATCACTCCGTTGCTGGATAAAACCGTTGACGGTTTTGGCGAGTTGTTCCGGCACCTGTCCTGGACCGAAATCGGCACATCTACCCTGCAGTCCCGGGCCCTGGCTGGGCTGGCCAACCGCACCCTGGTGGTCTGTATGCCTGGCTCAACTGGCGCTTGCCGCACCGCTTGGACAGGTATTCTCAAGGAACAGCTTGATAGCCGCACACGGCCCTGCAACTTTGTCCAGCACCTGGCCAGCGCACCAGCCTGCGGCACCCGCACGTGAGCTTGATGCCAGTCAGCAGTGCCCTTCAGCGTATTCTGGAGCAGGCGGCAGGTGAACCTGAACGCCCGATTGAGCATCTGCCTTTGCATCGGGCACTGGGTGCGGTGCTGGCCTCCCCGATACGGGCCGGTTGCGATGTGCCGCCATGGGACAACAGTGCCATGGACGGTTATGTCTTCAATAGCAATGACCTGACCCAGGCACTGCAATCAGGTTTACCTGTCACCCAACAGATCTTTGCCGGCATAGCGCCTGCACCCTTGCAAGCGGGTAGCTGCGCTCGCATCTTTACCGGCGCCCCGGTGCCAACTGGCGCCGACTGTGTAGAAATGCAAGAGCAGGTCCAGGTTATGAGTGACGGTCTGGTGAAGCTATCTGAACCGCTCACGCCAGGGCAGAATATTCGTCAAAAAGGCCAGGATGTTCGCCAAGGCGACCTACTGCTGCCTTCCGGCACACGACTGCGTCCGCAGGAATTGGGATTGATAGCCTCAGTCGGCATTGATCAGGTCGTCACGCGTCAACCCTTACGGGTGGCGGTCGTATCGACCGGCGACGAATTGATAGAACCGGGTCACCCCCTTGGGCCTGGGCAAATCTATAACAGCAACCGCTATACCTTGATCGGCTGCCTGCAAAGACTTGGTCAGAACGTCGTTGATGGCGGCATTCTCGCTGACGACCCCGTTCTCACCCGGCAACGGCTAACACAGCTGAGCCAGGACGTTGACCTGATCATCAGCTCCGGCGGTGTGTCCGTTGGCGATGCCGACTGCCTTGGTCAAATACTACGAGAACAGGGTGACGTGGTCCTTTGGAAACTGGCCATCAAGCCAGGCAAACCCTTTACCCTAGGCCGCTTTGCCGATACTCCGGTGCTGGGTTTGCCAGGCAATCCTGCGGCCAGCCTGGTGACCTTTGTACTGCTGGTAAGACCCTACTTACTGCGGCGCATGGGTATCGAACAACCCGAGCTACTAAGCTTGAGTCTGCCAGCCGGTTTCAGTACGACGCGTGTGGGCAACCGAGATGAATACCTTCGTGCCAGGCTCGACCAGGGACGCGTTGTGCTGGCAGGTAACCAGAGCTCCGGCGTACTCAGCAGCGCCAGTGCCGCCAGTGGCCTGGTTCTTGTGCCAGCCGGCCAGCTTGCTCAAGAAGGCCAACCCGTCGCCTTTCTGCCGTTCGAGGGCTTGCTGGACTGAGCAAGCCTCAGTCCTTACCGAGTGAAACTCGTCACACTCAGGAATGGGTGGGAGCGACGGCCTCGTCGCGAAGGATTTTTTCTAGCAAGGTCGAGTTCCATCTCGACCAGCAATCTCTTCTGCACCACCGCTGACCGAGATGTACTGCACGAGATCCTTTGTAAGCCTCTGCCTGGGAAGGTCGAGCTCCATCTCGACCATGGGCATCAACAGCACGCACCCTGTCCGATATAAAACACCCCACAGCCAGAATCAGGTAGGAGCGGCGGCCCCGCCGCGAAGGGTTTTGCTGCTCCTGGGAAGGTCGAGTTCCATCTCGACCAGCAACCTCAACCGCACCACCGCCAGCCGAGGTGGAACTCGGCCAATCCCAGAAAAATCAGTTCTTGTTTCCCTTGAAGGATCGAATCGCACCTCGATCACAAGCGCTGCTTTACCTTTTTCAACAGACAAAAAAAGGGGCATCCGAGGATGCCCCTTAAAACCCAAACACTTACTTGAGCAGCATTACAACTTAACGAACACCCGATGCGCGCAGCGCGGCCGGCGTGAACTGGTTGTAGCTGGGCTGGAAATCATACTGCGGAGCAGAGACTTCCTCGGTGTACATGCCCAGGGCAATGTAACGACCGGCCAGCAGGTCATACAGGGTCTCGATGGAGTAACCCGGCAGCTTCTGTACATAGTTGAAGCCTACGTGGCCTTCACCTACGCGCCACAGAGTACCGCGACCGTCATAGTGGTCAGCATGCGCGATCAGCCAGGAATCCTCGTCAACGAAGAAGTTACGCTGAGCATAGATATGGCGCTGACCGGCCTTCACGTTACCCTGAACTTCCCAAACGCGGTGCAGCTCGAAGCGGGTGTGTTCCGGATTGATGTGACCCGGCTTGAGTACATCGTCATAGGTCACGTCACGCTGGGCCATCATGTAGCTGTTGTAAGGAATGAAGACTTCCTTCTTGCCTACCATGGTCCAGTCATAACGATCAGGTGCACCGTTGTACATGGCGAAGTTGTCAGAGGTACGCATACCGTCAGACGCGGTACCTGGACCGTCATAAGCCACCTGTGGAGCACGGCGTACGCGACGCTGACCGGCGTTGTAAACCCACGCCATGCGCGGCTCTTTCAACTGATCCAGAGTATCGTGTACCAGCAGTACGTTACCGGCCAGACGAGCCGGTGCATTCACACGCTGCTTGAAGAACAGCAGGGTATTGGGAATGCTTGAGGCATCAACGTCAGCCATATACTGCGGGTAACCTACTTCCTCTTCCAGCTTGATCAGGGTGTAGGAACCGTTGGTCTGCGGCATGGCCTGCATGTACCAACGCTTGATGTTTACGCGGTAGCGGGTGTTGTGGTTCCACACCACTTCGACGCCATTCTTGGGAATGGGGAAGGCGAAGGTGCCGTGCGAGAAGTTATCAATGCCATCACCGCCGTTAACCAGACGTGCCTGACCGGCAGTTGCCTTGACCTGGTCGTACACAGACTGCGGGTAGCCCACAGTCCGCTGGGATGAATAGACCGGCATCTGGAAGGTTTCCGGATAGCGTTCAAACATCGCAATGTGACCAGGAGTCAGGTTGTCGCGGTACTGCTGGTAGTTCTGGGCAGTAATCACGAACTGGGGCTGCTCGCCCTCAAAGGGGTTGGACTGGAAGTTGTCGCCAACCATGCGGCCGGAATCCGGACCCAGACCACCGGTCCACTCGGGAATGGTACCCGCCGCATTACCGGCGCGCTCGGCACCCACTGGGGTCAGTACCGGACCACCCAGGGAGTCGATCTCAGCCTGAGTCAGGCCCTGGGCCATGACGCTGGAAGCCAACAGGCTCAGCGCCAGACCACCAGCACCCAACAGCGTTTTTTTCATTTGAGTCATTATTGTTATCTCCAATTACCAGTCTTAGAAGCTTACGCTGAGGCTTGCGGATACGAAATCACGATCAACGTTGGTGTTGTACTTACCATCGAAGAAATCGGTGTAGCTCAGGCTGGCTGTGTACTTGTTGGCGTAGTCGGCGTTCAGACCGATGCTAATAGCCTTGGCGTTTTCAGTGAAGTTCGGGCCATAACCCTCAACATCATGCGACCAAGTCAGGTTCGGGCTCAGGTTGACGCCAGCAAAGACGTTACTGTAATCAAGCGCTGCACGGACACGATAACCCCAAGACCAGTCGGTGTAGAAG
>NZ_BAAJMD010000014.1:0-102142 GCF_057548395.1 Halopseudomonas sp. 4NH20-0008
TCCAAAGACTCATGTGCTGTTGGTGAAGTTGAGCGATAAGCGGGCAGGGTGGTGCAAGATCTGATGTTGTAGTCCGTAAACCGCATGCTGAAATTCAAGGTATTCAATCAACTTCCCGCTCTTGATTTGATATGAATCAATAGGCCATCCATGTAAAGACTGCATGCTGAGGCCAAGCTCATATCAAACCCACTGCGAGGATTCACCATGCTGGAGAAACACGATTTAGTGCATGAACTGCCGGAGTTTCGTGATCAGATTCATCATTTGAAAATGAACGACGCGCACTTTGCTCGTTTGTTTGAGGCCTACCATGAGCTCGATCACCGTATTTATAACCACGAAAGTGGATCAATCAACACCAGTGATGAGCATCTTGAAGAACTCAAGAAAGAGCGCCTGAGCCTCAAGGATCAATTGTTTGCGATGCTCAAGGACTGTGATCTGGAGAAGGTTGATTGATCTGAACGGTCGATTAAAAAATCGACATTCGGCGTGCAAAGGTTCACGCCGAATGTGTTCTGGACAGTTCAGCCCTTCAGCTTGCTCGCCAGCTTGGCCACATGCTCGCCCTGGAAGCGGGCAATGGCTTTTTCACGGTTATCAGGCTGACGCGAGCCGTCACCGCCGGCCAGTGTGGTTGCGCCATAGGGCGTGCCGCCGCTGACGGTGGAAATATCGAACATCTCTGATGCGCCATAGCCGATGGGCACTATGACCATGCCGTGGTGAGCCAGGGTGGTCCAGGTCGAGGTAATGGTCATTTCCTGGCCACCGCCGGTACCGGTTGAGGCAAATACGCTGCCCAGCTTGCCATGCAATGCGCCCTTGGCCCACAGACCGCCGGTTTGATCAAGGAAATTGCGCATCTGTGCAGACATGTTGCCGAAGCGCGTTGGTACGCCAAAGACGATCGCATCGTAATCGGCCAGCTCGGCGGGTGTAGCAATTTCGGCTGCCTGATCAGTCTTGCCGCCGGCATTCTTGAACGCCGCCTCTGGCATGGTTTCGGGAACCCGTTTGATTGTCACGTCAACGCCGCTGACGCTGGCAGCGCCTTCGGCCACGGACTGCGCCAGTGTTTCGATATGGCCATACATTGAATGATAGAGCACCAGTAATTTAACCATTTTGCGATCCTCGCTGTTGAGTGAAGGCTCTGTGCTGCTGATAGTTGCAGCTGCAGAATCAGATTTGATAATGCATCAAATTTATCTGCTGAAAAAATCAAATACATGACCATAATTATCTGCTTATTTGATTGGTCGAGGCGTTGGATGACATTTAACGTTGATTCACTGGCTGCAGAGTGCTCAGGGATAACTCTCATTAAGTTCGTATAATGTATATTATGTTAAATAGCGTATTTACCTTAGACTGTCTTGCGCAATGCGAGCGGTGATTCCGCACAAAGCATGAACACGCTCTCACTGGTCACTTGGCCTATCCCACTGCACGGTTAGCCAGCGACATTGAAAGGTTTGGCACACTGGCCATCCGATGGTTGCGATACTCACCGGGGGTCATACCTGTCCAGCCGCGAAAAGCACGAATAAACGAACTCTGCTCGGAATAGCCGAGCAACAAGGCGACATCGGCCTGCGACAAAGCTGGATCAGCAAGATACTGCCTGGCCAACGTCTGGCGCGTGTGGGCTAACATGCCTCGGTAACTCAGCCCAGCCTTGTGCAATTGACGGTAAAAGCTGCGCAGCGAACAACCCAGCGCAGCGACCACCGACTCGGCGCTGGCGTCACCGTTCTTGATCGATTCAACAATCTGTTCCTGTACCAGACTGAAAAAGTCTCGTGTCTGCTGATCACCGCCCTCTGGACGTTCGCTAAGCAAGGCGTCTGCCTGCTGCTCAAGCAGTTTCAACAGATACGGGTCCTTGCTGGAAATCGGCATGGCCAGTAAATGCGCAGGAATTACCAGTTCAATAGTGTCACAGTCGAAATCCACCGGGCAGCCAAGCAAGGCTTGATAGACACCGACATCATTAGGCTTGGCAAAGGGCAATCCGGCACGAATCGGCGAGATGGGTCGACCGATCAGTGCCTGATACAGACTGACGAAAACAGCCAGACTGAATTCACTGGCAATCGGTGTGTTGGCCACGGCCTGGGCCCAGCGAATGTGTAATGCACCCTCCTCCAGCCAGGCGCGTGATGTCAGACCGGCTTGCAGCAACTCCTGATAGCGGTGATAGCGCGCAAGGGCTTGTCCCAGCGTGCCGCAGGATGAAACCAGGTAGCCCACCACGCCGAAATGCCTTGGTTGCACCACGCGCCCCAGACGCACACCCAGGGCACTCACCGGATCCAGGCGGTAGATATCATCCAGCAAGGCACAAAATGTCATGGCGCAAACCGTTGGGGAATCCAGCAGACCGCGCATGTTGTTGCTTAGCTCGGCTGCAGGCAACTGCCGCGCTTCCACATAGTTGAGCATGGTTTCAATAAAAGCCGAGGGCAAGAAGTCCGGTCTGTTCATGGGCAAACTATCTACAGGGTGGCACAAAATGTCAACCGAGCACTATCTGCCAATACGGCACCTTGCATGTCACTTATGATCTGTGTTTTGACAATAAATAGGTGGAGCAGTCCATGGCATACGTCGTTACCCAGTCCTGTATTGGCAATAAGCACACCAGCTGCGTCGATGTCTGTCCTGTAGAGGCCTTCCGTGAAGCGCCGGAAATGCTGTTTATCGATCCCCAGGTGTGCATCGACTGTAACGCCTGTGTATCGGCCTGCCCTGAGGGGGCAATTTTCCCCAAGAGCATGGTGCCTGCAGACCAGCAGCAGTTTATTGCCTTGAATGCCGAAGGGGCATTGGTCCATCCACCGATCCGCGAAAGCATCAAGGCCAATGCTGGTGAAGAGAACAGCGCCCTCGCCCGCCTGCCCGCCCGTTTTGCGGTTATCGGCTCAGGCCCAAGCGGCTTTTACGCCGCTGAAGCCTTGATGAAGAAAATGCCGGCGGCACAGATCGATCTCTACGAACGCCTGCCGACACCCTTTGGTCTGGTGCGCTATGGCGTGGCGCCTGATCATCCGCGGATCAAATCGGTTACCGCCGGCTTTGAACGCTTGGCCGAGTCGCCCCAACTACGTTTCCTCGGTAACGTTGAAATCGGTCGGGATCTGAGTGCCGCCGAACTTCGTCAACATTACCACGGCGTGATCTATGCCACCGGTGGCTCGCAAAGCCGTGCCCTGTCGCTGCCTGGTGACGATGCGCGCAATGTCTTTGGCTCGTCCAACTTTGTCGGTTGGTACAACGGCCATCCTGATCAGGCCGAGCTCAACCCCGATTTGGGTGTAAACCGCGCGGTCATCATCGGTATTGGTAACGTGGCCCTGGATATTGCCCGTCTGCTGGTGTTACCCATGCCACAGTTGGCAAAAACCGACATTGCCGATGCAGCGCTGGCGGCACTGCGTGACAGCAACATAGATGAGGTCTGCCTGCTGGCTCGTCGGGGTCCAATACAGGCGGCTTTCACGCCAAAAGAACTCGAACAGTTGATGGCTATTCCCGAGCTGCAACTGCGGGTTGATCCGGCCGATCTGGAACTGGACTCGATCAGCCTGGAAGCCCTGCAAGCACCGGAGATGGCTGAGGCGCGCCAGAACATACAGTTGTTGCGTGAGATTGCTGCTCGTCCGGCCGGAGCAGGCAAGCGTATTCGCTTCATGTTCTGTACCAGTCCCACCGGGTTCAACACCGCGGCTGATGGCCGCGTCACATCCGTTCAGGCGCAGCGCAATCAGTTGGTTCGTGATGCCAGTGGCGCACTGTCGGCGGTTGGCAGTGAAGACAGCATCAGCCTCGAGGCCGGTCTGGTGGTCCACGCCACCGGTTATCAGGGCTCCAGTATTGATGATCTGCCCTTTGACAGCCGGCGCGGCACCATCGAAAACAGCCGCGGCAAGGTCAGTGGTGACGCAGGTCGCGACTATGTCGCAGGCTGGATCAAACGCGGCGCCAGTGGTGTCATTGGCAGTAACCGTCAATGCGCCACAGAAACCGTCCAGCACCTGCTGGATGAGTTGGGGCCTATGCTGCCGGTCATTGCCGAAGGTGATATTGACGCGCTGCTCAAGGAGCGCGGTGTCGAAGTGGTCAGCTTTGCCGATTGGCGCTTGCTTGACCAGCACGAGCAGGCGCTGGGACTGGCTGAAGGACGTACCCGCCGCAAGCTGGTTGATGTCAGCGAGATGCTCGCGGTAATTCGTGCCGGCCGGGAGAAGGAGATTGCCCAGGCCAGCCTGCCGGTGAAAACCAGCTTCCGTAGTTGCACCCTGTGCGAAGCCATGTGTGGTGTGCAGATTGAAACGCAAGGTGATCGTATTCTGTCGATCAGCGGTGACCCGGATGATCCGCACAGTGAAGGCCATATCTGTCCCAAGGGTTATGCCCTGCAGGATCTGCATACCGATCCTGATCGCCTGCGCACGCCGATGGAAAAGGTCAACGGCGAATGGCTGCCGATTGACTGGGACACCGCGCTGGACAAGGTCGCTGCCCGTCTGGTCGATATTCAGCAGCGCTACGGTAACGACGCGGTGGCTGGCTACTGGGGCAACCCTTCCTCGCATAACCTGGGCTTGATGATGAGTGCCGGCACCCTGCGCAAGTCGCTGGGCTCACGCAACGTCTTCACTGCAGCTTCGCTGGATCAGATGCCTCACCAGCTGGTGTCCTATCTGATGTTTGGCCATGCGCAAATGTTCACCATTCCGGATGTTGATCGTACTGGTTACATGCTGATGCTGGGCGCCAATCCGGCCGCTTCGAATGGCAGCCTGATGACCGCCGGCGATATTCTCAAGCGCCTGGAAGCCATTCAGGAACGGGGCGGCAAGGTGGTGCTGATCGATCCGCGCCGCACCGAGTCGGCGCGTTATGTCTCCGAGCATCTGTTCATCAAGCCTGGAACGGATGCGTTTTTCCTGATTGGTCTGATCAAGCACGTTATCGATCAGGGCTTGTGCAAGCCTGGTCGACTGCGCGATATGGCGGATAACTGGGACGCCCTGCCGCCACTCTTTGAATCCTTCTCGCTGGACCAGTTAAGTGCGCGCTGCGGCATCGCCGTGGCGGATATCCAACGCATTGCCGAAGACTTCGCCAAGGCCGAGTGCGCGATCTGTTATGGCCGCATGGGCGTTGCCACACAGTCCTACGGTGCACTGAATCACTGGCTGATGGTGGTATTGAATATCCTCACCGGTAACCTTGATAGCCCCGGTGGCATGATGTTCACCACACCGGCCTTTAACAAGGTCATGACCCGTGCCTCTGGCAGCTTCGCCAGTTACTTCAGCCGAGTAAGGGGGTTGCCGGAGTTTGATCACTCTTTCCCGGCGGTCGCCATGGCGGAAGAAATGCTGACCCCCGGTGAAGGCCAGGTGCGTGCTTTTGTCTGCCTTGCAGGCAATCCTGTGCTGTCCACGCCAAACGGTCGGCAAATGGATCAGGCACTCGAGCAGTTGGATTTCATGGTCTCCATCGACTTCTATCTGAATGAAACCTCGCGTCACGCGGACATCATTTTGCCGCCAACCGGTCCACTTGAGCACGAACAGTATGATCTGGTCTTCAATCTGCTGGCTGTGCGCAACCTGGCACGTTACTCTGAGCCGCTGTTTGAGGCGCCGGATAATGCCCGCTGCGACTGGGATATTGTCCAGGGGATCGCAGGACGCATCCTGGCGCTGAAGAACCCCGATCAGCCACCTGCCCGTCAGTCACCGACCCCCGAGCAGATTCTTGATCACGGCTTGCGCACCGGCCCCTATGGTCAGGGCTTCACCGAATACAACCAGGCCGAGCCAGTCCAACATGAAGAAGGCTTGAGTGTCGAGTTGCTCAAGCGTTACCCGCATGGTCTCGATCTGGGCCCACTGCAGCCGAGCTTCCCTGGTTATCTGTTCACCGATAACCAGCGCATGCACCTGACGCCTCCAGAGCTGGTGGCTGATCTGCAAAGAGCCAAGGCTGAGCTTGAGGCCGATGACGCTGGCAGCCTGTTGCTGATAGGTCGCCGCGATCTGCGTACCAACAACTCATGGATGCATAACAGTCAGCGTCTGGTAAAAGGCTCTGGCCGCTGTGCCATGATGATTCACCCTGAAGATGCTCAACGTCTGGGTCTGGAAAGCGGCAAGCAGGCACGCATCCTTTCGCGTACCGGCGAGTTGCTGGTGGATGTGCAACTGACCGATGACATCATGCCCGGGGTGGTCAGCCTGCCCCACGGCTGGGGACATGACCGCGAGGGTCTGGGTTTGCGTGTGGCACAGAGTAATCCCGGTATCAGCTGTAACGATATTACCGATGACCAGTTAGTTGATGAGCTGTCAGGCAATGCCGTGCTGAATGGTATTCCGGTTCAGGTCGCCCGAATCTGACGTCTCTGGGCTTTTCCCGGCACAGGCAAGATTCAGTGCCGGGAAAAGATTTACCGTGTTGACAATCGTTATCATTCGCACTAGTATCCAGCCATTGACTGCTGGAGATAAATCGCATGTACGTCTGTCTTTGCAAGGGTGTCACCGACAAGCAAATTCGTAACGCCGTTGCCGAAGGCGCAAGCAGTCTGCGCGATCTTCGCCAAGCCCTGGATGTGGCCACCCAGTGTGGCAAGTGTGCCAGTGACTGCCGTGCCCATCTGGCCGACATGCTCTGCTCGCAACCCCATGCCAGTCAGGGTGTTCAGTTCGTCGCGGCCTGAGTCTTGAATCGCTGGTTGCCCACGTAAATACCCTCCTCCCTGGATCCCCAACAACTGCATTTGACAGCAGCCGACGCGCTGACCAGACTCTCAGGATGAATACACCGAGGGCAGGGTCATGAAAGGCGATAAAAAGGTCATACAACATCTCAACACCATCCTGGCGAATGAGCTGGTTGCCATCAACCAGTACTTTCTGCATGCGCGCATGCTGCAGGATTGGGGTCTCAACAAAATGGGCGATCATGAGTATCACGAATCCATTGATGAGATGAAGCATGCCGACATGCTGATCAAGCGCATACTGTTTCTTGAAGGTCTTCCCAACCTGCAGGATCTGGGCAAGCTGATGATTGGCGAAGATGTACGTGAAATAATCAAGTGCGATCTCAAACTGGAAATGAAGGCCATTCCTGATTTGCGTGCCGCCATCGCCTATTGCGAAAGCGTCGCAGACTACGGCAGCCGCGAGCTGTGCGAGCGTATTCTGGAATCCGAGGAAGAGCACGTTGACTGGCTGGAAACCCAGCTGGGGTTGATCGAGAAGCTGGGCATGGAAAACTTTTTGCAGTCACAGATGTAATCCCCTCTGCCCGCCCTCCAGATGGGCGGGCAACCTCTGTTGCACGTCCCTTGGCATTTTTTGATGGTTAATTGGCGTGATATGGCAGTTCTTTCCCCTGGATAGACGTGCACTCTATGCACAACCCCGTGTGACTCCCACGACAATAACAATAGAGAGCTTCAGCATGGCTGCAGAGCATTTTGACGTCATCATTATCGGCGCAGGCTTGTCCGGTATCGGCATGGCCTGTCATCTGGCCAAGGAATGCCCGGACAAGAAAGTCGCGATCCTCGAACGCCGTGATGCCATCGGCGGCACCTGGGATCTGTTTCGCTATCCCGGTATTCGTTCAGACTCTGACATGTTCAGCTTCGGGTATGCCTTTCGGCCATGGAATGATCTGCAGGTGTTGGCAGACGGCCCGTCCATTCGGCAGTACATCCAGGACACCGCCAACGAATACGCTGTGACCGAGAAGATTCGTTTTGGCATGGATATCACCGATGCTAACTGGTCAAGCGAGCGAGCCCAGTGGGCGATCAGCGCCATTCATCAGCACACAGGCGAGAAGATCGAATTCAGCTGCGCTTTTCTTATCAGCTGTTCCGGCTACTACAGCTACCAGCAAGGCTATTTGCCTGGGTTCAATGGCATTGAGCGCTTCCAGGGCCAGTGCATCCATCCACAGCAATGGCCACAAGATCTCGACTACCGGGGCAAGCGCGTTGTGGTGATTGGCAGTGGTGCTACCGCGGTTACCCTGGTACCCGCCATGGCTGAACAGGTCGAGCACATTACGATGCTCCAGCGCTCACCGTCCTATATTTTCTCGGTGCCCGCCCAGGACAGGATTTCCGCCTTTCTGAAACGCTTTCTACCTGATACCTGGGTCTACAATCTGGCCCGCCGCCGCAATATCCGGGTGCAACGCTGGATGTACAAGGCCGCCAAGCGTTGGCCGGTCGGGACGCGCAATTTCCTGTTGAAGAACGTCCGCAAACAGCTGAACAACCCGGAAGACATGCGGCATTTCACCCCGAGCTACATGCCTTGGGATGAACGCCTCTGTGCCGTACCCAATGCCGATCTGTTCCATGCCATCAACTCGGGCAAGGCCTCGGTTGTCACTGACGAAATTGAGACCTTTACCGAAAACGGCATTCGCCTGAAATCCGGGCAGGAACTCCAGGCCGACATCATCATTACCGCTACCGGACTGCGGGTGGAAATGCTTGGGGGTATGCAACTGCGTATTGATGATCAGCTGATCGATACCAGCGCACAGATGACCTACAAGGCGTTGATGATGCAGAACGTGCCCAATATGGGTTGGATCCTGGGCTACACCAATGCCTCCTGGACGCTCAAGGCCGATATTGCTGCCAGTTACCTGTGTCGCCTGCTCAAGTTTATGGACAAGGAGCAGAAAACGGTGGCCATGCCGGTCGATGCTGGAGACAACCTGGAAGCGGCATCCATTATGGCCTCGCTGCAGTCGGGCTACGTCAAGCGCGCCGATGCGACTTTGCCGCGCCAGGGGCGGCGTCTGCCCTGGCGTGTGCTCAATGATTATCTGGCTGACTCCAGAATGCTACTGGAGGAGTCGCTGGATGATGGCATCCTGCGTTTTGATCCACCGCAACTATCGCCTCAGTCAGAAGACCAGGCCGCCTGAATCATGGTTTATCCCGGCTGCTACACTCGCCGGGATAAGCCGTTGTGAAAACGCCTGTCTTTACTGTGTAGTTATTCCATCAGCTCCAAGTTCTTCAAGTCCTTACTGACGGTCTTCTCCACCCAGTCGAGTACATCCTTTTTCTTGCGGCTGAGCATCCACTTGGTAGCCACCCGGAATAGTCTGTTGTTCTTGCTGAAATAAGCCGTCACCAGGTTGTCTAGCAGCGCGTCAAAGCGCACATCCATGCTGTTGCTCAGGGCGGTCAGATCAGCCTTGCTGTAACTTGGCCAGTTGGGTGAAAAACACGGCTTGGCCGCCTCGTCCAGTAACGGGATGATGGGCAGCAATCTGAAGCCCTTTTCCAGCACAGGCGCGCCATGCTTGTTTTTCACGCAGTAATTCTGGCGCTGTGTCTCCGGCCACGCATTGAACAGTGGATTGCGCTCAGGCAGGACCAGGTGGTCGCGCAAAAATTTCTGCGCGTTACGCCGGCCGAGAAAGTAATCATGGGCGCGAAAGTCGCGTTTCAAAAAGCCGCCGAATCCACCCAGGGCGCCACAGGCGATGGGGTGCGCTGAACCACTGCGGCTAGGGGCGATCATGAAGCGCGAATAGACCTCATCATGGGCTGCCAACATCAACTCATCGGGTTTGAAGCGGGCCTGATTCTTCAAGGCGGTAAAGACCATTACCGCACTCTTGAGCACGTCGGGGGCCTCACTATACTCAGGGTTGAAGTGTGATTCACCTGGAAACGGGTCGATAAGAATCATGGCTTTGTCAGCTTTTTCGCCCTCCCTGGGGTTACAGCCTCGCGGCCCTGCCAGAATGCGCCTGGCCAGTTCCAGCGGTTCGTTATCCATGACCCCACCATCAACACATTGGTATCGATAGTCATAATCACCCGTTAGCTTGCCCCAGTTGGCAGGAATCGGGCGTAAACTCACGCATTGATGCGGCTCTGTCGACTCGGGTGTTGGAACGGGCCACAGGCGCGTGCTGTAGCAATCATGGGCTCCACCCTCGGGTATAACATGCTGCAGAGTGCGCGGTGCCAGCCCTACGGGAAAGGCGCCAGACGCCAAAGCCGTATTGGCAATACGCGCCTTGTACGGATGTGCCTCGCCAAGGTCTGCCCAAGTCATGGGATAGCAATCCGCCGGACAATCATACAAGGTATTACTGAAGCGAAAGTGCACATAATCAGCGTGCAACGACATACTGTGGCCATGGGCATGCTGGCCAGCCAGTTTGATTTCATAGGGTACGCCACGCAGATTGGTGACCGTGAAAAGCAGGTGAAACGACTCTGCGACAAAATCTCTGGGTTGACTTCGGGGGGTTACGTCCAGACCACTGGCAGCGATTTCGGACAACACCGTTGAGTCAAGGATAGATATGACGGGCGCCTTGTTGTCGGGCAGATCACGGGTTTCCAGCATATAGCTGATATCAATGCGATCAACCCAGGAATCAAACAGCTTGTTTTGTCCACGGAATACCGCAGCTTCATCCGGATTCGCGATGGAAGGCTGATCTGATGCCAGGTAGCCGGTTGCCAAGGCGGCTGTAATACCGCCGGCGGACGACCCGGCAAAGGCAGAAATCCTGACATCATGCGCTGGCGCTTTGTCTGAGCCCAAAGCCTTGGCTTCGTACCACTGGTCCAAGGCGAAAACCATGAAATCGATGACACCGCCGGTATAAGCACCAGCGGATACGGCCCCCGCGCCCACCAGCCCAAGCTCAAAGCATTGATTGCTCATATATCCTCCATGATCTGCCGTTGTGCTGCGTCCAACCGGTCACTCAATAGCCTGGAATACAGCATTGATTAAAGGTCTGCGCCAACGGCGGGTTGCTGCTGAGAGCAATCATGGCGGGGTAAATCCACATCATTTATATCACTGGTTGATCATTTTGCAACCAGATGACTGATACGGGTAGTCAGGATGTGGCTCTCGCCAGGTTCGAGCATGCGTGCGTCGCTTAGGGTGTTAGCCGCCTCAACACAGAGCATCTGCTGGTAGGCCTGTTCGGGAAAATGACTCAGGCGCTTGGCCTTGGCCCGCCAGGGATTCCATACCACCACCGAGTTGCTGCCGCTGCGCTGAATCAGCAAACCAGGTCCACTCGGGTCCCTCACCTGAATATCCTCAGCTGTACCCGAGTAGATCCGGTCGAGTTCATCCGTGACCTGTAAATCACCCTGCTGGCGGGCTTGCAAACCGGTCAACTGGTCAAGGTATAGGCCGTCTTCGAGCCCCGTCAGGCTGATTCGCTGAATATCGGAAACCGGCAAGTAACTGTGCAGGGCCTGGGTCAAGGGTTGCGGCCGATCACCCACATTTCGGCTGATCAGGCTGACCTGCAGGCTCAGGCCAAGGCTGAACTCGACAACCAACTGCCACTGTTCGCCAGGGGGTAAGTGCTTCGCCTGTTCGAGGTGGGGCAGACTCAGGCGCACAAACAGCGCCTGATCAATGTCCTCAATAGCCTCCAATGCCCACAGGCTGGTTCTGGCAATTCCATGCGCCGGACCGGGCCTGTCAGCACCGAACCACGGCCAGCAAATGGGGATGCCCCCACGCAGTGGAATGCCGGGTTTACAGGGCTCAATCTCGCTATGCCATAACAGTGCTTTACCGTCCGCACTATGACTCAGCAGGTGCGCACCCTCGAGAGACAGCTTTGAGCGAAGCCCTGGCCGATCGATAAGAATAAACTCACGGCCGTGACTGTTTGTCTGACGTTTGACACCCTGCGGAAGTGAACATAGGGTCACTTTAAAGCTCCTGTGTGTCGGTGTAGCCGCGCTGCCAGCCAAAATTGCGGCAGCAATCTGTTCAGGTTATGTTGGAGCCATGACTGACATCTGACAACAACTATAAAGGGGCCTGCATGGTAAAGGTGCTAAACGGAATAGTCTTGATTGTGGCGTGCACGCTAACGGCTTGCTCTGACTCGAATCGTCTAGGTCATCCCGATCAGACCGGTGTGCTCAAGGTGGTTACCCGCAGTGGCTCCACGACCTATTACAATAACCGCGACAACCGACCTACCGGTCCAGAGTATGATCTGGTCAACCGTTTCGCCAGAGCCCATGGCTGGCGCGTGGAATGGGACGTGCAACACTCAACCGCCAACGTATTGGCCCAGCTTGAGCAGGGGAATGCACATCTGGGCGCAGCCGGATTGACACTGCTTGAGTCACGCAGCAGCAGTCTCCTGGCAGGGCCTGCACACAAGGAAATCACACAACAGGTGGTCTGCCATCGCGATCACCCTGCTCTGCCGCGCCATGCAGAGCAGCTCCAGGATATTGCCCTGCATGTGGCGGCCCAGAGCAGCTATGCAGAGTCCCTGCGGCAATTCGAGATTGCCTATCCGCAACTGGCCTTCACCGAACACGCTGATCTGGGTACCGAACAACTGCTACTCAAGGCGCTGGAAGGCGAGATTGATTGCGTTGTAGCTGACTCCAATATCGTACAGGTCAACCGTCGCTTCATGCCTGAACTGGAGGTGGCCATGGACCTGACAGACACCCAACAGATTGGCTGGTACTTGCCTCCAGGCAGTCGCAAACTGGCCCGCCAGGCACGGGACTGGATGGCCTCAGCAGCAGGCCAGGAAGCGATACACCGGGTTGAGTCGAGCTATTATGCCTATATCGGTGAATTCGATTTTGTTGATTTGCGAGCATTGAACCGGCGAATCAACGAGCGTTTGCCACAGTTCAAAGAGCAGTTTCTACGTGCTGAGCAGGAAACCCGTATGCCAGCCGACCTGTTGGCGGCCGTGGCCTATCAGGAATCACACTGGAATCCACATGCACGCAGCCCCACGGGTGTGCGGGGTCTCATGATGCTGACCCAGCGCACGGCTCGTGAGCTGGGTGTGGCTAACCGCCTGGACCCTGTGCAGAGTATTCAGGGCGGAGCGCGTTATCTTGCCGATCGCCATCAACGCCTTCCAGACAGCGTTCCAGAGCCAGATCGAACCTTTATGGCATTGGCCAGCTACAACATTGGCCGTGGACATCTGCTGGACGCGCGTAGACTGGCGCGCGAATTGGGCAAGAATCCGGATTCCTGGGTTGAGTTGCGCGAGGTACTGCCGTTACTGGCGGATGAACGTTACTACCCCTCATTGCGCCATGGTTACGCCAGAGGCTACGAGCCAGTGCATTACGTCAGACAGATTCGCAACTATCGGGATGTCATCTCCCAGGCCTTTGAATAGTCAACTACCGAGGATACGAAAGCCCACTTTCAATACCACCTGGAAGTGACCTACCTTGCCGTCGACCACGTGACCACGGGTTTCCACCACCTCAAACCATTCCACATGGCTTATGCTTTTGCTGCACTCGGCAATGGCGTTCTGAATGGCGTCTTCGATACTGGTGCTTGATGAGCCGACTATTTCGACTTTTTTGTAGACATGATGATCGGACATGCTGAGTTCCTCTTGCAGGGTTGTGCCTTGAGTATGGCACAGGCTGCAGAGCGCGCCTGGTGTGCTGGGACAACGCGTGAAATGGCTACAGCAGCATCAAATAAAAAAGGCCTCTTGATCGAGACCTTCTGCTCAGCGGCTGGCCACCATTCTTTCAATGCACTGCCGTGAGGGCTCAGGCAGATTGGTAAAGTGCAGACCGGTCCAGTATTGACCGCCTGCGATGCTCTCGCGGTTCCACAGGCTTTCGGCGTCAAGGAAGAATTCAGACAGGCCGTTGAGGGTCATCGGCAGATTGACCTGCAAGGCAAAACGCTTGAACAGACTAATGGGCTGATCGCTGAGGAGCATCAAGCCTTCAGCATGCAGATCAACCACGCGGCCAAGGTGGTGCCCGGTATCAAGATCATAGACTTCAAGACTTGTGCTCATGTGATGGCGTTCCAATTTGCGTTGTTCGTACATAATTGACTCATGTGATGAGTTGACCATCTCGACTGCCCCACAAGATATGTCTTGGAAATAGTCTGCTTGAAATACATGCTGGCTAACAGCCATAGCGCAACAAATTTTAGTTAACTGGAACACAGTTTTGCACAATAGCTTGCACAATCAACCGCATTTACTCCTGCACTATGAGCCTGACATTGATACGGGTCATTAATTGCATAGTGCCAGTATTCTAAAATAATAAAGAACATCGGCCACAGAGATATCATTTTATGAAGGTAAACAGTCAGTTAGCCCTCAATGAAGTATTTGACAAGCATGTTGCCGGTGTCCCGGAAAAACAGCTGGGACAGATTCTGCTCAAGCGTAAATTGATAAACAACGAGCAACTCAACGCCGCCTTGAAACTGCAACACAATCAGCCACATCGCGGCCGGCTAGGCCAGATTTTGCTGGGCATTGACGCGATCAAACCGGATCAGTTGAAACAGGTCATTGCCGAACAGCTGACTATTCCCCAGGTCGAGCTTGAGACCTTTGATATTGACGAAAGCCTTCTGGGCCTGCTGCCTGAAGAACTGGCCCGGCAGTATCAGGTCATGCCACTGATGACGCATGCCGAGCGCATGATAGTCGCTTGCCCGGATCCGACCCAGCATGAGCTCCTGCACCTGCTCAGTTTTATCACCGGCAAACCGGTTGAAGCCGTTATTGCCGAACCAGCTGCCATCGAACAAGCCATCAACATGCATTACGGTGCGGCAACAGCCGAAGTGTTGCCGGAAAACGATAACGTAGAACCCGTATTGTCACTGCAGCAGATGAAGCAGCTGGCCGAAGACAAGCCGACGGTGCGCTTTGTTGACAACCTGCTTGAGGATGCCATCAGCCGCCGAGCCTCGGATATCCATATCCGGCCTGACGAAAAGGAAGCGACCATTCAGTTTCGGATTGACGGTCTGTTGATGGATATCCGCAAGATCAAGCGTAGCGTTCTCCCCGCGATTGTCAGCCGGATCAAGATCATCGGTGGCATGAACATAGCCGAGCGCCGCCTACCCCAGGATGGCCGCTATATGGTCAGACTCAAGGACCGCACTATTGACCTGCGCCTGTCGATCATGCCCACCGTCCATGGCGAAAGTGTGGTCATGCGCATTCTGGATACCAGCCAGAGCATGAAAACCCTTGAGGATCTGGGTTTCAGCGAAACCGATGCGGCGCGCTTTCGCAACCTGATCAGCCTGAATCAGGGTATTGTGCTGGTCACAGGCCCGACAGGCTCGGGTAAAAGCACCACACTCTATGCTGCAATCAATGATATCCGCGGCACCGGCGTGAATATCATCACCGTTGAGGACCCGGTGGAATACCAGATTGCCGGCATTCGTCAGATTCAGGTGCGCCCTGCCATTGGTTACACCTTTGCCCGGGCCCTGCGCCATATCCTGCGACATGACCCGGATGTCATCATGGTCGGTGAGATCCGTGACCAGGAAACCGCCATGATGGCCACCGAAAGCGCGCTAACCGGCCACCTGGTGATGAGTACCCTGCATACCAACAGTGCCGCAGCGACCGTCACCCGTCTGCTTGAAATCGGCATCGCACCCTACCTGGTCAATGCCAGTCTTATTGGGGTGCTGGCTCAACGACTGGCACGGCGAAATTGTCCGCACTGCTTGACCGACGAAGAGGTGCCGGAGCATGTCAAACACTCATTGGGCCTGAACGGTCATGATACGTTCAAGGTAGGAACCGGCTGTGATAAATGCCACGGCCGTGGTTTTGCAGGCCGTATTGCCGTCTACGAGCTGCTGGAAGTCACCCCTGCCCTGCGGCGTCTGATCCAGCCATCGGTGGCGGCGCAGGATATTGACCTGCAGGCGCAACAGGATGGCATGCGCAGCTTGACCCAGGGTGCGCTGGATCTGGCTCGTAAGGGCATCATTTCCGTTGCAGAGGTGTATCGGGTCAGACTGGAGTAGTGCGCCACAGGGTCCTCAGGTTAAGCTGTTGCAAACAATGAAGGAGTCAACTGCATGTTCTTGAAGAAAACCGCACTCGCCCTGCTTGCCAGCCTTCTCGTCCTGCCCGCGCTGGCCCATGAGTTCAGCGCTGGAGCGCTGTTTATCGATCACCCCTGGTCGCGCGCCATGCCGCCTTCAGCGCAAACCGGCGCAGCTTATCTGCGTATTGAAAACCGCGGCGACAGTGCTGACACCTTGCTGGGCGCAGAGACGCCGGTGGCCGCCTATACCGAATTGCACGAACATGTTCATCAGGACGGCTTGATGAAAATGCAGCAGGTTCAGCAACTGCGTATCGAGCCCGCGCAGACACTGACGTTTCAGCCGGGTGGTTACCACGTCATGCTGTTCAACTTGCAACAGCCCCTGGTTGCCGGAGAGCAGTTTCCTCTAACGCTGGAGTTTGAGCAGGCTGGCAAGGTTGACGTCATTGTCAACATTGACGATGGCGCGCAACCGTCACAGGTCCATGAGTCTGGCGCAATGGACATGAATGAGCACAAGCATCACTGATCATCACCGTTCCGGTCAGAATCAAGCAGATGGAAACGCGGCAGGGCCAGGTGCCAGCGGATCGCTGCAAGGCGAATACCCAGCACTGTCAGAACGGCCAGCGTAATATCCAGGTTCGACGCGGTGTTCAACTGGTGCAGCAGGATATACACCAGTGAGCCAGCAATACTGGCCGTTGCATAGATTTCCCGCTGAAAGATCAGCGGGATTTCATTGCAGATAATATCGCGCATCACCCCGCCTGCTACCCCGGTCATGACGCCCATGATCACCGCCGCACTGATGGGCACCTGCTGATCAAGCGCCACCTGGGTGCCTATCACGGTAAAAATCGCCAAACCGAAAGCATCCGCAATCAGCAGCCCGATTTCGTGTATGGGACGCGTCAGACGCACCCAGAGCACGGTACCCAGTGCGGCCAGAACGGCGACCAGAATATAGAGTTCATTGGCGATCCAGGGTACCGGGTGGTTATCCAGTATGGCATCGCGCAGGGTCCCGCCACCCAGCGCTGTGACAATGGCTATCACCATAACGCCAAACAGGTCCATGGACTTGCGACCGGCCACCAGGGCGCCGGAAATGGCAAACACCGCGACGCCAAACAGATCGAATGCGTAGAACCAACTCATCTGGGTCATGCTCCGCCGACTATGACTGTCAGTCCATGCGTGTTGGAGTACGCATGGTGACGAACTCCTCGGCCGCCGTGGGATGGATGCCCAGTGTGGCGTCAAACACCGCCTTGGTTGCGCCGGCTTTGACCGCCACAGCCAGACCCTGAATGATCTCACCAGCATCCGGCCCGATCATGTGCACGCCCAACACACGGTCAGTGGCCTGATCGACAATCATCTTCATCATGCTTTGCTCATCGCGCCCGGCCAGAGTATTGCGCATAGGCCGAAAACGACTCTCGAAAATCGCCAGTTTGAAGCCTTTGGCCCGGGCTTGCTCTTCGGTCAGTCCCAGAGTAGCCATGTTGGGGATGCAGAACACGGCTGTGGCAATGTCGTTGTAATCCACAGGCTTATATTCATCAGGCTTGAACAGGCGCCTGGCCAACGCCATGCCCTCGGCCAGCGCCACCGGTGTCAGTTGCACGGTGTCGGTGACGTCGCCAATGGCATAAATTGCTGGGTCACTGGTCTGGTAGTCGCTATCAACGGCAATAAAGCCCTTGGCATCCAGCTTGACATGGGTGTTTTCCAGCCCAAGGTCTCGCAGATTGGGCTTGCGTCCGGTGGCATAGAGCACCAGATCGGTTTCAAGCTGACGCCCATCCTTGAGAAAGACCTGCAAAGTGCCATCAGCGGCGCGCTCAATACGCTCAACATCAGCATTAAACTGCAGATCTATCCCTTTGTTTTTTATCAGACTGGCCATGTGCTCGCGCAGCCCCTGATCAAAGCCACGCAGGAACAGATCACCCCGATAGAGAAGACTGACATCGCAGCGCATGCCGTGGAAAATACTGGCAAACTCAATGGCGATATAGCCGCCGCCGACAACCAGGGTTCTTTTCGGCAGCTGCTCGAGGTGGAACACCTCGTTTGAGCTGATCACATGCTCATTACCTGGAAAATCCGGTATATGCGGCCAGCCGCCGGTGGCAACCAGAATGCGCTCGGCACTGAACACCTGATCACCCACAGCCACCCGGTGAGAGTCCAACAAACGCGCACGGCCATCGATCAAGCTGACGCCAGCACCGGTCAGCATGTTGCGGTAGATGCCGTTCAGGCGGCTTATTTCGGTGTTCTTGTTGGCCAGCAGACGTGGCCAGGTGAAGTGTGATTCAGCAATGTCCCAGCCATAGCCCTTGGCATCTTCAATGTCCTCGGAGACATGGGCCGCATAGGCAAAAAGTTTTTTTGGAACACAGCCAACGTTGACGCAGGTGCCACCCAGGTACAGGTCCTCGGCTACGGCAACGCGTGCGCCAAAACCCGCTGCCATTCGGCTGGCTCTGACGCCGCCGGAACCGGCGCCAATCACGAATAAATCAAAGTCATACTGGCTCATGTGCAATGCCCCACAGGAATCAAAGCGCTAGCTTAACCTATTGAGCATGCGGGCTTGTTGACTTGTTGGTGTCTTTTCTTGAGCTGGGCACATGCCAGCCTGTAGATACTACAGACCGGCCTGTGAAATCAGCCCGGTCAAGCGACGACCTGGCGCAGCAATGGGCGTATCTTCTGTTCGCGAACTGACCGGCCCACGCCAATGTATTCAAAGCCGTATTCCTTGACGTGCACCGGGTCGTATTGGTTTCGCCCATCAATTATCAAGCGTCGACGCATGAGCTTCCTGATACTCAGGAAGTCAGGCTGACGAAACTCTTTCCACTCGGTCACCAGCACCAGCGCATCAGAGCCTTGCAGTGCTTCATAAGCATCGGCACCGAGTTTCAACTGGCCACTGGCAACAGCCTGGGGATAGCTTTCGACAACACTGGCCATGGCCACCGGATCATAGGCCTGAATCAAAGCGCCAGCCCGCAACAGTCCGTCGATCAAAACCAGGCTGGGGGCTTCACGAATGTCGTCTGTCCCCGGTTTGAAGGCCAAGCCCCACAAAGTAATGACCTTGTTATGCAGATCCGGACCGAAGCGCTCCAGCAATTGCATCAGAAGCCACTGCTTTTGCGCCTGATTACGCGATTCAACCGCTCTAAGAATATCAAGCTCCTCACCCTGTTCCTTGGCCATATGCAGCAACGCCTTGATATCCTTCGGGAAGCATGATCCCCCGTAACCACATCCAGGATAAATAAAGTGGCGTCCAATGCGCTTGTCCGAACCAATACCCTGGCGCACCTGCTCTATATCAACGCCCAGCTTGTTACTCAAAATGGCCATTTCGTTCATGAAGGAAATGCGGCTGGCAAGGAAAGCGTTGGCAACATATTTGGTCAACTCTGCAGCGCGCCGCTCCATAAACAAAATGCGCTCATGATTACGCACAAAGGGTGCGTACAACTCCCGCATCACTGCTCGGGCATGCTCGTCGGAAGTGCCGATAATTACCCGATCAGGACGCATGAAGTCAGCGATTGCCGCCCCTTCCTTGAGGAACTCCGGATTGCTGATGACCGTCGAACGCCAGCTAAGCTGGCGACGTTTGCAGTGCTGATCAAGAATGGACTCGACGCGACAGGCTGTACCCACCGGTGAGGTCGATTTGCAGACCACCAAAGTCGGAGCAAGCAGATGCTGTCCAAGATCGGACGCGACATCCAGGACCTGCGAAATATCTGCTGAACCGTCTTCATTACTGGGCGTGCCTACGGCAATGAAAACGATCTCAGCACCCTGCAATGCTTCTTGCAAACGGCTGGTGAAATGTAATCGGCGTGCGGCTAGATTGGTGGCCAACAAGGCGTCCATGCCAGGTTCATGCAGCGGGCAAATGCCCTTCTGCAAACCCTCGATCCGGCTGCCATCAAGATCGAAACAGACCACCTGATTGCCCATTTCAGAAAAACAGGCCGCCGTCACAAGTCCTACATAGCCACAACCTATTACCGTAATTCGCATGATGCATCCCCCTCGGTCGTTTGGCTGATTGCAACAGCCTAGGATGACGCATAAGTGACGCTGAAGTGAACAGTCGATGAAGCCGGAAGGGTCAAAAGAGAGAGAATCGCTGTAGAACCATTGTCTGGGCCATTTGCATGGCAAAACAGCAGAGCATGGATGGCAGATATTTGAGCTGGAAGTGGTGCCCGGAGCCTAACCCATATTCCCGTTTCAGCCTGTCGCAACACTGAGCAAAACCCCCGTATTTACTGGCCTGCAAAGAAAACTGTTGTCTCAACAAGTATCATGCTTTAGCATTCATTCGTATATTTTATGTTGGGTTTTTAGTTGGGTATGAAATCCAGCTAGTTGGTGCCCGCAGTGGGAACCGAACCGGAGAATGCTATGCCGAAGAAAGCCAAAGAGTTATCAGCCGTCGAGATTCGCAACCTAACCCATCCCGGCTTGCACGCTGTTGGTGGCGTATCGGGTTTACTGCTGCAAGTCTCAACGACTGGGGCACGGTCTTGGATATTGCGAACGATGGTAGGCACCAAGCGCCGGGATATTGGTTTAGGTGGCTTCCCTGACGTGCCCCTAAAGGCTGCAAGGGATCAGGCAAGAGAAACCAAAGAGCAGATCAGACAGGGCATTGATCCAGTATTGCAGCGCAAGGCTAACCGCTCGGCATTGATCAGCGAACAATCCAAGGCTGTCACGTTCGAGGATCTGGCCCGCGTCTACATGATCCGTAAAGGCAAGGAGTACAAAGGGGCCAAGCAATTGCACAAGCTAACCGGCCACCTTGAACGCTACGCCCTGCCCTACCTTGGCAAAATGTTGGTTTCTGACGTTGAGATGGCGCACGTTGTCGCCATGCTTGAGCCTATCTGGGAAACCAAGACCGAGACAGCAACCCGCGTCCGACTGCATGTTGAAAAGATCTTGGATATTGCCATTGCCGATAAAAAGCGCAGCGGCATCAACCCAGCCAAGTGGAAAGGGATGCTCGAACATAGCAGCCTGCCAGCGCCGGGCAAAGTGTCCAAAGTCACGCACCATGCAGCCTTGCCTGTGGACGATATGCCAGCCTTTTGGGCCAAGCTGGAACAGGCCAAGGGCATCGGTGCCAGAACGCTGCAATTCATCATCCTGACCGCCTGCCGTTCTGGTGAAGCAAGGGGCGCAACGTGGGATGAAATTGACCTAAAGAAAAAGACATGGACTATTCCCGCCGAGCGCATGAAGGCGGCAAAGGATCACGTTGTACCGCTCCCGCCCGAGGCTATCAAGGTGCTTGAAGAAACCCCGCGTTTGAGCAATTACCTGTTCACTGGTGGCCGTGGCGGGCAAATATCAGACGTTATGGTTTCTAAGGTGCCCAAAGCACTGGGGCATAACGTCACGGCGCACGGTTTCAGATCCACGTTCAAGGACTGGGCCAGACTGCACACCGCCTACCCTGATGAGGTTTCAGAGCTTGCCTTGGCACACGTCAACGACGATAAGACCCGCGCCGCCTATGCGCGTGACGGGCTGCTGAATAAGCGCCGACTGCTGATGAATGACTGGGCCGACTACTGCAACGGAAAAGGTGCAAAGGCCGCTGGTGACAATGTGGTCAATATCGGGGGTGCCAGCGCATGACTCCGAGTGAAAAACTCAAGCTGTATCTGATGCCGCCAATGGCACAAGGCTTTTCCATTGCCCCTGAAACTCTAACCCGCCTGCTGGAAGGATTAGATCAAGCGCATGCATATCACTACGCATTGTCGGGGTTTCGCGCTCAAGGCACGTTCAAAGCGGTACGCGAAGAAGTGCAGCGTATCGATAATGCGCTACGAAAACTCGCAGACAAGCGCGGCACTCAAGCCGCCGCAGTCAAAAGCCTATCGGCAGGACTAGAATCTGCACGCCGATATTGCCCAGGCGTGTTCTGTGAACTGGACGCAATACGCGACCTGCAATTGTCTATGCCGGTGGATTTTCAGGCCAGCGTGTTTGAACGACAGGTTATACGAATAGTGCAGGCAGACCCTGACCAGCGCCCTAGTCTGGCGGCTGATCTGGCCGTAATTACGGGCGATTATCTGCAAGGATTAAAAGACCCCGGTGCTGGTGGCGCTAGACGTGAAGCAAGGCGCTATATCGATGGGCTGCATGAGCTTATGCGGCAATTCAAATCAGCAATGCCGGGCCACGCATTAAGCAGTGATCCTAATGCCGTTTTCTACCGCTACGCGTGCTGCTGGCTTGAACTTTATATGCTGGCTCAGATCGAGAACCCCGAGCGCCATATAAGGAACGCACTGAACGAGTTTGTAGGCTAAAAACTTCGCTTTAACGTCCCGCAGAGAAAAACGGCCAACCCATCAATCTAGAACCGTCGCAATTCACTAAAGGACGGTTCCACCATGAACAATTCACCGCAAGCCCTGCCGCGTTATGGCTCAGATGTTCAACTAGCCGAGCTTTTCAACGTATCACGCGCCACAATCTGGCGCTGGGCCTCTTCCGGCATTCTGCCCCAACCAGTAAAACTTTCACCCGGCTGCACCCGCTGGCGCTTGGATCAGATCAAGCAATTGCAGGGGGCCGCGTAAATGAAAAACAACACCGCGAGCAGCAGCGCCCGACAGCAGGCCATTAGACTGGTTGAGCAGATCAACTACCACCTAGCAACCGCCCGCAGCATTAAACCGGCAAGTCAGACCGAGCGTGAATTACTCGATCAATTCCAAGCAAAACGGCTAGCATTCCGCGCCGCCGTTGCCGCTTATGACGACTTGAACGGCTGGCCGTTGCTGGATGAATGCCGTTTGCTCGGCATTTATATTGGCAAGGCATTGCACGAAGGCCGGATTGCCATTGAAGGGGCCGCACTATGAACGCACCCCTGACCGTTGCAACAAGCACAAACCCCCAGCGCCTGACCAAGCTGTGGCACTTGGCTGATGGCAAGCCAACCAAAGTACATGCTGGGGAAATGGTAGAAGGCACAGCCACCCGCGTGGATCTGCTTTTACCCCAAGATCTGGCCGCAGTATTGGGCCAGCTTGAGCAGAATCAGGCGCTAATTTTTGGCCTGCCGCAAGCACAGCAAAGCCCTATTGTGACCCGTGAAAAACTGCCCAAAGCCGCGCCAGGTGCAATTGCCAGAACTAAGGAGGCATTCAACTGGAACGCCGGGCCGGGCTGGCTGCTGCTGGATGGCGACCCTTTGCCCGGTGATGAGCCGCTAACCCGTGATGAATGGCTGGGGCTGCTGTACAAGGCCGCCCCCGCCTTGCGTGATGCGCCTATGGTCTGGGGTGTTTCAGGCTCAAGCATGATCCATAACAACGAAACCGGCGAGCAGGTAACGGGCGTTCGCGGCCAGCGGTTGTATGTTCTGGTTGCTGATGCACGCGACATACCACGAGCAGGCAAAGCCCTGTTTGAACGCTTATGGCTGGCCGGACATGGTCGCTATGTTGTGAGTAAATCAGGCCAGACTCTGACCCGTGCCCCGATTGATGCCAGCGTCTGGCAGACTAACCGGCTGGACTTTGCCGCGCCCCCTGTTTGTGTGGCACCGCTTGAAGCCCGCAGACCTGAGCCAGAGGCATTGAACAATGAAGCCGCCCCGCTGGTGACAGCGCAAGCCCTGCCGGATCTGACCGAGGCTGAACGCCAGCAACTGGCCGACATTCAGGCCGCCGAACGTGGCTGTGATGACCTGCTGGCCGAGATCCACCTAACCCGTGAAGCGTGGATTGATGAGCGTCTGACCGCCTTGGGTGATATGCCCGAAGCTGAGCAGGCCGAGGCACGCGACCGGCTGCGTGAAGCTGTAGAGCGTGGCCGCCTGTTTGGTGACTTCGAGCTTATGCATTCAAGTGGCCGCCGAATGACAGTCGGGGATCTGCTGGACAACCCAGACCAGTGGCATGGCGAGCGATTCCATGACCCGCTGGAACCGGACTACTCCAACAGTGACCGGCGCATTGCATGGGCCAACCTGAAAAGTGGTGGCACCCCTTACATTTTCAGTCACGCGCATGGCGGCACCCGTTACCGGCTGCTGCGTCCGGTTCAGCAGTTGAAGCTGCAACAGGGCGAACTGCCCCAGGTACTGCCGAAGATCATGCAGCGTCTGGCACTGGATGGTGAGATATTCGAGCGGGCCGGTCTGCTGGTGCGTCTGGGTGATGGCGAGCTGCTGACCGTTGAAAAGCCGTGGCTGCAAACATACCTTGAAAGTGCGTTTCGGTTTCTGGTGTTTGATGGCCGGAACAATGAATGGGCTGTGCGTGACTGTCCCGACAAAGTAGCCGCCCGCATTATGGCCGCCCGTGGCGCATGGGATCTGCCGAAAGTGACCGGCCTAGTATCGTTCCCGGTCATGCGCTCGGATGGTAGCGTTATCACTCAACCCGGCTTTGATGAGTCAACCGGCCTTTTGTACCTGAGCGACAGCAACAGCCGCCCAACTCCGCACCCGCTCGACCGGGCCGGACTGGTTGAAGTGATGCGCCGGATCTGGGAGCCTTTCGAGCTATTCCCCTTCGACAGCGATACAAGCCGGGGCGTGTTTCTGGCTGCCCTGCTGACCACCGTTTGCCGCCCTGCACTGCCAACCGCGCCGGGCTATCTGGTGCGAGCCTATACAGCAGGCACGGGCAAAACACTTTTGTCTGAATGTTTGATGCTGCTGGTGGGTGCGCCCGTTAAGGCAATGCCGCTGCCCGAAGGCAACCCCGAGGAAATAGGCAAACGGCTGTTTTCGGTGCTGCTAACAGGCCGGGCCGGTGCTGTGCTGGATAACCTAACCGGCGTTATCGACAGCGCCGACCTATGCGTATTTCTGACCAGTGCCGAACCCGAGGGGCGTATTTTGGGCCAGTCTGAGACCCGTAGCGCAATCAACCGCGTGCTGTGGGTGCTGAATGGCAACAACGTAACCGCAGGGGGCGACACCTTCCGGCGCATTCTGCCAATTGGACTGGACGCCGATTGCGAGTCACCCGAAACCCGCAAGTTTTCATTCAACCCCCGCGACCTTATCCGTGACCGTCTTGACGCCTACCGCGCCGACTTGCTGTCTGTGTTGCTGACCTATCAGTGGGAAGGTGCGCCCGTGGTCGGTTCTGGTGGCCTTGGGAGTTTTGACGAATGGGAGCGCGTTGTAAGGCAGTGCGTCTGCTGGCTGATCCGTGAAGGCGTGACCCCTGCCCCTATGGCTGACCCCGTTGAGGTGCTGCAACTGAGCAAGGCAGAAGATCCCTACCACCAGCAGCACATTGAAGTCATGCAAGCGTGGTGGGATCTGTTCGGGGATGCCGTGGTAAGGGTTCGAGATATTGCCAAGCTGGTGGCCGCTGGAGAGTTCAACACCACAAAGGCCGAGGCGTCATTCATTGAAGCCGTGTGCGAGATTGCGCCGCCGCGTGGTGGGTTCAATGGTCGCTACTTTGGCGGATGGTTGCGCCGTCACAAAGGGCGCGTGGTTGCCGGTATGCGTCTGGACGTTGGCGACCCTTCGCACAATGAACCGGGATGGCGCGTAACGAAGCGTTTCTGACAGAGCAAAACGGATTAACCGGATTATCCGGATTTTTTCCAACCCCAAGGGGAAAACTGTCAGTGACATATTTCATATAGGAGCTGGAATTAATCCGCTTTATCCGGTTAATCCGCCCCAACACACACCGCCGGGAGGCGCAAATTATGAACACCGAGCAAACCATCACCGATTGGTGCCAGCATCACGGGCACTGGATCAGCGCAGACAATCGCGTCACCGCCGAAACCGCAGCGGCCATTCTGGGGCGATCAGTCTGCACTCTGAGGAACTGGCGCACGGCAGGCACTGGGCCTGCTTATTTTTCCGGTAGTCGCGTTACCTATCGGATCAGCGACCTTGCCGAGTACCTGGAGCAATTCCGCATCACACCAGCGCCCTAAGCCGTCCCGAACCGTCCCCCTGTGTTCTGTGGGCATAGGCGAGCGCGGGCGATAATTAAGCCAGATTCGAGGGCCGATCAGCCCTTGATATTCCGGGGCTTGGAATCACCAGCGCGATGCTGGGCCATGCCTCGGAACGCTGGCCGGTTAGCTCAACTGGTCGGTGTTACCCGACATAAGGCTGAGCGATTCTGCCAAGGGACAAGCGAGCAACTCCCGCCGTGAGGCGCAATGTTGAGGAATCGCAAATGTCTGACCAAATTATGATGGACACCCTGAAAACTGGCCTTGCCGATATTCAGGAAAAAATCCGCGCTAAGCACGCCCAGCTTGATTCTAAGTTTCTGGATCTGGCCCAAGCCCAAGGCATCCCCGCCGGTTATGGCGTAAGCGCACGAAAAACCATTACCGAACAGGTTAATAACAGTCCGGCTCTGGCTGCACTGCGTAACCGTTCTGCCAAGACCGCCAGCATCCCGCTGGATGGCGTATGTCTGAAAGCTATTGTCGGTGATGCTGCTGGCAGTAGTGACAGCCTTTACCCTGTGCAGCCGCAGCGTGATAACCGTTTTGGTGAAGATGCCCGCCGCCGCCTGAGTCTGCTGGATCTGGCACCGCGTATTGCTGTCACCAGTGGCGGTTTTGAGTTTGTGCAGCTTAACGGCTACGCAAACGCCGCTGCCGTTCAGGCAAAGCAAGGCGACGAGAAGGCCCGCCAGTTCACCGATATGGAACTTAAGACCGCCAATATCGCAACCGTGGCCGTGCTTGAGGCTGTGTCAGAGCAGGTTATGGCTGACAGTCCGGCGCTGGCTCAGTTCCTGCAATCCCGCATGTTGTTCAACGTGCTGGAAAAAGCAGAACGTGACCTGATTGTGGGCACTGGTGGCACTGGTCAGATTGACGGTCTGGTCAATCAGGCGACTGTGTTTATCGGTTCATCCAGCGCAACCGGCGCTGATGCAATCGGTGAAGCTGCCGCAGAGCTGGACGTGGCAGGCTGGAATGCTGGCTTGATCATCATGCACCCGCGTGATTGGCAGGCTATCCGGTCTGAACGCAACACTGAAGGCAAATACGTTGCTTCCGGATGGGATCAGCCTGCTGGCCCGAATATCTGGGGCACGCCTGTCATCACCAATGCCGCACTGACCCAAGGCACCGCGCTGGTGCTCGACCCGCAACAGATGCTTGTGCTTGATCGTCAACAGCCGCGCTTTGAACTGGGCTATGTCGATGCAGGCTTTGCAGAGAACGTGATGACCTGCCGCGCTGAGCTTCGCCTCGGTCTGGCTGTGTTCAGCCCGTCCGCTGTGCTGAGTGTCAGTGTTTAAGTAGTTCGCTCCACCCCGAGCCGAGCGGGGCAAAACTCGGATTCGGTGACCCCACGAAGAGTGAAACGGGGTAGCACTCACAAGGTGCGAGCAGTCCGGGCAATCACCCTGCAATGTTCCCCGGCGGCATTGCAAGGCCGGACTGCTGAATGCCGGGGCTGATACCGGGAGGGGGCCAATTGAAACTCTAGCATTGAGCTTTTCCGTACCGCATCCGAAATCTTTGTTCACTGGTAACTCACTACTTTCCTGAAAACCACGAGGCCCAACCCATGACCGAGCAACCGTTGTACGCGCGTACACCCGCCCGCTCGCGCGAGGGCAAGCCGCCGAAGCACGTCCGGCAGTGGATCAACCGGCAGGCGCACGCCGAGGCCGCACAGTTTGAGTCAGAACGCCGCCAAGCACTTACCGCCCAATGGCAGGCCGGTCTGTTGTTCGTTTCACGGTCTGAAGCTGTCTAGCCTCGGCGCTGAGGCAGTCAGTGGACGGCCACCCTTTCGGAGTATCAACCATGCCTGATGACGTTCGCATGATCAGCCGTCACCCTGCCGCAGAGCCTTATCTGGCCGTGGTGCATGGTCGGCACGTCCACCGCCGCAACAATGAAACCCTAGGCCAGTTTGCAGCCCGTGCCGAGATCGAGGCCGCACGCTATCGTGAATCAGCCTGGAGCCGCTCGCATGATGCCAGTCTATGAGATGGAACCGCAGGAAGCCGCCCCAGCGACCCCAGAGCAACGGCTCTGGCTCGGAGCACTGGCGCTGCTAGTCGAGGATGCCAGACGCCATGCCGAGCAGCTTAGACTGCGTGACGCAAGAGACTACGAGGGCGAACAGGCTTTTGATGATCTTATGCGCTGTGGCCCGATGCTCAGGCATTTAGCCGAGCGGGCTGGCTATGATCCGCAATGGATCAGTCAGGTGTTCAAGCGGTCTGTGGGTGTCAGATAGGCTAATTCTACCCTACGCGCACGAAGGAATTTCCCGCCCCCTGCTACGCTAAGCCAATCCCAATAATGAAAAAACCAGCGTTTTGACGTTGTTGGCTTGAATGTTGGGTATGAGTAGAAGTGTAAGCTAAGTTATTGATTTATATGGGGAGATGGTGCCCGGAGCCGGAATCGAACCGGCACGGGGTTTCCCCCGAGGGATTTTAAGTCCCTTGCGTCTACCAGTTTCGCCATCCGGGCTGGGTAGGATACAACTGAATAATGGAGGCCGAGGTCGGAATCGAACCGGCGTTCACGGATTTGCAATCCGCTGCATAACCACTCTGCCACCCGGCCTCTAAGGGTGTTGATGCGCAATGAAACAGGCATTGCACAACATGAAACTGGAGCGGGAAACGAGACTCGAACTCGCGACCCCGACCTTGGCAAGGTCGTGCTCTACCAACTGAGCTATTCCCGCTTTGGAACGGCGCCCATTCTATCCTGCCAAACGGGCCTGTCAAGTCATTGATTCAGAAATAGTTATTTGCCGCACTTTTTAACTGACAGAGACCAGCAAAGCCGGCCCGACAGCCATCAAATCACTTCTTTGCATCCATGCTCATATGCGGCCAGGCAGCTTTCAGATACACATACATTGACCACAGGGTCAATGCCGCTGAGACCATCAACAGTACGTATCCGATAATTACCCAGATGTCGATCAATGGGGGATTGGCCAGCAATACCACCAGCGCGACCATCTGGGCCGCCGTCTTGTACTTACCCAGTTGCGACACGGCAACCTGAGCACGCTTGCCTAGCTCGGCCATCCACTCACGCAGCGCCGAGATAACAATCTCCCGACCAATAATCACCATGGCCGGCGCCGTCACCCAGAAATTGGCGTGGCTCTGCACCAGCAGGATCAGGGCGACGGCGACCATCAATTTATCTGCCACCGGATCAAGGAAGGCACCGAAGGGTGTGCTTTGCTCCCACTTGCGTGCCAGGTAGCCGTCCAACCAGTCAGTCACACTGGCGAGGGTGAAGACAATTGCGGCAGCCAGATAGCTCCAGTGGTAAGGCAGATAGTAAAACAGAAGAAAGATGGGGATCAGTACGACCCGCATCATGGTCAGGATATTCGGAATGTTCATGGATTCTAGGCGACCTCTGTCAAGACTGCATTCTAGTCGCTATGCAGGGCGGCATAAATGAGTTCCGCCAACTTTTTGCTAATACCCGGTGCCTTGCCGATTTCCAGCACACTGGCACGCTGCAGTTCCTGCAAGCCGCCAAAGTGCTTGAGCAGCTCGCGCCGACGCTTGGGGCCGACACCGGCAATACCTTCAAGGGGTGAGGTGTTACGGGTTTTGCCGCGTCGCGCGCGGTGTCCGGTGATAGCGAATCGGTGTGCCTCATCGCGGATATGCTGGATCAGGTGTAATGCCGGCGAATGGCCGGGCAGCACCAGCTCATTCTGGGTGCCGTTCAGATACAGGGTTTCCATGCCGGCCTTGCGAGTTACGCCCTTGGCTACCCCGAGTACCGTCAGATCATGGATGGCCAGCTCCTGCAGTACCTCCAGCGCCATGGACATCTGCCCCTTGCCGCCATCAATCAATAAAATGTCCGGCAGCTTGCCTTCGCCCTCCTGAATCCGGCTGAAACGTCGGGTCAGCGCCTGGCGCATGGCGGCATAGTCATCCCCGGCGGTCACCCCTTCAATATTGAACCGGCGATAGTCACTCTTCAGCGGCCCCTCCGGTCCAAATACCACGCAGGAGGCTACCGTGGCCTCACCATGCGAGTGGCTGATGTCGTAACACTCCAAACGTGTTGGCATCTCATCAAGCTTAAGGGCTTCCTGCAGGGCCTCGAAGCGTGCCTGTACGTTTTGTCTGTTCGCCAGCATACCGGCCAGAGCCAGATCCGCATTGGTCACAGCCATGCTTTGCCAGCGGCTACGTGTGCCCCTGACACGATGCGTAATAACCAGATTGTGACCGCGGGCCTGACTCAGGGCAGAAGCAATAACAGCCAGGTCTTCGTGATCAGCATTGACGATGATCTCGGCGGGCAGTTCGCGCTCCCCACCACCCAGGTAATATTGCGGCAGAAAGGCGGACAGGACGTCGCCACAGCTTTGCTCAATCGGCACCTTGGGGAAATGATTGCGGCTACCTAGCACCCTGCCCTGTCTGACCATCAGCACATGCACACAGGCGCCGCCGGGGCTCACGGCAGCGGCAATCACATCCACGTTGCCCTGCTCGGTATCCATGCTCTGCTGATCCTGGACACGGCGCACCAACGCCATCTGATCACGCAGCTCGGCCGCCCGTTCAAACTCCAGCTGTTCGGCGGCCTGCTCCATGCTACTGGCCAGTTCCTGTGCCAGAGCGTTGCTGCGCCCCTCCAGGAACATCACAGAGTGGCGCACGTCTTCGGCATACTCTGCGTCGCTGACCAGGCCGACGCAGGGCGCCTTGCAACGGTTTATCTGGTGTTGCAGGCAGGGCCTTGTGCGATTGCGATAGTAACTGTCCTCGCATTGGCGCACCTTGAAAGCCTTCTGCAACAAGCCCAGGCTTTCTCGAATGGCGCCGGCACTCGGATAGGGACCAAAGTAGCGGCCCTTGATCTTTTTCGGGCCACGGTGCAGCCCCAGTCGGGGGAAGGCATCTTCGCTGGAGAGGAACACATAGGGATAGGACTTGTCGTCGCGCAGCAGGATGTTGTAAGGCGGCCGAGATGCCTTGATCAGGCTTTGTTCAAGCAATAACGCTTCGGTCTCGTTGGCCGTGATCGTGGTGTCTATCTGCTGTATGCGCGTCACCAGCGCCGCAGTCTTCGGGCTTAAACCCGACTTGCGGAAATAGCTGGAAAGACGTTTCTTGAGGTTTTTGGCCTTGCCCACATAGAGCAAGGTGCCCTGCTCGTCGAGCATGCGGTATACGCCCGGCTTGCTGCTGGCAGCCGCCAGAAAGGCACTGGCATCAAAGGGGCTGGCAGACATACTCAGTGTTGCAGTGCGTCGACCATGCCATGGCGCACGGCCAGCAGAGTCAACTCCACATCACTGGTTATGCCGAGCTTTTCAAACAGACGATAGCGGTAGGTATTGACCGTTTTCGGGCTCAGACAGAGCTTGTCGGCAATAGCCTGGACCTTCTCGCAGCTGACGATCATGTAGGCAATCTGCATTTCCCGCTCTGAGAGATTATCAAAGGGTGAATCGTTGGCCGGGGCAAAGGACTTGAGGGCCAACTGCTGGGCAATTTCCGGGCTGATATAGCGGCTGCCGGCGGCCACCTGGCGAATGGCCGTAACCATTTCTTCCAATGCGGCACCCTTGGTTACATAACCGGCAGCACCGGCTTGCATCAGCCGCGTGGGAAAGGGTTCTTCATCGCAGGCTGTGACAGCAATAACACGCAGGTTCTTGTCGTGCAGCAGCAGTTTACGGGTGGCTTCAAGGCCGCCAATACCCGGCATACGCACATCCATCAGCACCACATCGGGTTTCAGGGCACGTACCTGGATTACGGCACTTTCGCCAGAGTCGGCTTCGCCAACCACACTGAGACCGGGGACATCGCTGAGCATGCGTGTAATGCCCATGCGCACCAGATCATGGTCATCGACCACCAATACCTTGATCAAATCCGAACCCCTTGCATAGAAAGACGGCAACGCAACTCCGTACCACGCCGGGCGATTATCTAGCCCGAAATCGGCTTCGCTTGGCGACGCCGATTGTCCATGCGCAACCATAGCAAATAGCGCGGGGTTGTGGAACGTTGCCGAATACAGGTAAGTCAGGAAATGCTCAGTTGTACCGCTAATTCATCCAGACAGGCAGGATCGTCAATGGTCGAGGGTGCCACAAAGACTTCGCCCGCCGCCATCTGCCGCATGATGCGCCGTAGAATCTTGCCCGAGCGGGTCTTTGGCAGGCGCTTGACGATCAGGGCGCGCTGGAAGCAAGCCAGTGCACCGATATCCCGACGCACCAGGCTGACCAGTTCGCTTGTCAGGCGAGCCTGATCGATGGTCTGGTCATTTTTCAGCACTATCAGCCCAAGTGGCAGTTCACCCTTTAGCGCATCGGGTATACCAATTACCGCACATTCCGCCACAGCAGGATGGGCGCCGATAATGCCCTCCATTTCGCCGGTAGACAGCCGATGGCCTGCCACGTTGATGATATCGTCGGTACGGCCCATGACGAACACATACCCATCCTGGTCCACATAACCGGCGTCACCGGACTGATAGTAACCGGGGAAGCTGTTCAGGTAGCCCTCTCTGAAGCGTGCCGGGTTGCCCCAGATCCCGGTCAGGCAACCTGGCGGTAGGGGCATACGCAATACAATACTGCCCTGCTCACCGGCTGCAACCGGCTGCCCCTGATCATCCAGCACCTCCAACTGAAACCCCGGCATGGCCCACGTGGCCGAACCCGGTTTGGCCGGTTGAAGGTCATAGCCCGCCGGATTGGCAGCGATTGCCCAGCCGGTCTCGGTCTGCCACCAATGGTCAATGATCGGCCGCTGGAAGTGATTTTCCAGCCAGGACCAGGTCGGCGGATCAAGACGTTCACCGGCCAGATACAGACGCTTCAAGGTGGATAAATCATATTCAGCCGCCATTCGCGCTTCGGGATCTTCCTTGCGAATCGCACGAAAGGCTGTCGGTGCTGCAAACAGGGCCTTGACGCCGTGCTCGGCACAGACTCGCCAGAACGCACTGGCATCCGGGGTGCGAACGGGTTTGCCTTCATACAGCACGCTGGTGCAGCCACTGAGCAAGGGTCCGTAAACAATATAGGAGTGTCCGACTACCCAGCCGACATCGGATGCCGCCCAGAACACCTCACCGGGCTGCATGTCGTAGACCGCCCGCATGCTGTAACGCATGGCCACAGCATGCCCGCCATGATCACGAACCACGCCCTTGGGTTTACCCGTCGTGCCCGAGGTGTAGAGGATGTAAAGCGGGTGTGTGGCCTCGACTGGCAGCGCATCTGCCGGATCGGCATTGGCCAGCGCGTGCTGCCAGTCCAGATCCCGATCCGCAAAGAGTTCAGCCTGACACTGCGGCCGCTGCACCACCACACAATGGCGCACGCGATGGCGGGCTTCGCTGATGGCCGCATCGACCAGGGGCTTGTAGGCCAGCACGCGATCCACTTCAATGCCACAGGAGGCGGTCAACAGCACATCGGCCTGAGCATCATCAATACGCATAGCCAGTTCATGGGCGGCAAAGCCACCAAACACCACGCAATGCACAGCACCAATACGCGCACAGGCGAGCATTGACACCACCGCCTCGGGAATCATCGGCATGTAGATAATCACTCGATCGCCCTTGCCTACCCCCAGACTGCGCAGCATGCCGGCACACTGGGCAACCCGTCGGGTCAGTTCGGCATAACTGATGTGCGCCTTGCTGTCCGTTACCGGCGAATCATAGATCAGGGCCGTGCGTTCGCCGTTACCGGCCAGAACATGGGCATCCAGAGCCAACCAGGCGGTATTCAGCCGACCATCGGCAAACCAGTGGTAATCACCTTCAGTGTCTTGAGCAAGCGTCTGGCTGGGCGCTGTATGCCAGTCAAGCACGGCGGCCTGCTCAGCCCAGAATTGATCAGGATGGTGACGTGCCAGGGCACTGGCTTGTTGAAAGTCTTTTGCACTCATGTCCGGCATCTCCTTGTTATCCGGTAAAGGTGCGCTCTGTCGGGTACGAAAGGAACTAGACTTAGGTCGGATGGGGCATGCCCAACGGTGGCGGCATACTCCACTGACATAAACTGGGGTATAACCATGAGCAAAGAAGACGCAATGGCCGAGGCCGGCAAGACCGCCGTGATGCAGAACGTATTCGGCACCATGACCTTCCTGCTCAATTACCCGCCCTTCAATCAGATGGAAAGCAACCATCTGGCCTTCCTGGTCGAGCATTGCCAGCTGCGTTTTTACGCCAAGGGCGACAGTATCATTAGACCCCAGCAAGGACCGGTTCAACATTTCCACATAGTCAAACAGGGGCTGATCCGAGGAGAACGGCTGCTGGCCGGACAGGACCATCCTGAAACCACTTTCGAGATCAGTGTCGGCGAATGCTTCCCCTTGGCCGCATTGATTGGCGAGCGGGCGACCCGCACCGAGCATCTGGCCGGTGAAGACTGCTTCTGTCTACAGCTGCCGCGGGCGGATTTTGTTCGGCTCTTTTCTCTGTCGTCACCCTTTAGGGACTTCGCCCTGCGTGGCGTCAGCAGCCTGCTGGATCAGGTGAACCAGCAAGCCCAATCCAAGGCAGCTGAGAATCTCGGGGCGCAGTACTCGCTGGAAACCCGGTTGGCCGATCTGGCGGTACGCAACCCGATCAGCTGTCGGGCCGAGCTACCGATTCACGATGCCGTCAAACTGATGCACGAAGCCAGTGTCGGCAGCATCATCATTCTGGATGACCGGCAACGCCCGGATGGCATCTTTACCCTGCGTGATCTGCGCCGCGTCGTGGCTGCCGGTGATCTGCCCATGGCTACGCCGATCGGCGAGGTCATGACCCCTGCCCCCTTCCATTTACCGCCCAACGCCTCCGCCTTTGATGCGGCCATCGCCATGACCGGCCGGCATATCGCGCATATCTGCGTGGTCGAGCATGAACGCCTGATTGGCGTGGTATCAGAGCGCGATCTATTCTCGCTGCAACGGGTTGACCTGGTGCATCTGGCCCGCACCATTCGTCAGGCACCCAAGGTCAGCAGTCTGGCTGCACTGCGCAGCGATATCCGCCAGCTGGTTGAAAGCATGCTGGCACACGGCGCGTCATCAACCCAGATTACCCATATCATTACTCTGCTCAACGATCATACGGTGTGCCGCGTGATTGAGTTGTGCATGGCTGATCACGGCGATCCGGGCATTGCTTTTACCTGGCTGTGTTTCGGCAGTGAGGGGCGGCGTGAACAGACGCTGCATACCGATCAGGACAACGGCATCCTGTTTGAGGCCGAGAATGCCGAACAAGCCGAAGCTATCCGCCAGCAGTTACTGCCATTGGCGCGCAGGATCAATCTGGCACTGGCCGAATGCGGCTTTACCCTGTGCCAGGGCAATATCATGGCGAGCAACCCGGATCTGTGCCTGTCCCGTGAGGAATGGCGCAAACGGTTCGAGCAGATGATCCGTTCGGCGACCCCGGAGAACCTGCTGGCCTCATCCATCTATTTCGATTTCCGTGCGGTCTGGGGCGACAACAACAAGGCCGAAGCCCTGTTTGATACGGTACTGGTCGGCCTCAAGTCCAATACCCTGTTTCAGCATATGCTGGCCCAGAATGCCTTGATGCAGCGGCCACCCATTGGCCGCTTCCGGGACTTTGTTGTCGCCCGCAGCGGTGCCGAAAAAAGCACCCTGGACCTGAAGAAACAGGGTCTGCTGCCCTTTGTCGACGGCGCGCGCCTGCTGGCCCTGGCCAATGGCATCACTGACTGCAATACCCTTGAGCGCTTCCGGCAACTCAGCGCGCAAGGCGTGATTGATGCCAAGGATGCCGCCGCCTATGAGGAGGCCTATCACTTTATCCAGTTGATACGTATGCAGCAGCATCAACTGCAGGATCGCGAAGGTCGTCCTTTCAGCAACCGCATCGACCCTGATAGCCTGAATCACCTGGATCGACGCATCCTGCGTGAGTCCTTTCGCCAGGCCAAACGCCTGCAGGCCAGCCTGGCCCTGAGATACCAGCTATGAACCCGTTGCAGTGGTTAAGCAAGCGTCAACGCAGCGGTCTTGATGCGCGTCAGCTGCAGCGTCGTGACGCCTTGCCAGCAGCACAGAGCATGGACGACACCCCGCTGGATCAAACCCGCATGGTGGTGGTTGACCTGGAAACCAGCGGCTTGAATACCCAGCGCGACAAGGTCTTGTCGATTGGCGCCGTGGTGATTGAAAACGCCGCGGTAGATATGGGCAGCCAGTACGAATGCACTCTGTATCGGGTCGATCACCGGGTCACCGAAAGTGTACTGATTCATGGCATAGCGCCGAGCGCCATCGCCCAGGGCACGGCCCCGGAAGATGCTCTGCTGGACTTTATGGAATTCAGCAGTCAGGCGATTTTCCTGGCATTCCATGCCGCTTTCGATCAGCGCATGCTGAGTCGTAGCCTGAAACAGGATCTGGGCTACCGTCTGCAGCACAGCTTTATCGATGTGGCCGACATGGCGCCGATGCTCTGCCCCGATGCTCAGGTTGGTCGTGGTGGGCTGGATGATTGGCAGGCGCATTTTGGCCTCAACAACAGCCAGCGCCATAACGCTGCAGCCGACGCCCTGGCCACCGCGGAAATCACCTTGATCCTGCTGCACAAGGCCCGCACACAGGGCATTCACACCCTGGCTCAGCTGCATGCTCGGCTTGGTCACTGGCGCAAGCTCAAGCAGGTCCGGCTTGGCAGTCTCTGAGCCCAAGCACTGACCCGCTCCGCCCTCGAAACCCCTGTTCTACCCTACCCACCTGTGCTTAACCCGAACTGATCTTGCAGAATGCAGAAAGCCCTCTCGTGGAGGGCTTTCTGTCACTACCTTTTCAGTGCTTAGTGATCAACTGCCGCACCGGCACCACGGGGAACGCGAATGTCCTCGATCAAATGCTGGATATGCTCCGGCGGTGCCTTGGTCACGGACGAGACGGTAATCGCCGCGATAAAGTTGAACACCATGCCCAGGGTACCAATGCCTTCAGGTGACACACCGAACCACCAATGTGCCGCATTATCCAGTTCAGGGCTGATGAACTTGAAGAACACGATGTAGCAGAAGGTAAAGGTCAGACCCACAATCATACCGGCGATGGCACCCTCTTTGTTCATACGCTTGGAGAAGATCCCCATGACGATGACCGGGAAGAAGGAGGCCGCCGCCAGGCCGAAGGCAAAGGCCACCACCTGCGCCACAAAGGCCGGTGGATAGATACCGAATATACCGGCAATGACAATCGCCACCCCCGCCGCCATTCGGGCTGCCAGCAGCTCGTGCTTCTCACTGATATTCGGCATCATGTTGCTCTTGAGCAGGTCATGGGACACCGAGGTTGAAATCACCAACAAGAGTCCAGCCGCCGTAGACAGCGCTGCCGCCAGACCACCCGCGGCAATCAGTGCAACTACCCAGCCCGGCAGATTGGCGATTTCCGGGTTGGCCAGCACGATAATATCGCGGTCCACATACAGCTCGTTGGCATTCTCGGTGGGTGCGTTGGTCACTACCCGCTCACCGTGTACCCCTGCATCCTCAGCAAAGCGTGGCGCCCCGGCAAAAGGTGCTCCGGGTGCATATTGAATAACCCCGTCGTTGTTCTTGTCCTGCCAGGCAACCAGACCGGCTTTCTCCCAGGTCTTGAACCAGGCGGGTACTTCGCTGAACGAGACATTCGGGATGCTGGTCAACAGGTTGGTACGGGCAAAAGCCGCAACAGCCGGTGCAGTGGTATACAAAATGGCAATGAACAGCAGTGCATAACCTGCAGACTTACGCGCATCACGTACCGTGGGCGTAGTGAAGAAGCGCACAATCACATGGGGCAGACCGGCGGTACCGACCATCAGCGCCATGGTGATAAAGAACACATCGATGGTTGATTTGCTACCGTCGGTGTACTGGGCAAACCCCAGCTCCGTGCCCAGGCCATTCAGCTTGTCCAGCACTGACAGCCCCGTGGCCGCATCGGTGGTACCGAAACCCAGCTGCGGGATCGGGTTGCCGGTTATCAACAGTGATATATAAATAGCCGGAACCATGTAGGCAAAGATCATCACACAGTACTGTGCCACCTGGGTATAGGTGATGCCCTTCATGCCGCCAAGCACAGCGTAGAAGAACACGATGGCCATACCGATGATCACGCCAAGGTTGATATCCACTTCCAGGTAGCGCGAGAACACGATACCCACGCCGCGCATCTGACCCGCTACGTAGGTAAAGGAAATGAAGATCACACAGATGACGGCCACCACGCGGGCTGTTTGCGAGTAGTAGCGCTCACCCACAAATTCCGGCACCGTGAACTTGCCAAACTTGCGCAGATAAGGTGCCAGACACATGGCCAACAATACATAGCCACCGGTCCAGCCCATCAGGTAGTACCCGCCATCGCGTCCAATGAAGGAAATGATACCGGCCATGGAGATGAAGGACGCCGCAGACATCCAGTCAGCACCGGTCGCCATACCGTTGGCAATCGGGTGCACGCCTTTACTGGCAACATAGTATTCACTGGTGCTGCCCGCTCGGGACCAGATGGCAATCCCGATGTATAGCGCGAAGGTCGCACCGACAAAGAGGTAAATCAGGGTTTGGGTTTCCATTTAAGGGCTCCTGTAATTATTCTTCGTGGACGTCGTATTTACGATCGAGCCTGTTCATCTTCCAGACGTACACGAAGATCAGGACCACGAAGGTATAAATGGAACCCTGCTGGGCAAACCAGAAACCCAGGGGAAAGCCAAAGAACCGGATGTTATCCAGCAGGTCGGCAAACAGGATGCCGGCACCAAAGGACACTGCGAACCAGATGACCAGCAAGATCAGCATGAAACGCAGGTTTTCCTTCCAGTAGCCGCGTGCCGCGTCTTCTTTAGATAAGGACATAACCATCTCCAATTGTTGTTTTTATCGCAAAGTCACGTTAGCACCGCGAACCACAATGGGAGACTAAGACTTTGGTCTCAGGCCGGCAGAGGCCCATCTCGAACGAGTATGGAAATAAATCCTAAGTCAATGATTTTTAAATATATTAGCGAATTATTTTCAGCGCTGTAGCGTTTCGTCTGATGCTGTCTGCGACTAATGTCGTAGCGTCATGCCGAGCGCACACAAGCAAATAGGAGGGAGGCAGACACTGCAGCCAGAATGATTACCTGAGCAGCTTATTGCTTGCAGGCCTACTGTGCCCTTCGGCACAGGCCGAGACCGACCTGGCATCAATGAGGTGCAGACGGCCAGCTAAGAATAGTTGATCCAGCAGGTTTGCTCTGGCGCGGCGCCACTAACTGGCCTTTTTCGCACGTTACTAACCCGAGCAGTCTCTGACCTGTGACTGATCAGCGTTTGTACTGGGTCGGGCAATAGGCGCGGATAACACCGGGATCCCGCAGTGCGGCGTGCTTGGTCTGACGACCGTTCACACGCTTGCGCCATAGCCGGTAGGAACCGGCCTTAAGCTCTCGACGCATCAGCGCGATAACATCGGCTTCGCTTAACCCATAAAGCGACTCAATGGCCTCGAAGGGAGTACGATCCTCCCAGGCCATTTCAATGATGCGTGACAGGTCTTCTTTGTTCAGCGTGAGATCCGCCATAATCTGAATTAGTCCTCCAGCAGCTCCGCCAGCGCGTCCGGTGAACTCTTGAACGCCTTGGCGAATACATCACGGTGTTGAGCCATGAACAAGCTTAGCTCCTCAACCGGTTTTTCACCCAGTGTGGGCACCGCCTTGATCATGACGTCACCCAGCCGCTCTGCCAACTCCAACATTTTATCGTGACGATCGGCTTCGGCTTTATCCATGAACAACTGCTCCGGGTCTCTACTGCTGCGATAGACAACTTCAACGGCCATCTGATTACCTCAGGCGTGATTAGCATAATCCGGCCTTGCTGAACCGGCAGCGCATTGTACTGTATAAAAAAACAGTATCCATTCTTTTTTTTGACAAGACCAACTCAATGTCCGCTAAGCCCTTGCTCTGAGAACGCGAAAAGCGGGCCACCGGTATGCAAAGGTTGTGTAAATCTCTGTAAGTCCAGTTCCGTGCTACTGAAAACAAGCGTTTGATGGTGACATGGCACTCTTCAGGATGGTGTTCAAGCCGCCCGCAGAGAAGCTACCCCGTCATTGTCGAGGCAAGATCATGAACAGCATAATTCGTTTGTCACTAATTGGCCTGACCACGGCGCTACTGACAGCCTGTGCCAGCGGCCCGTATCAAGTGTATTCATCTGAACCGCGTTACCAGCGCTACGATCCTCCGGTGGTGCACCATGCGCCCAGCGTGCGCTATTACCCGGCGCCATCCCATCGTCATCAGACGGTCTATGTGCAGCCCAGAACGGTGATACACAACCGGCCAGTGATCATTGATCGGCACCACCGTGCTCCGGCGCAACAACACCGCCGCCCTGCCCACCCGCACCAGAGTCAACATCAACGACCCAGGCATGATCAGCAGCATCGGCCACACAATCAGCAACGCCCGACGCAACATCATCGACCAAGACAGCAGGCGGAAGCGCCGCGACACCAGCGTGAGCATGACAATCGCCAGCGCCATGCGGATCAACCACGTCGCCATGAAGATGGCCGACGCAACCAGCACCCCGGTGCAGGTCGCCAACACGACGCGTCACCGAGACAGGGCGGCAACAATAACAGGTGGGGGGCACAGCAGAATGGGCAATCTCGTCCACCCAGCAACATGGTCAGGGAGCGCGTAGCCGCTTTTCAGAACCAGCAACAGAATCAACAGCAAGACAGGCGCCAGCGCAATGAGCAAAGGGGTGATCGTTCAGCTCAAAGGGTAGCGCGCTAGCGAGTATGGCAAGGCGGGAGAGCAAGGTTGCAACGCCAGGAAGGCGTTGCAATAACCTCAGATGATGGAGTCACTGATCAGCATGCCGTGCAGCACATAGCAGGCCTGGCGACCACGTCGCAAGGTAAAGGGATGGCGGCTTGCAATCAGCCAGCCGTCGGTAATCAACTCATTGATGTGTTCACGCAACGCATGACAGTGGCGACCTTTCTTGTCGGTCTCAACCGTGACGTCCTGCACATCTGCTGCTGCGGGTACTGAGCTCACTTTTGCTACGGCTTGTTGTTGCATGATGCCCCCTCGAGAACAATCCTTTGTCCCAGTGTGCTGAGCGGGCGTCCTGTCCGCGCAATGGAATCTGAGTCGAAAGTACCAGATTCCCTATCCCGGCCAAGTCTTGAATGTCGAAACTGTGAACCCTATGACATATTGACGCCAATAATCCTGCCCGACACTGTCAAAGGGTCGCTTTCCAGCAGTTACATGCGGTTCGTTGTTGAAGCCTTCTTGGTGCAAATTCAAGCATAGGCTCTGATGTCCTCTTGACGGCACTTGTGCATAGCGTTTAACTCTTCAAAAGCGCCAATCAATGCAGGGGAACACCCTGCTTGAACACATCGAACAACAACAAGGCTGCCCCGTGACCGCCCATACTCCCACCATCTTTGCCTCTGTTGCCTGGGTTGCAATGATCATGGCCTTCTGTCTGCTGGTGGTGGGTCGTTTCAACCATCGAGATGGCATGATGACGGTCGGAGCGGGCCTGTTGGCGCATGCCCTGGCCTACATTTGCTTTACCCTGTTTGGCCATGCCCATCTATGGATAACCTACGCCCTGTCCAACTCGCTGCTGGCCGTGGCCATGACATTTTATACCGCAAGTATCTTCCGCATCACCGAACACCCCGTGCCCTGGGCCTGGTTGTTCAGCCTGCCACTGGCGCAAATCATTCTGCTCAGCCTGCTGCTCAACACCCTGGAGCCTCGAACGCTGGTGGCCTCCACCATTTTGATGATCCAGTGCGCCTTTATTATTCGCTGGGCTGCGCACTTTGCCCAACCCGGCGGTCGCGCCCATATACTGCTGATCATCGGCGCGGTGATCAGCCTTATCGGCATCCTGATTAGAGTGGTGTCGATTGTCAGCGGCAGCGCTCCGGAAATGCGTTATGACGTCAGCAACCTCAGACAATCCATCTCCATCAGCATTGGTACTGTTACGGTGATGATGATTTCCCTTGGGCTGGTCCTGCTGTCCAAGGAACGCAGTGAAGTAGCTCTGCGACATCTGGCCTTGCGCGATGCGTTAACCGACATCCCCAACCGTCGGGCCATTCTGGAATGCCTTGAGAACGAAATAGAACGCGCAAGACGCACGCAAGGCGTTTTATCGCTAGCTATTATCGATATTGACCACTTCAAGAGCATAAACGACCAGTATGGACACCTGGTCGGCGATGTCGTGTTGCGTCATTGCGTGGATACCATGAAACAGCGCTTGCGGCGCAACGACAATCTCGGGCGCTGGGGTGGTGAAGAATTTCTGTTGTTGCTGCCCAATACCAACGCTGAGGGTGCTGTGGTGAGTATTGACGGCCTGCGCACCCAAGTCGTCGACAACCCTACCGATATAGACAATGAGCGCATCCCTCATAGTTTCAGTGCGGGCATCTGGTCCGGCATCCCGGGGCCGAATGACACCAGCACCACATTGATTGCCGCTGCTGATACGGCGCTGTACGAAGCCAAAGCGTCGGGCAGGAATGGATTGCGCGTGGCAGAGCGGCGGGTTGTTTGAACCCTTTGGCTGGAGGTTATGCTGGCTACGTTGCGGTCAAAAGAAGGTTTAGCGGCTCGACGCTAGCGCTGAGTCGCCTGGGATAGTGGAACAGGGATTATTCGGCGCTTTGCGCCTCACCCCTTCGGGCGGTGCGTCGATACGACTGCAGTCGCTGCGCTCCTGCATTCCTTCGCCAGCGTTGCTGGCTCGGTCGAACGAGGGTTCTCACCGAGTACCCTCCGGACAAATAAAAAGGCCCCAGCTCGGCATCAGATCGTGCGGTGCTGGGGGGGGGCTGGACAGGGATTATTCGGCGCTGCGCGCCTCACCCCTTTGGGGGCCGCAGTCGCTTTGCTCCTGCGTTCCTGCGCAAACTGTGCTTGCTCCGGTCGAACGAGGGTTCTCACCGAGTACCCTCCGGACAAATAAAAAGGCCCCAGCTTTTGGCTGGGGCCTTTTTATTTGTTTGGCGGAGGGACAGTCCGTCCAGCACCGCTAACAGCCAGTCTCAACAGTGATCTGCCGTAACTATCTGAACATGACTATAAGCCAGTAAATACGTGGCATTGATACTGTCTGGCCCTGCTTGATATATCACTGACTAACACCTATTATCAGGGCTCTTAGTGTCTACCAAGGTGTCTACCCAGTGTCTACCAAGAGAATCAAAGCCGATACCGCCCGAGGTGTCTCCGCCCTTTTGAAGGAGGGCAAGCCAGGCCAGCACGCGGTCGGCAATGGCTTGTACTTGAAGGTATCTGCACCCGGCATAGGTTCGTGGTTTTTCCGCTACAAGATCGGCGGCAAGACCCGGCGCATGGGACTGGGAAAAGCCGGCACCGCCAACGCTTCCAACAAAGACCCGCTGACATTGGCGGAGGCCAGCAAGGCGGCGATGGAACCACGCACACAGCTAAGCAATGGAATAGACCCCCTGGAGCATCGCAACGAACTACAGCGCCAAAAGGAAACTGCCAGCGCCACGTTCGACAGCTTGGCCGCTGACTATATCGCCGCGCATCGAGTGGGCTGGAAAAATGCCAAGCACGGCCAACAATGGGAAAACACGCTCAAGACTTACGCCAGCCCGGTGATCGGGAAGCTATCGCCCAGCAGCATCACTACGGCTCACGTTCTGGAAGTCCTGAACAAAGATGACTTTTGGGCCAACAAACCCGAAACCGCCAGCCGGGTACGCAACCGCATTGAACTGGTGCTGGATGCCGCCAAAGCCAAAGGGCTGCGAGAGGGAGAGAACCCCGCACGCTGGCGCGGACACCTGGACAAGCTGCTGCCGCGGCGAGAAAAGGTTCAAGCGGTCAAGCACCATACCGCCCTGCCCCATTCTGAGTTACCCGCGTTCATGGCGCTGCTGGCAGATGCCGAAGACACCACCGCCAAAGCCATGCAAATGACCATCCTGACAGCCTGCCGTACCAGTGAGGTGCTGAATGCAACCTGGGATGAAATCAACATGAGCGCGAAGACGTGGACAATCCCTGCCGCACGCATGAAGGCCCGCAAAGAACACCGCGTACCGCTTGCTGATCCAGTCATCACCCTGCTGGAGTCACTGCCCCGCATCGAGGGCAACCCCTATATTTTTGCCGGTGCGCGCCAAGGCAGACCGCTATCCAACATGGCCATGCTGATGGGCCTTCGCCGTCTTGAGCGGGGCGACCTGACCATGCACGGCTTCCGCTCCACCTTCCGCGATTGGGCGGGCGAATGTACCCCGCACCCAAGGGACGTTTGCGAGCAGGCACTAGCGCACAGCCTGGGCAACGCGGTAGAGGCAGCCTACCGCCGCGGGGATCTATTCGAGAAGCGCCGCGCCTTGATGGCGGACTGGGCTACCTATTGCACAACCAAGCCTGCGGACAATGTAGTAAAAGGGAATTTCCAGAAATCACGGTGATCCAGATTTGGACCACCTGAAAGGTGCCGAGCCACTGCTGTAACAGTGACCCGGCTATTACACGGCGACCAAACGAGGTAGACGCCATGCAACAGCAACAGCATATCAAGAACCTAGTGCAATCAGCAGTAGACCAAGGGGACAACCTTTCGAGCGCAGGCCAGGCCCTAGAGACGATTGCGCGCCTGATGGGCCTGGACGGATCCGAGCACCATATCGATCACAAGGATATGGCGGGGCTGCTACATGCGGTTGCCGCAATTGGGGCCTACGTCGGCGCGACAGGGGACAAACTATATGAAGCTGGAGAGATGGCCGGCGCTCTGGAGGTGTCAAAATGAACATTGAAGAACGTCGAGCCAAAGACCGAAGCCGCACCGCGTGCCAGGCTCCGATTGGTCGCCCTGAATGTGTGCTGTACTTGAAAGACGGAAAAGAACATCGAACGGCCTGGTTCTCTAAGCCAGAGCACGCACAGCGAGCCCTGAAAGTGATGCGAGCCAAGTACGGAGCGAATAAAGCGATCATCTACCTGGATTAAGCCGAGTTTGACCAGCCTAGCCCGACGGGGCGAAAAGCGGGCCACCTACCCCGCCTGGCTGGTCGATCTAATGTAGGACGCCTGAGGAGGCGCAAGGATGGCCAGAGGTTTTACACTTAAGCTAGATGCTGGGCTTTATACGATTGGAATGCCCAATGCCTTGGCGAGCCAGCTTGTGGACGATGATGAAAGCCGCCTGGCTTCGCCGATCAGCGTAAAAGAAATGAGGGTGATTCCCGACGGCTTTCTGTTTGTCATAGACCCCAATTCTGGCCCGCCTTTCTATGAGCTCAAATACGAACCAGAAGATTTTGCCGAATTTCTAAAGGAGCTCGGTCAATCAGGCGTATCCAGATCGGCTTTGCTCTCGTTAGATACGGTCGGAGCCTCAAGCATATTCAAGACATTCTACGAATGGATGAATCACAAGCTGGCGGAACTGTTTGAGCGTGACATTAAAGTCGGCAAGCTGACATTTGAGGAAGCTCGAGAGCTACGGAAGGAGGTTTTTGATATACCGGCATTCGCTGATTTTTTCAAAGCAAGCTGGCTCGCCGGTGATATGCCGAAGGGAAAAAAAGGCAAGCGCCGGAGCTTCAATAGAAACGTTGAGGAGCTATACGCATTCGCCAGCCGCATTTACCGGGAAAATCAAGGTAAGTCTTGGGAGGACGCCTGCGGTGATGCCATAGAGCAAAATCCCGGTCTCGTGCCCGCGGGCTGGGCTGCCGATCCAGAAGGCAACCTCAAAAGAGAAGCTGCGCGCTACTGGGACAAATCAGAATACTCCCAACTTTCCTACCGCAAGGCTCGGGACATATAACCATTATTATCTGCCCCTGACCCGCTGCTTGCTCACCTTCAATCTGGCCATGCTAACAACCGACACCTAGGAGTCGCCCAGCATGTCTATGACCGCCGAAGCAGTAACAAACCAAACCCTAACCCGCCCCAAGCAGACCGCTGAACATTTCCAAATCAGCATCATGACCTTGCACCGCTGGCGCAAGCAGAAAGGCTTTCCCCAGCCACTCAAGCGCGGCGCGGTTGTTCTATACAACTGCCCCGCAATCAAAGCCTGGCTGAACGGGGATTCCTGAAATGAAAAAAGCGACCCATTCCGAAGAACAAGGCCGCCCACACAGCGCCAAGTCTAACACCAAACCACCGAGCAAGATTGCACGCATCCTGGCACACCTGCTGGCCGGTGGCAGTCTCAACCGCTTTGAAGCTGAGCGCCTGGGGGATCATTGCCTAAACACCACTATTTCCACATTGGCAAACCGTCACGATCTGGACTTTCAGCGCCAGCCAGAACGCGTACCCAACAACTGGGGCACACCTTGCAACGTGAACCGCTACAGCTTGCCCTGCAGCCAGCATGAACGCGGCGCCCGCGTCCTGGGCTACCTAATGCGTCTCCGCCCCGCCAGAGAGGAATAGCGCTATGCCCATCAACCACAACCTACCCGCCGTTTGGCTGATCAGCACTGCCGCCTGGCTTCATGCCTGCGGCGTATTAACGGAAACGGTGGCATTGTTTGCCGCGGTCTGCTTGGTACTGGGAGGGCGCCTGCTATGAATGCCTATGACAACCAACTCCGCGAAGCCATGCAATCCGTCTATGGCGCCTTTGATTGGGCGCTGATACTAGACGGCCAGTTACATCGGGGCACCGCACCAGGCGACCGGCCAGGCAGCAACAATCTGTGGTACGTCGTGTATACAGATGGTATTCCGTCTGGTGCTTTTGGAAGCTGGAAAATTGGCGACTATCACACCTGGAGCAGTCGGAGCCCGACTGACCGCCGCGAAGCGGAGCACCTGCGCCAGCAAATGGAAGAGGCCCGCCGCCAACGGGAAGCGGATCTGCACCAGCGCCAACAAGCTGCTGCGGAGTACGCCCGCAGGCTCTGGCGTGACGCTCGCCGCGCTGACCCCAAACACCCCTACCTGACAGCCAAAGCAGTGCGACCGCACGCCCTGCGCCAACAGGGTGACGCCCTGCTGATACCCCTGACCCATAACGGCGAGCTGGTGAACGTTCAGCGCATCCAGGCGGACGGCAGCAAGCGATTTCTGTCCGGTGGTCGGGTGAAAGGCTGCTATAGCCCGCTTGGGATGATTCGGCCAGGCGAACCACTGTACCTATGCGAAGGCTGGGCAACTGGCGCGACCATTCAGGAGACAACCGGCCACCCCGTCGCCTGCGCGATGAACGCTGGAAACCTACTGTCGGTCGGCCAGTACCTGCGCAGCACCTACCCCGACGCCCTGCTGATTGTTGCGGGAGATGATGACCGAAAGACCGAGGGCAACCCCGGCAAGACTACGGCTATCAAAGCTGCTGAAGCCCTGTGCTGCGGTCTGATCCTGCCACCATGGGAAGGTGACGAACCCCTGAGCCTGTCTGACTTCAATGATTTGCACCAATGGCGGGAGGGTCAAAGATGAGCGAACTGATACCGCAACCACTATACGCCGCCCCGGCGCCGCTGCTGCCTGACACTGCGCCGCCGACACCCTACCCGCTGGACGCTCTACCGCCGTTGATGCGTGAAGCTGTCCGGGCCATTGCCGAGTTCGAGCAAGTACCGTTCGCCATCGCAGGACAATGCGCCATTGGTGCTGCTGCCCACCTGGCACAAACTCGCACAAATGCATGGCATCCGAAAGGCAATCCGGCTGGCGCCCCCTGTTCGCTTTTCATGCTGTCACTGTTCGGATCTGGCGAGGGGAAATCCAGCGCGCGCCGCCTGGCATTCAAGACGATTGACGAGGCAGAACGAGAACTGCGCAACCAGCACCGCCAGAAATGCAATGAAATCACGACCCAGGCGCGGCAACTCAAGGGCAAGGCGCGGGAGGAATTTATGGAAGCCAACCCGCTGCCAGACGAACCGCGAACACAATACAGTGACGCGACATTCGAGCCGCTCGCTGGTGACTTCATCCGGGGCAAGGCCGCTGCAAGCTGGGACACTGACGAAGGCGGGCAAATGCTGGGCGGATCTTCACTCAAGGCTGACACCGTGGTGGCAACGCTGGGAGGATTAACCAAGGCATTCGATGACGGGTACTTTGAGCGCACCCGGTCTCGTGGGAATGCTGAGGGCTCTGGGGTAGCTTACAACCGCCGCTTGAGCATTCACTTGTTGGCGCAACCCGCAGCGGTAGCGGAGGCGCTGACCAACCCGTTGTTCATTGGTCAGGGCTTTCTACCGCGTTTCCTGTTTTCCGCCCCGAACAGCCTGGCGGGTACGCGATTCATCACCGTGGAATCACTTAGCCGAAGTGCTTACGCCGATTCGCGCTTGCAACGCTACTGGGCACGCTGCAAGGAAATAGCCGCCAGCCCCGAATACATAGACCCGGACACCAACGAAGTTACCCCGCCGCTTTTAGCTCTGGATGATGCTGCAATCTGCCAATGGGCTGACTTCAAAAACGACATAGAGGCTGAGCTAGGGCCGCTTGGAGAATACGCAGCAATAAAGCCTTCCGCCAATCGGGTAGCACAGCAGGCACTACGCCTGGCTGCCGTGCTGGGCTGTTTCGAAGGACTGGAGCGGATCAATGCCGACTGTATGTACCGCGCATGCCTGCTGGCGCGGTACTCAGTATCGGAGTGGCTCCGTTACACCGACGCCGGGACCGCCAGCCCGCTGCTGAGAAATGCCGCCTATGCAATGGACTGGATGCGTGACCCAAAGCGTGCCGAGAGCTGGCGCATATTCGACAAGGCCAAGGCCGGCAAGTCATGGCCGCCCGCGATCAGATCCGCGAAGAAGCGGGACGCTGTATTGGCCGTACTGGTGGAGCATAGGCACCTGCTGACCACCAACGGCGAGCAGTTCAGGGTTAACCCGCTTGCGGAAACTGCGGAAACTGCGGAGAGCCAGGGATTACAAGGCTTTGCACTTGCGGAGGATCTGCGGAGAACTGCGGAAAAGGTGCTGACGGACCAAGACTCCGCGGCAAATCCGCAACCTTCCGCAAATCTTCCGCAACCTGAAACCCGCGTAAATAAAGGGCTTCCGCAGAATCCGCAGAATCCGCACGCCCCCGCGTCCGCAGAGACTATTCCTGACTATGAGGAGTTTTAAATCATGGCTGCCCTGGAGTACCTGCGCCGCGCCGGCCTGACTGTCGTAACCGTAGCCGGCAAGCTGCGTGTCACCCCGGTGGAACGGATCACCCCGGACCTACGCCAGCACATAATGATTCACAAGGCCGAACTGTTGGCAGAGCTGGACGCCGCCAATGAAGCCGCAGCACCGGAGGACCAACCGCGGAGCCATGAGCCGGCCAGCCACACGCTGACAGCCGCCACCGCTTCGCCTGAATGGCGCAAGGCGCGAGAACAATACATCAACCATCTGATGGGCTGCCGAACCTGTCACGCACCCACAAGCCGTTACTGCGTGACTGGTGCGGATTTGCGCCAGCAATACACTGTCACGCCAATGGATCTGACACCATGAAAGCTGAATCGGCCCCTGACGTGCGAAAACCGGAGCAAAAGCAGCCCTTCCTGCATTTCTGCGCGATTCGGCAAAGCCATACATGGCGGGCTTTGTAGCCGTTTCCTGCGTTTCTTAACGTGGAGGGTGAAGGAACAACGAAAGATACTCAATCTTGCAAAATGTCCGCATCTGATGCGGACACAATCCGGACAAAAGTAGGACAGATTGCAGCGTTACATCACCGTTACTTAACCGTTACCCAAGGGGTCCATCATGGGAGAAGTTATCAACATCAACATCGGCACCACAGACACGGGCATCATTCGAGACGATGAAGGCAGGCAGATAGACGCTTACGGGCAAGCCCTGCTGCTGGGGATATTCTCAGACCTATGCCGGCATCGCGATCAGGAGGCAGACCCGCAGCGAGCCAGCACGCTCAACAACATCACCAAGCAGATCGGCAAGGTGCTGGAACGGTACGAGCCTGCATAGCAATCTGAAGCCTATAAGCATTAACCGGCATATGCCTGCCGGGGTGGGCTTTGGGTCCCTCCCAGGGGTGGGTCCATCGCGGGTAATTCGCGGCCCGGTGCTTCGCTACATATCAGCAAGCGCCGGAAGCTGGTTGTTGTGTCGTTATGAATCTGTGACAAAGCCGAAGATGGCCACGGCACCTTATAAATGAATCTGAATACCTCGAATCCGAGTGATTTGACATTCGGGACCGGAGGGGTGGGTCAAAACTTCAAAGGACTGGAAGCCCGAACGTCGGGGGGAGCCGCTTTTCTGAGTCCACAAAATAGAGGTTTTGCCAACACAGCAAGGCGGCGTCTTCAAGCCTAAATGGTCTAGTCTCTTAATGGACCCACAAAGGAGAGCGCCACAATGGAATGCCCAAAATGCAATCATGAAGACACAGCCGAGGCTTTCGGCCCTGATCGGCAGTGCCCCGTCTGCGGCGCTTACTATGACAAGGTAATTGCCCGTCTCAATGCTCAAGCGGCAACGCCTACCCCCAAGGCGAAAAGCCAGATAGCCACGCGCTTGCACAACGCCAGTCAGGCAGTAAAAGCCAGCAAGGCAGAGCGGGCCAAAGGTTCACTGTATTGTGTAGTCTGTGGCACCCGAAGCGACGGCAAACAAAAGGCCAAAGGTTCGACGCTTGTGGAGCTGGTGCTGTGGCTTACCTTTCTGCTGCCTGGGCTTATTTACAGTGTCTGGCGCCTTAGCAACAAGTACCGCGCCTGTCCTGCGTGCGGGTCGGCGGAACTAATACCGATCGACTCTCCCAAGGCTGTTCGAGATATTGCTGGTGCGGAAAATAAATAATTTGCGAGGCAGCGATATTTCTAACGCCGGAGTGCAATCCAATGATCGCAGCCTTTCAAGGGCAACGGGAGTAACCAGACGAAAGTTTGTATTCCTAACCCTCTTCTTTGACATGCCCACTCCGACCGTTCTTTTGAGAATCAAGTCGCAAGCGCTCTCTCAAAACCAATTTAGTCGCCTCGAGCGCTACAAAATACGCATCGCTCAATGCCAAGTCCTTTACTTCGCCCGTATGGACTAGTGAGCCACGAAGGTCATAGGCACCCACCACTTTGCGTGCAAGCGCGCTGAGTTCAGGCTCGGGAAGCGGCACTTGGTCTAAAATTAGCTGACGCACTCGTCGCCGAATGGACGTTTCCTTGCGGAACTCAATCTCCCTGAGCAGGGCTTGCATGGCATCATGAGTCTCCCTATCACCCGCTTCATCGAGTTTAATTTGCACTGTTGCCGCAAAGCCCTGCAGCAGCGAGACAGCCTCTGGATGTTTTTCTGTCACTGGCGCCAGAACCTCTAACACCATCATCAGCGTCAAGAAACGAGCTCTGATGGAGACCTCGGATAAGTGGGCGAGGTATAGGTCCAGCGCAACGGTAAGACGTGGGCAGGTAGGCTCAGAAAATGCGCCGCCCCATTGCATACCCTCGGTAAGAGCACCCTTCACGATAGGCCATCTTGTAAAGGAGTAGCCGGAAGCGCTCATCGAAATAAACCGAATATTCTCATTAGTCCTGAATACAGCGACCCCGGCTTCTTCAGTTAGACCATGTACCGGCGCTGTATGGGGGAAGTCCCATTGCCTGCTCAGTTTTCTTCCAAAATCTTCAGGATCGTCACTTCGAGTGATAGTGCGCTGCTCGAAGAACGGGACGAAGGAGATATGTCTGTCTATGGCGATGCTCCATAGGCCTCCTTTCAAGAGCGGAACATAGTCTAAGGCCGCCGCTTCAGATTCAAAGTTGCGGGCTTCAAGGACAAGATGACCAGCGCTCAGCTTTGCTTTGACCTCGACTGTGCCGAATTGAAAACTGGGTTCAGACTCCAAGCCAGATATTGAGTTTTCTTCAAGTAGCTTTACGGAGACGCGCAACGTCCATGTTTCGCCAGGCATGATGAAAAGACCTTTGTTATGGGGAAAGCCGCCGAACGCTCAAGCTGGATTAGATGGCTGGTGGGAGATGGCCGCTTCGGTAAGAAGAGCATAGTCCGAATGACAGCCCGGGTGCCAAAGCGGGATCAAGGCAAGCAACCAAGCAAAGTGTCTACCAAAGTGTCTACCTTGCTCCGCACAAACAAAAAGGCCCTGAATAATCAGGGCCTTAGCGGAATTAGTGGCGGAGGGACAGGGATTCGAACCCTGGGTAGGCTATTAACCTACGCCGGTTTTCAAGACCGGTGCATTCAACCACTCTGCCATCCCTCCACGGCGGGCAATACTACCCGAAACTGTGACGCAGTCAATGCCAAAGGTAGACTTTTGAAACTAAAATCTTTATCTAAAGCCTTGATTTGACTTATCGAAGCGGTATGATCCTGCTTAGTTTAAGGATCAAACCTTGTCACTACTGGAGTCGTACATATGAATATGCAAGATCGCGACGTAACCCTGCAGCAAACGGGCGTCAGTGAAGCCGAAGTCAGCAAGTTGTTTCGCAATACTTATGCGCTTCTGGCCATGACCCTGGCGTTTAGCTCCATCGTTGCAATGGTCTCCATGGCAATGAATCTTCCTCGCCCCGGCCTTATTGTCATGCTGGTCGGCTTCTATGGCCTGCTGTTTCTCACATCCAAGTTCCGTGATTCAGTCTGGGGTCTGGTACTCACCTTTGTGTTCACCGGTTTCCTCGGCTACACCACGGGCCCGATTTTGACCTACTACCTGTCCATGCCTAATGGTGGCTCCCTGGTTGCCATGGCGCTGGGTATGACGGCTATGGTGTTCTTCGGTCTGTCTGCCTATGCCATCACCACCCGCAAGGACTTCAGCTTCCTGTCCGGCTTCATAATGGCCGGTTTCGTGGTCCTGCTGTGTGCCATTGTTGCCAGCCTGTTCCTGAACATCAGCGGTCTGTCACTGGCCATCTCTGCCGGTTTCGTGCTGTTCTCTTCCGCAGTAATCCTGTATCAGACCAGCTCGATCATCCATGGTGGTGAAGATAACTACATCATGGCGACCATCACGCTGTTTGTGTCGATCTACAACCTGTTCCTCAGCCTGCTGCACCTGCTGGGCGCCTTTGGTGGCGACGACTGATTGGTCTGCTTGTTATACTCTGGGCCCGCCTTGTTGCGGGCCTTTTTGTTTCCGGGATTGCTCTGATGAATTTTGCCATTACGCTGCTGGCCGGCCCGCAAGACCCCGCAGCACGAAGCGCGTTGAACTTCGCTCGCGCCGTTATTGCTGCGGGACACAGTATCAGCCGGCTGTTCTTTTACCGTGATGCCGTGCACATCGCTTCCACTCTTGGCGTGCAACCCCAGGATGAAGCGGATATCAATCGTGAGTGGCGTGAATTTATCAGCGCCAACAATCTGGATGCGGTGGTCTGTATTGCCGCCGCCCTGCGTCGCGGCGTTCTCAACCCGACAGAGGCAGCGCGCTGGGAAAGAGCCGCAGCCAATACCGGCGAACCCTGGGATCTGTCCGGCCTGGGCCAATGGGTTGACAGTCTGCAAAGCGCTGACCGCGCTGTTACCTTCGGGACCTGAACATGAAGAGTCTGTTGGTCATAAGCCGTCAACCCCCTGCCCGCCTGGGCGCGCGTGAAGCGCTGGATCTGGTGCTGGCCGCCGCCGCCTTTGGCGTGCCAACCGGCATGCTGTTTATGGGTGATGGTGTGTTGCAGCTGCTGAAAGGTCAGGATGCGGCTTTGATCGAGCAGAAGTCACTGTCGGCCAACCTGCAGGCGCTGGCGCTCTTTGGTGTGGAAGACCTGCTGGTCTGTCAGCACTCACTGTCGGACCGTGGCATTCAGGCTAACCAGTGCCAATTGCCGGTGCAGCCAATCGACAGTGCTGGCATTGCCACTTTGCTGGAACATTATGATCAGGTGGTCTCACTTTGATGTTCGCTTATCAGTTCAGGTAACCCCATGCTGCATATTCTCCGGCATTCACCCGCGTCCGACCCTCGCTTTGCCAGTTGTCTGCGGGTGCTCAGTGGCAATCAGAACCTGCTGCTGATTGAAGACGCGGTATACGCGCTGCTGCCCCGATCCCAGACGCTGAACAATCTGAAGATTCTGCCTTCCAGTGTCAGTCTTTACGTTCTGCAAGCGGACCTGTTGGCACGTGGCATGGCACTGGATGACTTGCCACGGGGTATTCAGCCGATCGGTTATGAGCAGATGGTCGAGCTCTGCAGCCTCAGCCAAAAGGTAATCAGCTGGTGAGTGAGTTTATTGAAGTCAATGGTCGCCAGATCGCCCTGGACAAGGAAGGTTTTCTGGTCGAGCTGCAGGACTGGTCCATACCCTTGGCTGAGGCGCTGGCACGGCGTGAAGGCGTGGCCTACACCGCCGCCCATCACGAAGTAATCGAGACCCTCAGGCGGTTTTATCAAACCTATCAGTTATCCCCGGCCATGCGCCCGCTGGTCAAGTTCATCGCTCAGGAACTGGGGTCGGAGAAAGGCAACAGCCTATACCTGCTTAGCCTGTTTCCAGGCAGCCCGGCCAAGCTGGCGAGCAAGATCGCCGGACTCCCCAAGCCGGATAACTGCCTGTAACCAGGCTTACAGGCTGGTAATCAAAATCAGCCGGTCACCGTCCAGCAACTTCAGCGGAAGCGCGCGCTCGGGATTCAATTGCAGACGATGCCCTCGGTCGTCCGCACTCTGCCGGTAAACGCCCAGGGCCGTCTCACCATGGAGTGCGGCGACCTCCTGCAAATCGGCAAAGGTCGTAATGCTGTGCATGGGGTAATCGTTCTGGCTGCGATAAATGATTTCTGCGCCGCCAACGGTAAACAGCTCCTCGAAGACCAGGCTCAGTTCGCGACGCTGGGCAATCTGGGCCATCAGGTGGCTTAGAATCATCGGACTGATAATGCTCTCGCCACGATTACGTACCACCAGTGCGGCGTTGGCCGGGTCACTCAGCTCGAGCAGTAACTGTGGACGCCGCTCAGCACCCTTGAGCGCTTCATCGATAACCATATAGCCGACCATGGCGCGTGCATCAGCTTCCTCGCCACTGTCGAGCATGTCGCTGGATACCAGCACAATACTGTCCCACTGACGTTCCTGAAGCACGCTGGGCAGCACGCCGTCGAGCATGAAGTCCGCCTGAACATGCTCGCAGACCATCTCATGGGTCCGCTCGCTATACCCGGATAACGCCTCGGCCTGGACATACTGGTCCTGGGTGGACAAGAGCTTGAGCCTGAAATGGTAGTCGGCATAGCTGGCCAGCTCATCAATCAAAGCGGGAATGCGCCGGTTCCAACCCAGAATCAATACGTTCTGTTCATGCTTGCCATTCACCGGTGGCCGTTTACCTGGATTCAGCACGCGCATGCGGTTGGCGGCAGTAACCTCACCATTCGGGTCGGCATCCTCATAGCCCCGGGCCAAGATCACCAGCTTGTCACCGGCTTCCAGTTCGGCAGCCAGTGAAGCATTGAGCATTACCGTCCAGCCCGTCTCACAGGGTCGCAATATCCCGCAGACAACCGCCTTGGGGCAGCGACTGGCTATTTCACCCAGGCTCAGGCCCTGCAAGCCATCTGTCGAGCGCACATAGAATTCATTGCCCGGTTCAACCGACATCACCTCACCAAAGAGTTCAGGCAGCCCTGGATGAATGATCGACTGCGTCAACAGGCGGCTGACAATGGCATCACTGGCGAGAATCTCCAATGGGCCGGGGTAGGCTCGCCTGAGAATGCTGTCTTTACGGCTATCCTCGATTTCAGCTACCACATAGGGCAAAGGATGACCGCTAGACTGGCCTTGGGCCTGCAAGGTAAGTAGTGCCTTGATGGTTTCCATATCGCCTGTGACCAATGGATTTCCGGCTTGCGATCCCCCCGGTATCAGTACTACCGCAGCTTGCATGCAAGCCACGCGATGCAGCGCTTCGGGGTGCAGCGACGTACCGGAGCGTAAAATGATATTACCCCTGGCCCGCCCAATTCCGGGCATATCGCGCAATTCATGCATGCGCGCGGTATTCACTTCATCCGAGAGTATGACCAGCCGCAGCCGCTTGGCCTCTCGCGCCTTGAGCAGGCGTTGTATGCCGCCATGCTCGTCGAGTATTTCGCGGACCAACGGCAGGGTGCGGTTGGTCCAGCCGAGAATGACTACATGATTGCGAATCGTCACCGGGGTCAACCCCTGCTCGAGCGTGGTCATGCTACTGATCAGCCATCGGGTCATGATGGCCACCAGCGTGCCCATGAAGACGACATAGCCCATGATGGTCAGCGCCGTTGAGACGATCCGTCGCCAACTGCCTTCATCATCGCCGAGATACCCGGGGTCGGTAAGGCGCAGGAACGCCCACCAAATGGATTCGGCCAAGGTCATTTCATGGGATGCCGCCGGCCATACCAGCCAACCACCGACTAACGAAATCAAACCGATGAACACCGCGACCACAAGTAGCTGGTAATGAGCCCCCTTGACCAACTGCCGCTCCAGCACATAGCGCACACGCCCGATCAAGGTAAATGGCAACATGGTTGTTCTCTCATTGGACATTGCATGCAAGCCTACCCAAAGCCTGTTAAATTGACCATCAGACTGTGTCACCAGCGTGATTCAAGTAACACCAATGGATAACCTGCAAAACATAATTGGTTTGATACTGGCAATTCTTTACTGGCTGCTTACCGCTGCAGTCACCCTGCGGGTCGTCACCCAAAGGCGGCCGGTCAGTGTCACTCTGGCCTGGCTGCTGGTGATTTACATTCTGCCACTGCTGGGCGTGATCCTGTATTTGCTGATTGGCGAACTGAATCTTGGCCGTACACGCGCAACGCGAGCCCAGGCCATGGTTGAACCTTATCTGGACAATCTCAACCTGCGGTTTGGCAACAAGCACATCCCCCATCCAGGCGGTCAGATTGCCTATGCCGTCCATCAACTCTTGGCGACTCGCGTCGGAATAGGCGCGCTGGGCTATTCTCAAATGGAGATTCTGGACAGCCCGTCGCAGATTTTTGATCGCATGCTTGATGATATTCGCAAGGCGCAGCAGAGCATCCGGATAGAGAGTTATATCTGGCATCCCCGTGGACGCATCAATCAGGTGTCAGAAGAGCTGATTGCTGCCAGCCAGCGTGGCGTGCGGGTATCGCTGTTGATCGACCACGCTGGAAGCCGGCGTTTTTTTCGTTCGGCATGGCGCAAGCGCATGGTTTCCGCTGGCATTGAGGTTGTCCCAGCCCTGCCCGTTCGGCTGATGCGCGCCCTGATCCACCGCATCGATCTGCGTTTGCACCGCAAACTGCTTATCGTCGACGACCAGATTGCTTACACCGGATCGATGAACATGGCCGATCCGGTGTATTTCAAGAAAGGCTCGCGCAGTGGCCAGTGGGTCGATGTCATGTTGCGCCTGGATGGCCAAGCCGCGGCAGGGCTGGCCAAGGTGTTTTCCTGGGATTGGGAGGTAGAGACCGGTCAGCGCCACTTGCCTGAGCTGTATTCAGCGCCTGAGGCCTGTGACAAGTGGTTGTCTGTCATACCCTCAGGACCAGGCGTTGGGGAGGATCTGATTGGCCAGGCCGTGTTATCCAGCATCTACCGCGCCAATCACAGCATTACCATCAGTACACCCTACTTCGTTCCATCCGAAGCCATCTTTGATGCGCTCTGCCAAGCCGCCAAGCGCGGGGTTTGCGTGCGCATACTGCTGCCACGGCGCAATGACTCCCTGATGGTGCGCTGGGCCAGTCGCTCCTACTACCAGCTTTTGCTGGAAGCGGGAGTACAGATTTTGCAATTTGATGGCGGCCTGCTGCATGTCAAAGCCATGCTGATGGATGAAGAGCTGGCCCTGGTTGGTAGCGTCAATCTGGATATTCGCAGTCTGCAATTGAATTTCGAGCTGACCGTTGCGCTGTTCGATAAGTCCGGCTGTTTGCGTATCAGCGCACTCCTTGAGCGCTATGCAGCGCAGTGCGAACCCCTTGTGCTGGAACGTTGGCAACAACGCTCCAGGCTTTCCCGCATGATCGAGCGCATGATGTTTTTCATGAGCCCGCTGCTGTGACATCTATGGCTGATCTTTATCATTCTATTAAATGAGACTTGTTCTTATTTAGCCGCAGTGCTAGATTTCAAATGCGACTAATTATCATTTAATGCGGAGACATCCATGCGTATTCTTATGCTACCCGTAACCCTGACTGCCGCACTCATGAGCGCATCCATGGCCATGGCCACTGATGTCGATCACTATCGAGGCGCATCCGCAGACACCCTTGAGCAGGCGCTTGCTAACCTTGAGGAGTACAACAAGCGACTTGCCACCCTGCTGCAGGGCGAACTGGACAATACGGCCCTGACCGAGGTTCATGAGCTGACCTACACACTTGAGAATGCGCTGGAAAAAATCCGCGATGAGGGTGCCGTCCTGGCCGCACGTCTGGAAGACGTTCACAAGGCCTCTGAGCGCTATGATGCCGTTGCTGTAAAGCAACAGGGCGATATCTATCTTGATACTTCCAGAGCCCTGTTGAACCGGTGAGTCAAAGTTGCTCCTCAATCGGTAACCAGCCCAACAGCCACGTGATGAAACGCCGGGTTGGGCTGGCCTCCGGCTCACGCTTGAGCCGTTCGTCATTCCCCAACCAGCGAATCTGATTATCCCTGTTCAAACGCAATGAATAGGCATAATCCTGGGCCGTCCATCGCTGGAATAAGTCCGAGAGTTTGCTGGCCAGCTCAGGCTGGTAAACCATAACGCCGGCTTCGGTATTCAAGCTGATTGAGCGCGGATCCAGATTGATCGAGCCAACAAAGACCCTGTCACGGTCAAACACAAAACTCTTGGCGTGCAGACTGGCCAAAGAGTCGCCTAAAAAGGGACTGGCTTCCTCCTGCCTGACGGCCATTGGCTGCAACTCCCAGAGCCTGACGCCGGCTTCAAGCAACGGTTGACGGTATCGCGCATAATGGCTGTGTACTGCTAACACATCGGTGGTTGCCAGTGAGTTGGTCAGGATCGAGACGTCAGCACCGCGTTGACGTAGATCAAGCAGCAACTGCACACCCTCATCACCAGGAATAAAGTAGGCTGAAATGATCAGCAATTCTGCTTCAACTTCCTGGGCGTGCTGCACCAGGCGCAACCCTAGATAGGGGACTTCGCTCTCATCCGCACTGGCCTCAGCCTTGGCCGGCGGATCAGCCATCCAGTCCGCTCGACCCCAGACCAGGGGTAACTGCCCTCTTACCAACAGGTTGCTGAATCGCGAGTCTGCAACCGCTTTCAGATACGGCTGCTGCATCAATTGTTCGCGGCGGGTTACCAGCAACTCCTGCATACCCGGCAACCGATAAACCTCGGCATCGGCGTGAATGACCTTGACCGGTATGGCGTTGACGCTGTTCCAAAAGGCATCAAAGCTGGATGAGGCCGCCGCACTGACGGGGCCAACACCAAGAATGTCTATATCCTGGAAATCACGTTCACTGAGCGTAAAATACTCATCACCAATATTGCGCCCACCGGTGATCAACGCGAGGTTATCAATCAGCAGGAGTTTGTTGTGCATGCGGTTATTGATGCGTCCAAACTCCAGCACCTTGCTCGGAAACTTGAACAGGTCATGGCGCAAGCTGACAGGGTTGAACAGACGTACTTCTATGTTCGGATGTCGATCCAGGGTAGCCAAAACACGATCGGACATACCGCTGCCGATATCGTCCAGCAGCACCCTGACGCGCACACCGCGCTGCGCGGCTGCAAGCAGACGTTCGCCGATCAGCAGGCCAGTGGTATCAGGAGCATAGATGTAGTACTGCAAATCAATACTGCTCTGAGCCAGATCAATCAGCAGCAAACGAGCTGCCAGGGCATCAGCGCCGGTTTCAAGCAGCATGAAACCGGACTGATCAGCCGCGTTGGCCGGCTGTTTCTTGACATAATAATTGAGCAGCCCTTCCTCAGTCGGCGGCAAGGCCGAACTAGCAGGATGGTCATGCTCCGGTAACGGTGTTGCGCACCCGGCAAGCAGGATAGTCATCAGGGCAACAAGCCTGGTTGGCACTAAGCGCATCAGAAGCATGATTATTCTCGTTATGGCCCACGGGCTGCGGCGTCGAGCATAACACCTGCAGCCAAAAGCCTTCTGATTACTCCGTCACAACCAATTGATATTCCATGCGCCGCGTACCGCGCGTGTGTACCACGACGTAGCCCTGGGCAGAGGGCGTAAAGCCTTGCGTCAAGGCCGCGCTGTACAAGGCACGCCAGGAGGACTCGGCATCCCCCTTTAACGGATCATGTTCGACTTGCAGCACCGTCTGGGCAGGCTTGCTGAACACCTGATTGCTGCCACTCGCCTGACTGATATCACCACTGACCGGGAAGCTGACAATCATGGGTAAGCTGTCAGGCGTCACCTTTTGCAGATCATCAAACACCAGCGTCAACGGGCCGGTAATCCGCAACTTGGCGCGGCGAACCGCCGCGGTGCCGATATTGGTGGCAACCCGGCCCATACGTGCCTGCATGTCTGACGGACTCATGGTCATTGACCGACCGTAGAACTGGGTCGGCTCAAGCTCTCTGAGGGTAATTTTGTAGTCGACACCGTCGTCGCGAATGGTCAGCACATCACCAGCGCGAATATTCACAACCGGCTGGCGTGTAACGGGCGGCGGCGTATACACCGAGGCGCACAACGGACCTGTCAGCGAGGTCAATTCAGCCGCTGACAGTTGGCCATTGCCATCCAATGCACTGCATACCTGCTGATGATAGCCGTCCCAGGCCTGGGTCGCGGCACCGGCAGACAACAACAGATTGATGACTTGCGCATCGGCATTGGCCGCTGCCAGCAGCAGAGCGGTCTGTCGCCCCAGTGCGGCCTCCTTGCGATCTGGCCCACCCACGCCCATCAGCGGCGCACGGCGTGTTTCGGCGTGCACATCCGCTCTGCCTGCCAGCAGTACCCGAGCGCTCTCTGCCTGGTTCAACTGTACGGCAGCCATCAACGGCGTTTTACCCCAGTCGTTGCTGGCATTCGGGTCAAAACCCTCCTGCAGTAACAGGGCAACATTGGCTGGCGACATGATCGCCGCCATCAGCGCCGGGCTATTGTCGGGCCCCTGCCCTCTGGCTGGACCAAAGGTGCGGGTTTCATAATTGATGAAATCACGGATCACATGGTTGGGTGCATTATTCAGCAACACACTGTAAAGCGTCGCAAAATTGCGTCCGCGCTCAAGTTCGCCGGCCGCCGGCGCTACGGAAAAGCGCGGCCGGTAACTGGCGTTAGCCGCCAGGGGAAGGTCTGGCACGCTATCCGGAGATGCCAGATTTTCCATGGTGCGGGCAAAGGTCTCATGGAACAGTATGTCCGCTGCCGCTCGCGCCTGATTATTGTTCAAGCCTTGAGCCAGATACATTTGCACCAGTTCATTGTGCGCAGGCTGCAACATGGGCATGACACGGCGATATCGTGTCTTGTTTGCATGATTGCGCTCGGACCAGTTGAAGAACGCATCCATTGCCTCATCGTTGCGCTTGCGCAGTGCGGCCTCGCGACCATAACGGCTTAACGCGTCAGCGCCCAGCAACGGCAGGTTAAGCAAGGTCCATTGACGCTCTTTCCAGGTCTGGAAGTTATCGCGCCGCTCATGCTGGGCAAAACCGGGTAATGGGTCTCCCGCTATCGCATCCAACTCGCCCTCGAGCGCCGCATAAGACGGCATGCCAGCAAGCGTGTTGGTACGTGGCGGCGTCAGGTAGGTTTGAAACAGACACAAGGGTTCAAGGCTCTGTCCGCGCAGCGCATAGATGCCACTGAAGGCCGATTCACCGCGTGCTGCGGGTGAGTAGAAGCCCCAGGTTTCGTTGACCATCAACAGCGTGCGACCATCCTTGCTGAAGACATCGATGGAAGCATAGTCGCCGGTCTGCGATGAGGACGCATGGGCGCGCCCACCGTAGTTGGGCAATTGCGCAACCCAGACTGGCAAGGTCCGGTCATCCATGATCACCTGGCCATTGACACGCAATCCGCGTGCGCGAATCTGGTAACCACCAAAGGGGCCGGCGTCATGAATCTCGACACGCACCTCGTTGCCATCGACCTGCGCGCTGCTGCTCGGGCCATTAATTCCGGCAAGCGGCGTAACACCCGGCAAACGGGCCGGAACAGGCTGGCCGTTAACAACCAGGTCGCGGCTCAAATCATTACCCATGGCAGCACAAAAGGTCGGGTCACGACTGTCAACCAGACGGTACTCGACATAGGCTGAATAGGCATGCTGTTCGGTTTGACCTGTTGGTTGCCCCTGTGGCCAGCCGCTCAGGTCGCGGATGCGCTGTCGGTACAGGCTGTGCAAACAGGCAGTCGAATTGGCATCTGGCACCGTCTGGGTGCCAGACTCATCCGTCAGCCCACATTGGGCGGCTCGACTGAGCAGCCACTGCCGGTGATTGGCCTCAAGCAGCAAACTGCCTGCCAGATCCAGGGTGCGCAAGCGTTGGCGTTGCAACTCGACCAACTCACGATCCAGGCGGGACAGGTCATCGCTGGCACAGACCTGACGATGCACCGCCGGCAACGCACCACCACACTCAAAACTGGCACGGGTCTGCGCCCGAACCTCTTGCAGTCTGGGGGTAAAGTCATGGAACTCCTGAGGACCTGGAACCGGCGCGGCACAGGCACTGAGCAGCGCGACCAACGAGGCCAGCAGGGTAATCTTGGAGCCTGATTGCAAGGACATGGGCGGCATTCCTGATAATTATTTTATGAAAATGGTCGTGCCATAAATCACATACTGGCTCGCGCCTTGATTAGGTGGTGGCGGAAACGGACCCGCCTGCTGAATGGCTCGTTCAGCTTCAGCATCCAACAACTCGTCACCGCAACGGTCAATGCTGTAGGACAGCATCCTGCCCTGCGCATCAACGGTTATTTCATACGGGATATAGCATTGACGCTTGAAGTCATTGGGGTCTCCCCTGTAGCCCGGAGGCGGCGCATAAACTGAGCCTTCGGGGCGGCGAACCTGGGCGATCACCCGATTCTTGACCGTATCCGAATAGCCCGAGGGCGCCATTCGCGCACGGGTTGGCGCATCAGCTGGCGGCGCAGGTGGTGCCTGCCAGTCGTTATTGGCGCCAAAAGCATGCACCGGTGGCCCCCCAGTCGGTCTGGGTGGCGGCGAAGCAACACGCGGCGCTGGTTGCGGGCGGGGCTGAACCGGCTGGGGTTCGGGCTCTACCTCAGGTTCGGGTTCAGGCTCGGGCTCGGGTTCGGGTTCGGGCTCCGGCTCTGGCTCGGGCGGCAGCTCCACCATTTCAATGGCAACGACCGTCGGCTCTTCTACCATCGGCTGGGAAAATCGTCCACTCAGCAACCAGGCCAGCAAGGCTGCGTGGAACAGCACCGAAAGCAGAATGACGCCCAGCCGTACCGGCCAGTTGTTCTCTGTCGTCGGATGCGTCATCAGGGCTCCAGCTCTTCCGAGGCAACAAGGCTGATCCGAGTGTAACCGGCCTTCTGCAGGGTATTCATGACCCGCATTAGCGTGCCGTAATCCACCGCCTGATCACCACGTAAAAACAACCGGGTATCTGCGCGCCCTGCCGTCACGCCCCTGACCAGACCTTGCAAATCAGCCAATGCGACCGCCTGCTCACCCACAAATAACTGACCGTCGGCCTGCACGCTGACATAGATAGGATCCAGTGGTGGTGGTGCTGGAGACGCCGCGTTACTCGGCAGGTCGACCGGGACATCTACCGTCGCCAGTGGCGCAGCAACCATGAAGATGATCAGCAATACCAGCATCACATCAACAAAAGGCGTGATATTCATCTCGGCGTTTTGCTGGTAGTTATGCCGTTTGACCATGGGTCCGGAGTTGAATTGAATGCCCATGGTTATTTGGCCTCATCCAGCTTGCGCGATACATCGGCAATCATTTCCGCTGAAAAATTGTCCAGCGCGCCAACGAAGCCATTGATGTCACGGGCAAACTTGTTGAAGATCATCACAGCGGGAATGGCTGCAAACAGACCCAGAGCGGTAGCCAGCAGCGCCTCGGCAATCCCCGGCGCAACAATGGCCAGACTCGCGGACTTCATCGTGGCGATGCTGGCAAAGCTGTTAAGAATCCCCCACACCGTGCCGAACAGACCAATAAAGGGTGCAGTTGCACCTATGGTTGCCAATACACCCATCATGCTGCCGAGACGGGCCAGGTCACGTTCCTGAACAATGCTCGAGGTCAGCGACATGCGCTGCAGCAGGCGGTTGATTTGATCGGCATTGGCCTCACGGCGCCCGAAATGGCCAACCTCGGCCTGAGCCACTTTCCACATCCGGCCCATGGCACTGTTATCTGCCAGATCTTGAATAGTGGGACCGTCACCCTGACGGAAAGCCTGCAAAAAGCGGCTGTTGGCGCGGCGGGCACGGGCAAAAACAATGAGCTTGTCCAGTAATACAGCCCAGGTCAGCAAGGAGCAGAACACCAGGAAGATCATCACCGCCTTGACCACCATGTCAGCCTGCTCAAACATTTCCCGCACACCAAAGCGTTCCGGCTCAACAAAGGTCGCGGTCTCGGCAGCAGCCGATTCATCCGGCGTTTGTGCCGAATCCGCTGTATCAGTCGCAGCGCTGGTCTCAGGCGCTGGCAATGATGCGTCCTCAACCGGGGTCGAGTTCTCCGTGGGTTGTTCAGCGCTGATAGCCGGCGTGGCCGGGTCAGACTCCACTTCGGCCATGACCATACTGGTGGTCATGCCGGTCAACCCCATCAGGGCCAACAGAGCCAGCAGGCGCAGACGGGTCTGCCAGCGGGCGGTGGTAATGCGAACTGTTGTGATATCCATATAAACCCCGAGCATCAATTGTTGTTGGTTTAGGTGTGGGTAGTGGTTTTTTCTTCGTTCGATTCCAGCGAACTGAGCGCAAGAATCGAGTGCAGGGCCGCAACATAACTGGCAAAAGCTTCGCGACCACGGGCACTCAGGCAAACGCGGGTGCGGGGCTTTTTACCGGCAAAATCTTTTTTGATACGCACATAGTTGGCATTTTCCAGGGTACCCAGATGGGCGCCCAGATTGCCGTCAGTGGCCTCGACTATGGCTTTCAGTGCAACAAACTCCAACCACTGATTACCCGGCAAGGTATTCAGCGCGGCCATGATCTTCAGCCGTATCGGCTGGTGGATAATTTCGTCAGGGGTTTGCATGTTCAATGGCGCCGCAACCAGAGGCCGAAAATCAGGAAGGTGCCGCCATAGGCAAAAGCCATCCACCACCAGAAATACGGCAACAACAGGAGATAACCTACCAGGCACAGACTCGCAACCAGCAAGCCGATCAGAATGTAGCGCGACCGAAACTGCACGCCACGCAAAACATAGAGGGTAGATACGAACATGGGGCTGATGAGCGCTGACTGCTCAGCCGTGATCGGCTGCATAAGAATGGTCATGCCGACGTAAAACACAATAATCGCGCCGATCAGCGACAAATAGCGCCAGCCAATACCCGGGATACCGGTATCGGCATGCACGGCCATGAAGACACCCAACGCCAGCGCCAGTGCAATGACCATGAACCAGATGAGTAAGATAAAGCCGGGGAACAGTGCTGTCAGTACAAAACCGATAATGTGTGCCGTGCCCCAGAGAATCAGCTGATTGGATTCAGCCTGGTAATCCTGAAAACCGGCAGCGCGGGCTTTGATTGCATCTATCGCGCGCAGCGCCTGAGCGGCTTCTTCAGCGGATGGGGACATGGGCAGTCTCGATCTTTGTATTTATATTTGTAAAGTACTCTATTCAACAGAGGAGACAAAAACAAGTGCCTATGGGCAATTTGCCATGCATCAGGTGGCGGACAATTGCGTGACTGTGGGGCAAAAGGCTGATCTGTCCTGGCCTGATGGTATGGGCCACTAGAATGCGACAGAAACGGGACTGCGGGTGAACAACCTGCGCGGGGGATGTGTCCGCTTGCGCCTGAAGCCGGCCAAGCGGACAAGCGGACAAGAAAGAAGAACCAGAATAAACAGTCAGCGCTAAAATTTAACCAATAATGCCGTACTCACCACCCCGCTCCAAGGCGCGTTTGTAGGCATCGCGCGCATGAATTCGCGCAAGAAAGCCCATCAGATTTGGCCACTTGTCATCCAGCCCGCCGCGGGCGGCTGCGGCTTCCAAGGGAAAGCTCAACTGAATATCTGCGGCTGTTATTTCGTCACCGGCAAACCAGCCAGTTGCAGCCAGCTCCTGTTCCATATAATCCAGATGCTGCTTGATCTGAGGCTCAATAAAATTGCTTTTGACCTGACGCGCAATACCCCGGGCAAAGGGCTTGGCAAAAAACGGCATAGGTGCCGTTTCAACCCGGTTGAACACCAGCTTCATAAGCAGGGGTAACATCGCCGAGCCTTCCGAGAAGTGCAGCCAATAACGGTACTTCAAACGCGCGGGTGAGCCTGGAGCTGGCACCAGCCGGCCTTCTCCGTAGGTATCAACCAGGTATTCGACAATGGCACCGGACTCAGCGACGGTCAGGTTGCCATCAGTGATCACCGGCGATTTGCCCAGTGGATGAATCGCCTTGAGTTCAGGCGGTGCCAGCATGGTCTGGGGATCTCGCTCGTAGCGCTTGACCTGATAATCCAGGCCCAGTTCTTCGAGCAACCAGAGTATCCGTTGCGATCGGGAGTTGTTCAGGTGGTGAACTGTAATCATGCTGGAAACCGCCTCAAGATAACCTGTGATGAGACAGACTATGCCACACTCTCAACCTGACTGATGAGCACCTGAGGCACAATCTCGGTGTAATTGGGCATATCCTCGGCAAAGCGTCCGGCATGCGGGGCAAAGGCCTGTTGAAAGTCCTCCAGCGTGGCAAAGTACAGATGCGCCACGGCAACAAAAGGCGCAGCCGAGCCCGGTGCACCACCAGCCAGCCCCTTGTCTACTTCGGCCTTGAGACAGGCCGCGCCGAGGGCGGTGACAACCATAGGCATGTGGTTGTTCAGATAATAAGCCATATCAAAACGGGCGTTGGGTGTTGACGGATACAGCACACTGGCCTTGATCATGTTCTTGTCTCTGTGAGTAGGTAGAGTTGAAAGATTACAACGGATTTCCCGTTCAGCACGGGATCATGTCGATATGGGATAATCCAATATTCACATAAGCGAATGAGCCATTATGAAAGACATCCCAGCCTCTCAACACAAGCGCGCTATCCCGACCTGGATCAAAGTCACATTCATCTTGATTCTCTTACTGGGCATGGCGGCGGTGATCTGGCAGCAACTACCCCGCAGTGGCATCTCAACCAATCTTGACCTAATCGGACAGGGAACGCCTGTTCTGGTTCTGACGCGGGACGTCTTTGTGGTCGGTGGTGCTGAGGTGATGGCCATGTTGGCCGAGTTGCAAGAGGAATATCAATCACAGGTTAGCTTTCGCGTTGCCCATCAGGGCCAACCTGACGGCCAGGCTTTCGCCCAACAGCACAATACTCAGGATGCGGATTTGATCTTGCTGGATGCCCAGGGCGAGGTATTGGGTACACTGGTTCAACCCAATGACAGCCAAAGTATCCGACGTTTTCTAGATACCTGGTTATGAGACCTGGTTTCACTGACCAACACTGTAAAGTGGAGACTCAGAACTCGGTCGCTGCTCACTGGCCAGGCTCTTGTTCCGCCCTTGCTGTTTGGCGGCATAAAGTGCCTGATCGGCCCGTTCAATCAAAACGTACAGGCTGTTTGTCGCCTCTGACAATGTCTCAGCGACCCCAATCGAGACCGTTACGCTGAGCTGTTGTAAGCCGGTCTGCAGCGGCTGACGCTGCCATTCCTTGCGTATCCGTTCGGCAATCCCTATAGCCTGATGCAGTTCTGTATTTGGCAGGAGTAATAAGAATTCCTCACCACCAAAACGACACAGCAGATCTGGTCTGCGGCTATAGCGCTCAAGGTGATGAGCAAAGTCCAATAGCACCCTATCGCCGACAGCATGCCCATGCTGATCGTTAATGTCCTTGAAATGATCGAGATCAAGCATTAACAGACTAACAGCCTGACCGTTGCGTTCTGACAGCTGCATCAGCCTGACTGCCGCTTCCTCAAAGGCCCGCCGATTAAAGAGATCTGTCAGCGGGTCACGGGTAGCTTGGCGTTTCAGGGCACTCTGCAACTGCTGCGTTGTAAGGACCACACACAGCAGAGAGAATCCATACAAAAAAGCGATGCCCTCCAGATAGTTCAAGGACTCGACAGCTGTAGCCTGTTGGAAGTCTGTCACAAACATATAGGCCTGGTCATAGCCGTACAGGAGAAAACGCCGCAGGTAGACCAGCGCGTGGATAGCCCACAATCCAGACCACATCCAGACCAGAGGGCGCTGCAATTCTCGCATCTGCCACAGTTCACGCGAGGTGATCAGACAGACCACCACGACAAGTAAACTGTGGGTCATGATGCTGAAGCGCAATGAATCAGTGAAAAACAGAAACAAACCGCCTTGGACCAGCTGAATCGCCAGCATGGTAAGCATAAAAGCCTTCAGGCTTTGCGGTTGCCGATACACCCTGGTGCCCCACCAAAGGACAAAATACGCTTGGGTAATAATGGTTGCGCTGATCCAGAGTTGGGCGGGCTCGCTGGTCACCTGCAACAACAGACCAACAATAAACAGGCTCAGTCCGCCGGCCCAATAACGGATGGCGATCACCTCACGGTTGATAAGCGCAGCAACCAGCAATCCCAGAACTGACATCATGGTAGTGACAGCCAACACCAGCATAAGGGTAGCGATATCCAGCATGCAGCACCCGACATCATGTAGTTAAGTTAATTCAGCTTAGCCGCTGTCGTTGAGCCAGACCAACAAAAAATGGAATATCTCACACCGATCAGAGATAACCGCAAAGCAATTCTCGCACCCAGGCGTGGGGGCATTTTGCAACAGTTCTGCCTGCCCATGACGTAAAACCGCTAAACGCCGCAGCGGCTGATTGCTGCGGCTGTTATCCAGCACATGTACTTCATCGGCCAGGGCCATGGCGATTTTGACATTGTCCAGTGTGCGCTGCAGGCGGGCTTCGATCTTGTCTGCCGGTACGTTATGACCGCCCTCGGCCACGCGCTGACTGACACGCGCCTTGTTCAACATACTGTTATCAAGGTGAAGAAACACCGGGATAACTTTGTAACCACGGGCCTTGGCCTCGGCAACAAAGTCGATCGTGCACCCTCTCGTAGCAAAAACTGGCGCCCTCCTCGAGCAGCGCCTGGCGCAACAGCGCAGCATGACTGGCAGCCTCATAGCTGGCTTGTTCCGGATTATCCGGGGCAATATCGCGGGCAATCTGGGCGGCATTGACGAACGCCATGCCTCGCGGTTGCAGACAGAGGCGATAGAAGGTGATCTTGCCCGCACCATTGCCACCGGTAAGCACCCTGAGTTGTTTGCCGGTAGCCAAGAATCAGTTCGTCTGCGGGATAAAGCGACCGTTCTCGAAGCGCCCGGTAATCACTTTGCCATCCGCCTGGATCTGCTCAAGCAAACCCGGCATGCTGCGGCTGGCTTGATAGCGAATGGCAGCAGCGCTGACGTCGCGACTCAGGCAACCACTGGACTTTGCCAGTTCCAGTGCGGCAAATACATCCTCTGAGCCACCGGCTTCGAATAGACTGGCTCAACACGAATCCGTGCCAGCCCTTCTCGCACCGCAAGCAGCGTCTGGGCATCCAGATCGCGCTCAATGGCGCGCCCCAATTCCGCCCAGTATTCAATCTGCCGTGGTGTTGTGCGTTTTTCCAGACTGCCGCGGGCAGCGGCAGCCACGACCAGCTTCTCATCCAGGCGCAGCGTAGACGACGTAGCCATATACAACCTCCCGTCAGAAACAGACCTCGATCACTGCCACCACCCTAGCACTTGTAGCGTTATGCAACAGGCTTGACCTTGAACCAGAGCGCATACAGCGCAGGCAGGAACAACAGGGTGATCAAGGTACCCACCAGCGTGCCGCCAATCAGCACGTAGGCCAGCGGCCCCCAGAAGGCATCCAGGGTCAGGGGCACAAAGGCCAGCGCTGCAGCCAGGGCCGTCAGCAGAACCGGGCGCGTTCGCTGCACCGTCGCCTCGACCAAGGCCTCAGCCTTACCCATACCCGCGTCCAGATTGTCATCAATCTGCTTGGTCAAGATCAGGGTATTGCGCATCAGGATGCCCGCCAGGCCGGTCAGGCCCAGCAGTGCGACAAAACCAAAGGGCTGGTGGCCGATGATCAAGGCCAAGGTAGCACCTATGACACCCAGCGGCGCGGTCGCCAGAACCATGAAGGTGCCGGAGAAACTGCGCATCTGGAACATGATCACAACCATCATCAAACCAAGCATGATGGGTTGAATCTTGCTTATCGAAGCCTGACCCTTGGCAGACTGCTCCACCGTACCGCCAATCTGTAGGGAGTAGCCCGGTGGCAGATTCTCGCGTAGTGACGCCATGCTGGACCACAACTGCATGATCACATCCGGCGGCTGTGCGCCTTCGACATCAGCCTGAACGGCGATAAAGGGTTCACGGGTATAGCGCTTGAGGACAGGCTCTTCGCTGACAATCTCGATCAGTCCCGCCTGTTGCAGCGTGATACTGCGGCCATCAGCGGTACGCAGGGGCAAATCGGCAAAATCACTGATGCCTTCAGGCAAGCCCCGGGCGATCAACTGAACACTGCGAATATCTTCACGCAGCAAGGTGACAGGTACCCCGCCCCACTGGAACTGCAACTGCCGGGATAGTTCACGCGGGGTCAGACCAATAGCGCGAAGCCGTTCGTTATCCAGTTTCAGGCGGGCCACCGGGACTTTCTCGCCCCAATCCAGATGGGTATTACGCGCAGCCGGATGGGCTGCCATCTGCTGTCGGACCTGTTCGGCAATCTCGCGCAATTGCTCGGTATCCGGACCTAGAATTCGGAACGTCACAGGCCAGACCACCGGCGGACCAAAGACCAATTGATTGACCCGCACCAAGGCCTCGGGATATTCACCGGCCTCAACCCGCGCCTGCATGGCCTGCAGAATACGGTCACGACCATGGTCATCCTCGGCAATCGCCAGAACCTTGGCAAAACCGGGATTGGGCTGTTCGGGATTCAGCGACAGGAAAAACCGCGGCGCCCCCGCCCCGACATAGGAGGACAATGAACGTACATCGGCATGGGCATGCAAATCAGCCTCGATGCGCCGCGTCAACGCATCCGTGGCCGCAATGCTCGAGCCTTCCGGCATGTGGATATCAATGATCACCTCAGGTCGATCCGATGAGGGAAAGAACTGTTTCTCCACCAGCGTGCCCATGGCCAGTATCGACAGTGCAAAGCTGGCTATGGTCATCAGCACGACTGTCTTGCGGTACTGCACACACCACAGAATCATGTTGCGAAAACGGCTATAGACCGGGCTCTTGTACACCTCGGCATGATCAACCTGGGGTTTGGGCACATCCTTGAGCAACAGCACGCCAAGGTAGGGGGTAAAAATGACGGCCACAAACCAGGATGCGATCAGGGCAAAAAACAGCACCCAGAAGATGTTACCGGTGTACTCGCCCACTCCCGATCGGGCAAAACCGATGGGCACAAAGCCAATCACCGTGATCAGGGTGCCGGACAACATCGGCGCCGCCGTCACCGTCCAGGCATGCGCCGCCGCCCGCACCCGGTCCCAGCCCTCCTCCATTTTCACCAGCATCATCTCAATGGCGATAATCGCATCATCCACCAGCAGGCCCAGAGCAATAATCAGGGCACCCAGGGTAATGCGGTCCAGGTTCATGCCGCGCATCAGCATGATCAGGAAGGTAATACCCAGGGTCAGCGGCACCGCAATACCGACAATTAATCCGGGCCGAAATCCCAGACTGAGAAAGCTGACCAGCATCACCACCAGTACCGCTACCATGAACTTGATCTGGAACAGCTCGACGGCCCGACTGATGGCCTCGCGCTGGTTGGTGATCTGACGCAGTTCGATACCCAGCGGCAGATCAGCAATGATCGCGCTGTATTCCTGCTCCAAGCGTTCGCCAATGGCCAGGCCGTTCTCGCCCTTGCGCAGGACCACGCCGAGCAACAGGGCATCCTCTTCGAAGGCGCGTACCAGATAACTCGGCGGTGATTCATAGCCCCGTTGTACATCGGCCACATCGCCCAGCCGAATCAAGCGCTCACCGACCCGCAGCGGTACATTGGCAATGGCTTCAAGGTCTGCCAGATCAGCATCCAGGCGCCAATACAGCCGGGCCCCTGCGGTCTCAATCAGACCCGCTGGCAACAACCGGTTATAGGCATCCAGCGCATCACTTATCTGTTCTACGCTTATGCCCAACTGAGCCAACCGGTAGGCATCCAGATCGACGAAAACCCGCTCGGGTTGCTCACCAATCAAGCGCACCTTCTGCACACCGGGTATTCGGTTAAAACGATCGCGCAACTGTTCCGCATGGCGCACCAGTTGCCGTGGCGGCAGGCCATGGGCGGTCAAGGCATAAATAGAAAAGTACACATCGGAGAAGTCATCATTGATAAAGGGGCCCTGGACACCTGGCGGTAACCGGGACGCCTCGTCCTGCATACGTTTACGTACCTCATAGAACAGCTGTGGCAACTGCTCTGACGGCGTGTAATCCTCAAAGGTAACCTGCAGGGTGACCTGACCCGGCCGCGCTGTGGTTTCCACCTTCTCGAAGAAGGCTATTTCCTGAATGCGCTTTTCAAGTGGATCAGCGACCTGCATCTGCATCTGTTCAGCCGTAGCGCCCGGCCAATTGGCCGAGACCACCAGCGCACGGACTGTGAACATCGGGTCTTCAGCCCGCCCCAGGGCCATAAAGGCGTAAATCCCGGCCAAGGCGGTAAAGAGTAAAAAAAACAGCGTTACCGACTTCTCCCGAACCGCATGGGCGGAGAGATTAAAACGCAAGGGGTCCAGGCTCATTGCAGCACCTCAACCGCTTGCCCCTCGACCAGCATATGAGCCCCCAGCGCAATAATCGGTGTGCCATTGGCTAACGCACTGCGGATATACACATACTCGGTATTTATGCGCACCAGCTCAACCGGCTCACGCGTGACCTGGCCATCAGCCACAACCCAGACGCCCATACCCTGACCCTGATCGATCAGGGCGCCCAGGGGAATGCGCTGCAGGCTGGTGTCACTGGACTGCTCATCATCATTGAAAAGCAGGGTAACACTGGTACCCAGCGGCCATTCTTCCGGTTCACCGTCAATCGCAAAGCGGGCACGCCAGCTACGGGTCAGAGGGTCGGCTGAGCCAGCCACTTCACGCAGTTGCACCGGGCTGATCCTGTCACTGGCAAAGGCCTGCACCTGTGCACGTTCAGGCAGGTGCGCACGGCGCCGTTCAGGTACAAAAACCTCGACATCGCGCGCACCATCATAGGCCAGCAGGGCAACACTGACGCCCGGTGCGACCACCTGCCCTACTTCGCCACTGACCTCCAGCAGCACGCCGCTGGCCGGCGCACGCAATTCCAGATAACCGACGGCTGAACTGGCCTGGGCGACTGCTGCTTCTGCAGCCTTGGCGGCCTGCTGGGTGGCACGGGCCTGGGCTTCGGCATCTTCATAGGCCTGCTGCGGCACCAGTTGCTGGTCGCGCAGAGTAGACAGACGTCTGCGGTTGGCTTCAGCGTTCTCGGCCTGAACCCGAGCGGCTGCCAGGTTCGCCTGTGCTGCGGCCAACTGCTGACGGGTATCACTGGGGTCCAGACGCAGCAGGACATCATCCGCCTTGACCTGCTGCCCGGCCTGAACAAGTCGTTCGCTGATCTCTCCTTGCAAGCGGAAGGAGAGCGCCGCTTCATTTTGCGACTGAACCGTACCACTCAGGGTCCACTCGCTACCGGCGGCGGGCGATATTTCTGCTACCAGCACCTTGACCCTGGTCGACTCAGCATGGGGTTCGGCTTCGCCTGAACCACAGCCAACCAGCATCGCCGCCATCAAAAGACAAGCAAGAACACGCATGACCCAACCCTTTTTTTAATGAATGCTGGTCACATAATTACAGAACGATATCGTCCCGTAAATGACGAATTGAAAAATAAACGGCATACTGCACGCACGATCATCTGTGCAGTGGAGCGTCAATGAGCAAGCCCCCTCAAAATTGTCAAACCGGACCCGGCAGACCCGTCGATCAGGAAAAGCTCGAGAGCATTCTTGATGCGGTCCTGTGCGGTTTCGCCGAGGGCGACATGCATTTTACGATTGAGGGTGTCGCGCGCCGTGCCGGGGTGTCCAAAGGCACCATTTATCGTCATTTCGACAACGCTGAAGCCTTGCTCTCAGCGGTTCTGGAGCGTCAGCATCGTGATATGCAAGGCCAATCCAAGGCCCCGGTTGCTGATCTCGAAGACCTGCGTACGCAACTGGTAGAGCTGGGGATGCATTTACTTGATTTTCTGACCAGTGAACAGGGCGTGCGTATCATGCGCACTGTGATCGCCCACGGTGCACGACATAGCGCCCATGGCCAACTCATCTACCGTGACGGGCCGAAAGCCTCGGTGCAAAATGCAGCAAACCTGCTCGCAGAAGCGCAAAGGCTGGGACAGATTCGCCTGGATGATCCGCTGGAGCAGGCAGATCAATTGATCGGCATGTTCAAAGGCAATATGGTCACCGGCTTGTGGATGAATGGCCGTGAGACGCCCAGTGCCGAAGAAAAACAGCAGCGCGTCGAGTCAGCCGTCAACCTGATGCTGCGGGCATTGCGACCAGACTGATCAGCAACCGACTGGAAAAAAGTCTAAAAGCCCTGCTCGATCAACGCCGCGACAATGATCTGCAGATTCTCGACCCCCTGCACGTCGGTATCCAGCCAGGGTAGGCGCGGCCTGGGCAAAGCTGCCAACTCTTTATCAATGCGGGCCAGCCATTGTGCTTCCTGACTGCGCCTGCGCGCCATGAAGTCGCCATCCGCCTGCGGCGGGATGACGCGATTGATCAAGACTGCCGCCACCGGAATATCGACCGCTTTCAGCGTGTCCACCGCGCGCACGGTTTCGAGAATGGGCAGACGCTCAGGCGTCAGCACAAACAGGAAACCACTGATACGAGGATCCTCCAACTGCCGGCGCGCCTGGATAAATTGCTGCCGTCGAGCCAGCAGGGTCTCGGCCATCTCGCGGCCACGTTGATCAAGATCGCCGAGCTTGTCGGCCTGCGGGTCGGCCAGCGGCGAACTGATATCTCTACCGCCCCTGGGGGTCAGATGTTTAAGCACCTGAGATAGCTGTTCAGAGCGGCGACTGTGATTGAGCAGTCCATCGGTCCAGGCCGCCATCATTTCCGGCAGGGTCAGCAGACGCAGGGTATGCCCGGTGGGTGCCGTATCGAAGATGATCAGATCCCAGCGCGGATCCGGTTCATTCAGCAAGCGCGCCAGGCGTTCCAGCAATGCGGCCTCCTGCGCCCCCGGCGACTGTCGGGTCAACTGCATCTGGCGTTTGAGCTCGGCGAGCATCTGAACGGAAGCAAAGCGCGCCATCTGTCGCGTTACTCGCTCCAGGTGGGCGTCGACTTCAATGTCGGGATCAATCTCCATGGCATGCAGATTGGGCAGCACCTGGATCGGCATGTCACTCAAGGCGCGATCGAATACATCGCCCAGGCTGTGCGCTGGGTCAGTAGACACCACCAAGGTTTTGATCCCGCGTTGCGCTGCCAGCATGGCCAATGCAGCAGCGATGGTGGTCTTGCCCACCCCGCCTTTGCCACCGACCCAGACCCGCTTGCGTTGCAACAGGTCAAACATCACGGGCACACCCGCTCAGCAACATCGGCAGTGATCCAACGGTGAGCGCTCCATGCCCATGCGCGTGTGCCACTCATGGAAGCGTTCCAGCAACAACGGCTGCAACTCCAGGGTGTAATAGGCCGCCGGATTCGGCAGCCCCATCATTTCTCCAAACACCAGTAGCATGAACAGGTCCTCTTCATCCCGCCGGGCGCGGGCAATGGCACCACGGTAGGGGGCACTGTAGGCTTCTTCGAGAAAAAAGCGCGCCTGACTCAGCCAGCCAGACGCCCTATTCGTTCGCTTAGCCACCGGCTTGCTCCAGCTTGACCTGCGACAGGTGACGCTTCAACGCCGCTGCACATTCCAGGGCCACCAGCACCGCCGCCACCAGCACCACGATATCCAGGCCCAGCAGGAACCAGTTGCCCTGCTCATAGAAGGTCCGCAACTGAATCACCAATGCCGTCACGGTCATGACCAGCAGGAAGCACAGCGGAATCAGGGTAAACCACATGGGTCGGCGAAGATGCACCAGCATCACGGTAATCACCAGCAAGGTCAGCCCGGCCAGCAATTGGTTGGTAGTGCCGAACAAGGGCCAGATCAGCATGCCACCCGAACCATCTGCACCACCGGCACCAAAGGCCAGTAGCAAACAACTGCCCACCGCCAGCAAGGTTGCGGGCAAAGGCTTTTTCATCCATTCCTGGTTATAGATCTCGCCCCATTCCTGGAAGATATAGCGTTGGAGACGCAAGCCGGTATCCATGGTGGTGCCGGCAAACAGGGCTGCCATCACCGTCAGCAAGGTAGCCGCTGTGACTTCCGGCAGACCCAGACCGTTGTGAATAATGTATGCGCCGCCCTGTACAAAGGCGGTTACGCCACCTTGCCCAAAGGCACTGTACATCGCCTGCCAGTCAGCCAGGCTGGCAAAACCAGCTGTCGCCACCAGAATGGCTGCCAGGGCCAGACCACCCTCGCCCATGGCACCGAAATAACCGACAAACCGGGCATCGGTTTCACGGTTCAACTGTTTGGAGGTGGTACCGGAGGACACCAGGCCGTGGAAGCCGGAAATGGCGCCACAGGCAATGGTCACAAACAGCAGTGGTACCAGCGATGGCGTGCCCGGCGGCACATCCAGGTTGAACATGGGCGCGACCATGACCGGGTTCAGCAGCACAATGGCGCCGTACAGAATAATCAGACCAATAAACAGCTGCAGCCCATTGATGTAATCACGCGGCTGCAACAGCACCCAGACCGGCAACACCGAAGCTATGGCCGCATACAGGAACAGGATCAGAATCCAGGCGGCATTGCCCGATACACCCGGTGCTACCTCGGCGGGCATCTGCAGAGGCAAAGAAGGGCCGACAAAAATCAACGCATAGAGCGCAATCACCCCAAGAATAGAGACTACTGGCAGGCTGAGAATACGCCGATAGATCAGCTGACCGATGATCAAGGCGACAAAGATCGCGCCCCAGACCGGCACCACGGCCGTCGGAAAGCTCATCATCAAGCGCGCAATCACGACGGCAAAGACCGCGTTGACCATCAACAGCACGAGGAAAATAACAATCATGAAGATACTGCGGGCCCGTTTGCCGACCACGTCGCCGGTCAAGGCGCCCACCGACCTGGCCTTGTTGCGTACGCTGGCCCAGATGGCGCCGGCATCATGTACCCCGGCAAAAAAGATGGTCCCCAACACGACCCAGGCAAAGGCCGGCGCCCAGCCCCAGATAACAGCAATGGCCGGACCGACTATCGGGGCTGCACCGGCAACTGAGGTAAAGTGATGGCCCCAGAGTACAAACTTGTTGGTCGGCACAAAGTCTATGCCATCCTCAAACTCATGGGCAGGCGTGCGAAAATCCGGGTCCAGCTTGAAGATCTTCTCGGCGATGAATTTGGAATAGACAAAATAGCCCAGGGCCATGGCGCCCAATCCAAGCAAAAGCAGAACAATGACATTCATGCCAGGCTCCTGAAAATCATGTTGTTGTTATCCGAGGCCTAAATATAGCGCATAAGTGCTCTTTCAGGGGTACGTCAGAGACCTTTGGATTAGAGCGTCAGGGTCGCGGGCGTCATCTTGCTGACACATAAAACTGTCATCTTTACTTCACAATTGCCCCCTCATCGAAGCGCCCGTATGCTCGACCAGCAACAACAGATTCAGCGTCACCTGCCCGAACTTATCGAGCTCGAGCAGCTTTTGCACCTGGGTGCACGTCACCTGCGTTGTCAGACCGTGCAGCAGGTCAATGTCCAGGGCATTCAGATCCCCATCCGCGTTATCGAGCTAGGCAGTCGCTCCGAGCTGGTACCGGTGATTGGTTTCTTTGCCGGTGTGCATGGGGTCGAGCGCATTGGCACCCAGGTACTGCTGTCCTGGATGCACAGCCTGATACACCGCCTGGACTGGGATGATCAGCTACGCAGACAGTTGGAACGGGTGCGTCTGGTATTCATGCCCATGGTCAACCCCGGCGGCATCTGGTACCACCGGCGCAGCAACCTGAACGGTGTCGACCTGATGCGTAACGCACCGATTGACGCCATGGGCCCGGTGCCCTGGCTGGTCAGCGGGCACCGAATCAGCCGACGTTTACCCTGGTATCGCGGCAAGCGCGGTGAGCCCATGGAGCCTGAAGCCCTGGCCCTGGTGAATACCGTGCGCCAGCGTCTGCTGAAAGCGCCCTTCTCCCTCAGCGTCGACTGCCACAGCGGCTTTGGCCGTCAGGACCGGCTGTGGTTCAGTTATGCCCGCTCGCACAAGCCGATTGCCAATCTGGCCGAAGTCTTTGCACTCAAGCAACTTTACCTGTCGGCCTACCCGCATCACCATCCCTATATCATTGAGCCGCAATCCATTCACTACACCACCCATGGTGATCTCTGGGACTATCTGTACGACGAATCGGCCGAGCAGTATCCAGACAACCTGTTTCTCCCCTTCACCCTTGAAATGGGTTCCTGGTTGTGGGTGCGCAAGAATCCACGGCAGATGCTCGATTACTTCGGCTACTTCAACCCGGTCATCGACCACCGCAAACGCCGCGTGCTGCGCCAGCATTTGCCCCTCTTCGAGTTTCTTCTCAACGCGGGTCAGTCCTGGCGCAACTGGGTTCCCAGACCCAGCCAGCGTGACCACCTGAGCGACCAGGCTCAGCAGGAATGGTATCGCTGAGGCATACCCAAAGCGCCGCCAGTACGGTATAAGGGCGCTATGAAAATACCAAAACGCCTTGAACCCCTGGTCGAAGACGGCCTGATTGACGAAGTCATCCGCCCGCTGATGAGCGGCAAGGAGGCAGCCGTCTTTGTGGTGCGTTGTGGCAACGAGATTCGATGCGCCAAAGTCTATAAGGAAGCCAGCAAACGCAGCTTCAAACAGGCCGTGCTTTATCAGGAAGGCCGCAAGGTGCGGAATTCACGGCGCGCCCGCGCCATGGAAAAAGCCTCAAAGTTCGGCCGCAGCCAACAGGAAGATGCCTGGATCAATACCGAGGTCGATGCCCTGTATAAGCTCGACGCCGCCGGGGTCCGGGTGCCCAAGCCCTTTGGCTGTTTTGAGGGCGTGCTGCTGATGGAATTGGTCACCGATGATGCGGGCGGGGTAGCACCGCGCCTGAATGATGTCTCGATGAGCGAAGAGCAGGCACTGGAAGATCACGCGCAGGTCATGGAATACGTCAAACTGATGCTCTGTGTCGGTCTGGTACATGGCGATCTGTCCGAGTTCAACGTGCTGGTCGATGCCTATGGCCCGGTAATCATCGACCTGCCGCAGGTGGTTGATGCCGCCGCCAACAATAACGCGCGCATGATGTTGCAACGGGATGTGCGCAATATGAGCGAGTATTACGGCCAGTATGCGCCGGCCCTGCTCAGCACCCGTTATGCCGATGAGATGTGGGCATTGTATGAAGCGGGCGAGCTAACCCCTGATAGCGAACTGACCGGTGAGTTTGATGATCCGGAAGGCGAGGCGGATGTCGATTCGGTGGTCGCCGAGATCAAGGCCGTCATGGACGAAGAACGCGAACGCCAGGAACGCCTGCGGGAAAACCTGGAAGAAGACTGATGCGGTAGTGCCTGACAGATCGCGCTAAGGCGTCAGGCCAACCTCAACAAAAAGCGATTGTTGTGCCGCATTACTGACCGCAAGCACGGCAGGATGGCTCAATCGTCGCTCAACAGAAATCGCGTAGTAGCGTGCCATCCTCTCCTCTGTTAAGCCTATTACTTCAACCCCGTATTGATCATTTATCTCATCTGCCAGAATGGCCGGAGCGGGAAAGATACCGGCCCCTGCCTTGCCAAAAGCCTTCATCAATGCACTGTCATCAAACTTGCCAATTATATGAGGCTGAATCTGATGTTCATCAAACCATCGCACCAGCGATGCATGCACCGCAACCTTGTCGCCGGGGAGTAAGAAGGGGGCCGCATTCAGTGACTGGGGAAAGCCCAGGCGGTATTGTGCTGCGAGTTCTGGTGCAGCATAAAATGCCATCGCAGAGCTACCTAATGCATGATTATAAGCCTTGACGCCAAGCTCAGCGGGCAGAGGTCGATCAGCGATCACCAAATCCAGTTGATGAATGGCCAGCTCGGCGAACAACCGTTCCAGCTTGTCCTCGTAACAAAGCAGCCGTATCGAGTCAGCCAGTGTCATGGCCGGTGCAAGCAAGCGATAGGCCAAGGACTTCGGTACCGCATCGGCAACCCCAACACGGAATGACTGTTCTTCACTCCCAGCCCCGCTGCGTAACGATTGCTCCAGTTCATTACCCAGCTGGAATATGTCATCGGCATGCGACAGTGCCAGTTTTCCAGCTGAAGTGAGTTCAAGCCGACGACCAATACGCCGGAACAACTGCGTCCCCAATGCGCGCTCCAGCTCGGCCAATTGACCGCTGATGGTCTGCGGGGTCAAGTGCAAGTGTTCGGCTGCTCGCGTGATGCTGCCGGCTTTGGCAACATTCCAGAAATAATGCAGCTGTTTGTAATTCAGCATGACGCCCTGCTCTTATCAGTCTGTAACGAATAAAACATAAAGAATAATCTGCTTTTCTTGATGCAAAAGCAAAACTAGCATGCTCACAGCGTGAAGCTATTCGTGTTCCCCACAACTGACGACCACGATCACCCTGCCTCAGAGCGGGTGCAGACTTATCGCCGTCCTAACCAAGCCAGAATGACAGTGGCATGACCTTGACTATTCAACACTTGAAAACGCCCGGTTTCTCGTACAAGGGGGACACAACCCTAGTGTCTGCCCCCTTGTTTTCTGGGTTCGAAAGCGGGACGCAGTCACTTCCTGTGGCCTATTCACTGTTTGACGCTGTTTCCGCTGCAGTGGCCCCCCTGTGAGCCTGGGGACCTACCATGACCAAAAAGTCGCGCTGTTGACTCAGCATGGCAAGGAGCACGTCATCAGCCAGGCACTTGATCCGATATTGGGCTGTCAGGTAATGCTGATATCAGGTTATGACACCGACACACTAGGCACCTTTTCGCGCACTGTTGAGCGTGCGGGCACGCAGCTTGAGGCTGCGCGCAAAAAGGCACGCATGGGCATGGACCTGTCAGGCTTGACTCTGGGGCTCGGCAGCGAAGGTAGCTTTGGCCCCGACCCGATCATGGGGATGCTTCCCTGGAACCTTGAATTGCTGGTTTTTATTGACGACCAGCGTGGTATTGAAGTTGTCGGGGTTGCCCAAGGGTATGCAAAGTCAGGTCATTTGCTGACCAGCAACTGGCATGAAATCGAAGCCTACGCGCGTCAGGCCGGTTTTCCAGAACACCAGCTGCTGCTGCGACCGGATAATCAGAACGATACGCGCATACATGACCGACTGGATAGCTGGGACAAGCTTGAAAGTGCCTTTAACAGGGCTTTGATACAGGCGCACAGTGCAACGGTGCTGGTCGAAGTGGATGGCCGCGCCTACGCCAACCCAACACGCATGGCCATGATTGCTCAGGCAGCCGACAACCTGGCTGCCAAGCTCAGTTCACACTGTCCAGACTGCAATACACCGGGATTCTGGGTGGTTGAGCATCTGCCAGGATTGCCCTGCGCAGCCTGCTGTGCACCAACCCAAGCAACTCAGGCAACACGACACGCCTGTATTGCTTGCGATTATCGCGAAACGCGCAACACTGCCGGCCAAGGCCTTGCTGACCCGGCTCAATGTGATTTTTGCAATCCCTGAGGAGAGAGACATGACGCACAACCCCTGGCACCCAAGGTTGGAAACCGGATGCATCAACCCCGCCGTGATCATGACGACTTGCAATGCTCGGGATGAAATCGCTGCGAGCCACCAGCAGCCCAACAGCCATGCGGCTCTATCTAACTGCGAGTATGCGATATGACCACGATAACCGACCGGATGCGTCAACACTCCTCCCAGGTCGTGGATGGCCCAGAGGCGGCACCGGCCCGTGCCATGCTGCGGGCCGTTGGCTTTACCGATGATGATTTTCGCAAACCGCAAATCGGCATTGCCTCAACCTGGGCCAATGTCACCCCGTGCAATATGCACATCAACAAACTGGCTGAAGAGGCAGAAAAAGGCGCCAATGCTGCGGGAGGCAAAGCTGTTATCTTCAACACCATCACCATCTCCGATGGAATCGCCAATGGCACCGAGGGCATGAAGTATTCGCTGGTATCGCGAGAGGTTATTGCCGATTCAATCGAGACGGTGGTTGGTTGCGAGGGATTTGACGGCCTGGTCGCCGTGGGTGGCTGTGACAAGAACATGCCGGGTTGCCTGATCGCCATGGCGCGCCTGAACAGACCCGCCATTTTCGTTTACGGCGGGACCATCAAGCCTGGCTATGATCATACCGATATTATTTCGGTCTTCGAGGCGGTCGGACAGCACGCCAAAGGCGGGCTGGATCTGATTGAGCTGAAACAGATCGAAGACACTGCCATTCCCGGCCCAGGCTCCTGTGGTGGCATGTATACCGCCAACACCATGGCCTCTGCAATTGAGGCCATGGGCATGTCACTGCCCGGTTCATCGGCACAGAATGCCGTTTCGGCCGACAAGTCAGCCGACTGTTTCCGCGCCGGTCAACAGGTCCTGGCGCTGCTGGCTCAAGACATCAAGCCGCGCGATATCATGACGCGCAAGGCCTTTGAAAACGCCATTCGCGTGATTATCGCGCTCGCCGGTTCGACCAATGGCGTGCTCCACTTACTGGCCATGGCCCACGCTGTCGATGTCAAACTCACCCTGGATGACTTTGTCGAACTTGGCAAGACAACCCCGGTCCTGGCTGATCTGCGCCCCTCAGGCCAGTTCATGATGTCAGAACTGGTTGCCATCGGTGGCATTCAACCACTCATGAAGCGCATGCTCGATAAAGGGTTGCTGCATGGTGATGTGCTGACTGTCACGGGCAAGACCCTGGCCGAGAACCTGGCTGATGTCGCCGACTATCCCGCCGACCAATCCATCATCCGCCCCTTTGATGACCCGATCAAAAAAGACTCCCACTTGGTGATTCTCCGCGGCAACCTCTCTCCCACCGGCGCCGTGGCCAAGATAACCGGCAAGGAAGGTCTTCACTTCAGCGGCAAGGCTCGGGTCTACCACGGCGAGGAAGCGGCACTGGCAGGCATCCTGCAGGGCGAGGTGGTGGCTGGTGATGTCATCGTTATCCGATATGAAGGGCCGCGAGGCGGGCCAGGTATGCGAGAAATGCTGTCACCCACCTCTGCGGTGATGGGCAAAGGTCTGGGCAAGGAGGTGGCGCTGATTACCGACGGCCGATTCTCGGGCGGCTCGCACGGCTTCGTCGTCGGTCATATTACCCCTGAAGCCTTCGATGGTGGCCCTATCGCCCTGGTGGAAGACGGTGATGTGATCACTATCAATGCAGAAACCCGGGAAATCAGCCTGGCGGTTCCCGATAGTGTCCTGGCTGAGCGGCGCAGTCGCTGGGTACAACCAGCACCGCTGTACACCCGAGGGGTATTGGCCAAATACGCCAAACTGGTTTCCAGTGCTGCGGAAGGTGCGGTAACCGACAAATGAAGACCGTATTGGCAAGACCGGACAACCCAGGGTGGATGCCATGAAGCTCTCGCCCCCTACCGCGGAAAACCTCAGTCGCGCAGCCGCTCTCCTCTGCGATGGTGGCCTGGTGGCCTTTCCCACCGAGACCGTATACGGACTGGGCGCCAACGCGGCCGACGCCACAGCGGTAGCACGGATATTTGCTGCCAAGGGGCGTCCGGCCGACCATCCGCTGATTGTGCATCTTGGTTCAGCAGAAGAGATGGCATTGTGGGCGCGGGATATTCCGCACGCCGCCTGGAGACTGGCCAGACACTGTTGGCCCGGGCCGCTTACACTTATTTTGAAGCGCGCACCCGGAGTTCCGGATGCAGTGACCGGCGGCCAGGATACGATCGGTTTGCGTGTGCCAGATCACCCTGTCGCCCTGGCGCTACTCCAGGCCTTTGGGGGCGGCGTTGCAGCGCCGTCAGCCAACCGCTTTGGGCGGGTAAGCCCAACCACAGCAGATCATGTTTCGGCTGAGATGGGTGACGCCCTTGATTGTATTCTTGACGGGGGACCCTGCACAGTTGGCCTTGAGTCCACCATTCTCGACCTCAGTTCAGATCGGCCACGGATACTGCGACCAGGCGCCGTGATGCCAGGCACACTCGAGGAGGTTGGGGGAGAACGGCTGACCACTGGCTCAAGCGCCAGCCCCCGAGTACCAGGCTCACTCTCATCACACTATGCACCGACAACGCCTGTCAGCCTGGTTGATCCATTTCGGCTGGATGACCTTGCCCACACAGCAGTGATCGCAGGTAGAACAGTGGCTGTCATGGCCCGCAGACCCGCACCCGATCCTCGCTTCAGACATTGGCATTGCATGCCCAGCCAGGCCGAGGACTATGGACGGCAGCTCTATGCTCAGCTGCGTCATATCGACACCTGGTGCTGCAATGAACTCCTGATCGAGCGACCACCGCAGAGCATAGATTGGAGCGCCGTGCATGATCGCTTGCAACGCGCGGCTGGAGGCGCGCACTCAGCCAGGGGGACATCTTGAGCCTGCTGATGCTGGTAAGACGTGCCGAGGATTTGCCCCGCAGCTGCGTTGAGCTGAATCACTTCCTTAGTTTCAGCCGCACCCATTATCCGGCAAAGCCATTGCCGCTTCTGGGGATATGGATTGACCCGCACATGGTCGTTCAGCCACCCAGCCAGGCTCTGAGGATAGATCAAACCCTGGAGTTTCAGGGCCTTTGGACGCTGTGCTGGCTGCAGCCCATTGTGGCTTTGCACGGCCATGAGATAACACGAAGCAAGCTTGCCAGCATCTTGGTCGAGGCAGCCAAGGCTGAGCGCAAATGCAACACAGCAGGGTATTTTATTCCCGTTTTCCCCAGTGCAACATCGGGGCGCGATGCGCAAAAGCAATGGCAACAGTTGTCACTATGCCATCCCCAGATATTGCTGGCGCCGTGGTTTCAACACGCGGAAAGTGGGCTATTGATGCAACCGATAACATCCTGAGCAGGAGCCATGCGTAACAAGATCAAACTCAGATCGAAACCTTTCCACGCAGTGACTTGGCTTTGCCACGAATGGTTTTGCTGTCCATACGCCGCTGCTGCGAGCCCTTGGTGGGTTTGGTCGGGCGGCGCTTCTTCTGCACGACGACGGCAGCGTTGATCAGCTCCTGCAAGCGCTTGATGGCATCATCACGGTTCATTTCCTGGGTGCGGTAGGACTGCGCCTTGATGATGATTACCCCGTCCTTACTGATCCGCTGATCAGACAGCGCCAGTAACCGCTCCTTGAAGAACGGCGGCAGACTCGAGGCATTGATATCAAAGCGCAAATGAATGGCACTTGAGACTTTATTGACGTTCTGTCCGCCGGCGCCCTGGGAGCGAATGGCACTGATTTCCACTTCCCAGTCGCCGAGTTCAACATCGTTGGCTAATTTGATCATGGCCCGATTATACGCCGATATCCTCATTCCAGAGTGCCGGCGAACGCTGCATGAAATCGCGCATCATAGCGATGCATTCGTCATCCTGCAGTACCTCGACCTCAACACCACGGGAACGCAGCAAGGTCTCTTCGCCCATAAAGCTGTGATTCTCGCCAACGATTACCTTCGGTATGCCGTACAGCAGAATGGCGCCACTGCACATCGCACAGGGTGACAGCGTGGTATAGAGCACCGACTCGGCATACACCGACGCGGGCAAACGCCCAGCATTTTCCAGAGCATCCATCTCGCCATGCAGCACCGCACTTCCCTGCTGCACCCGCTTGTTGTGGCCACGGCCCAGTATCTGTCCCTTGTGCACCAGCACCGAGCCAATCGGAATGCCACCCTCTGCCAGTCCGACAAGGGCCTCATCAATACAGGCACGCATAAAAGGATCCATTCACCGCTCTCCGAAATCAACCAAACCAGGCTGCAATCTTGTCTGCAGCCTGGTTTTTAACATCAGCCGTAATGTACACCGACACCGCCGCAAAGGCGGCAGCCAATACGCCCAGGTCATCGCTGTAACCGATACCCGGCAGCATGTCCGGCATGGCATCGAGGGGCAGAATAAAATAGGCCAGCGCACCGAATATCACCGACCTTGCCCAGGCCGGCGTGTGCGGATTCTGCGCCGCAAAATACATCCACAAGGCTTTCTCGACCACCTCGCGACCGGCTTGCTTTGCATAGCCGCTGAGTTTTTGCCAAAAACCTGTCTCAGTGAACGCGCTGGACAGGTCATCCTTATTTTTCATGGGGAAACCCTCTGATTGCTATTAACCACGCTAACGCCTATGCAGACCCGCGTCCAGCCCGGGCGTTCAACGCCAGGCCAACAATATAGAGACAACCGGCAAGCGCTTTAGTCTATGCTGTGGGCACAGAGTACGACGAATGGCCGTACTCGGCTGCCATTCCCGCTTTACTCCCTGGTGGCCAGGGCAGTGACTGCTTGATACCCGGCAATGGGAAACCTGCCGGCTCGTTCAAAAACTAAAGGAAGGCAAAACAATGAGCTGGATTATCACCATTATCATCGGCGGCATCATTGGCTGGCTGGCCAGCATCGTCATGAAAACCAACGGTCAGATGGGCATCATCGCCAACATTCTGGTTGGTATCCTCGGTTCTGCCATGGGCTTCTGGATTGCCGGCGAACTGGGTATTTCAACTGCAGGTGATCTGGCGCGTTTTCTCGTTGCACTCGGCGGTGCGATTCTGCTGATTGTCATACTGCGTTTGCTCGGCGTATTTCGTCGCTGAAGCAGATTGACGATGACAAGCTGGGCCTGATTTATCTGGTGGCTCAGCCTGTCTGACGACAATAAACTACCCGATAAATTCCATCCCCAGCTCTGTAGCTGCCCCGCCTTTAGCCTTATCATGTCACCCATATTCAACAGGCCTGGCCGTCAACGCGCCGGCAGCAACAGGATGACAGTATGCAGTCCCCTATTCCCGCTCCCCCCCAATCCGTATCCAATGCGTTTCAGTGGCTGCTCGGCGCAGCCGCACTGGTCATCGTTCTGGCGGGGCTCAAGGCCATCAGCAGCATCGTTACCCCCTTTCTGCTGGCGGCCTTTCTGGCGATCATCTGTGCGCCGCCATTGAGCTGGATGCAACGCCGGGGCGTGCCCGGTCCGCTGTCGGTGCTGGTGCTGTTTTCCGTTGTGGGTCTGTCGTTCTTTCTATTGTTTCTGGCCCTCAAGGGCGCGGCGGAAAGCATGGCGACCCAGGCGCCGCTGTATCAGGCCCGTTTTATCGGCTGGATGAACGATCTGCGCGAGATCATTGTGGCCCGAGGTTTGCCTGCAGAGCTGTTGCCGCAGACCCTGCCGCTTCCCGCCACGGCAACCATCACCGGGGCAGCCCGCGAGATTGCCGGCGGACTGGGGGCCTTTACTGCCAGCACGCTGCTGGTGTTGCTGGCCTTCATGTTCCTGCTGCTGGAAGAGCGCACGCTGATGGACAAGCTCAACGCAGCCTTTCCCTCGCGTCGCCGGGCACGGGTGCGCTCCAGACGCTTTCTGCGCTCGGTCTACCGCTACTTGTTGATCAAGACCGCCGTCAGTGTCGCCACCGGCCTGTGTGTGGGTATTGGCCTGGCCATCATCGGCGTGGACTTTGCCATTCTTTGGGGCATTGTCGCCGGCTTGCTGAACTTCATCCCGACCATCGGCTCGATCATTGCCGGGGTGCCCGCGGTGCTTATTGCCCTGCTGGGGCTGGGTGTAACCGATGCACTGATCGTGCTGGTCATGTATGTGCTGATTAACACCCTGATCGGCAATGTTATCGAACCCAAGCTGATGGGTCGCAGTCTAGGCCTATCGCCGCTGATCGTACTGGTTTCGTTGCTGATCTGGGGTTATGTCTTCGGACCGGTGGGCATGGTGCTGTCGATCCCCCTGACCATGATTGCCAAACTGGCGCTGGACGCCTCGCCCTCAACCCGCTGGGCGGGGATCATGATGAGTGAGCGGGTCGAAAAGCGTAGCTAGGACATCGTCGACCCGAGTTACTCCAGCTCCCAACCCGGGACACCACGGCGGATCAGCCTGGAGAAGTCTTCAGCCTGATCCGCGGCCAGCGCACGCTCGGTAAAACGACCACGACGGCGCAGCTCTTCGGCGCTGAAGCCGGGCTGCAGGCCGCCGACCTTCTGCACGTAGTCGGGCAAATAGCCGGACAACAGCAAGCGATAATCCAGCGGCAGACCGGGAACGATCCGGCGCATCATATGAAAGACTTCCGTGGTGCAGTTGGCGCTGATGGTGTGATAGAAGCGTGGGCATTGCGCCAGGCTGTTGGCTTCCTCGACAAAGGCGCGGAACAGACCGGCGCCATCCAGCTGATTCAGGGTGATACGGTACAGGTACGCCTGCTCGTCTCGCACATTGGTTCGCACGCGGACCGCATCGCGCTCGTCGGTCGCGACAATGCTCAACTCGAACTGTTTGAAAAAGCCACCGATCTCCGAGTAGTCCTGATGACGCTCCTTGCGCACCTCGACCGAAAACACCACATGCTCGCCGCCCTCAAAACCAAAGGACACCAGCACATGGGCAATGGCGCGGTAATCCCAGTAGGAGGTAATCATGTCGACTGACTGCAACTTGCTCAGATCGTATTCGCGGCTTTCCCAGCGAACGTCGTAGTCAGTTTTGCTACGCCAGTTGAAGTTGCGCAGGTTAAACAGGGTTGCCCTGTCGCCCTCAATGCTGCCAGTTGTGGTGCGAGCCAGATCATCGGTCCAATGCCGCTCGTTGCTCGGTTTGAGTCGCCGCCACCAGAGCAGCAGCGACAAATAGCAAAGGCCATAGGCCGGCAATACCATCCACAACTGGCCAGCCCAGAGCAGGTAAAACAGCGGCAACAGCGCAGCTACCCAGGCCATGCTGAGCAGAGGCAAACGGTACCAAAGCGCCAACACAGCCCAAAGACTGCTGAAAAGTATCGCCAGGGTCAAAACACTGAGTAACAGGGTGTGCAGCATGCCGATTCGGGTAGCCCTTGAAAGATCAGACATCCTACTTGAGATGCCATCCTCCCTGATAGCCCGGAAAGCACGCAATGCGAACGACGTTGCCTTTTCCGCCGGAAAGCGCTTTTGCTTACAACCCGGGTCTTGAATCGATCAGGACACCAGCGCACAATACTGTATACCTAACCAGTACTGACACGCATGCTCCAAAAACCACTCAGCGATCTGTATTACCTGCACAACTTCCACCAGGTCATCGACTGGGTGGCAGCGCGCTATGGGGACGTGCTGTCGGCAGAAGAACAGACCTTTATCCTGCACTTTCGGGCACTGCCAACAGCCAGTCAGGCGCTGCTGGTGCGCATGGTCATGCGCAAGGGCGAGCACTTTCGCCAGAGCAAACTCAATTACCAGGAAATCGGCGACACCGCCCTTGCCGCAGAGCCGTTGCTGACCCTCGGCTGGGTGCGGGACGACCTGGTGCTGAACCTGCCCGAACTGGCCAGACTGCTGCGCAAGGATGAGCTGCTATTAATGCTGGCAGACCAGATAAAGAGCGACCCCGCTGCCGCAACCAGCCTCACACCCAGTCACTGCAGCAAACTCGGCAAAACCGAATTGGTTGAGCGACTGACTGAGGTCTGGCCCCAGCAGCAATGCTTTACTCAGTGGTGGCCGACTGCGCAGGACCGCTTGCTGAGTCTGACGATCAACGCTTTATGCGAGCGCTTGCGCCTGCTGTTCTTTGGCACCCTGAATCAGGGCTGGGCCGATTTTGTATTGGCTGACCTGGGTATCTTTCAGTACGAGCAGGTTGACATGGACACTGTCTCGCGGGGCTTTCAGAGCCGCCAGCAACTGGAGCAGTACCTGCAACTGCATGCCTGTCGTGAATCTGTTGAGCAAGGCGAACCGATACTGGATGCACTGGATCAGCTCAACCGAATGCAGCCGGACAGCCCGTGGATTCAGCAGCGTCTGACGCGCCTGCAGTTCAATCTGGCCCGTCAGGCCGAGCGTCAGGGCGAGCTGTCTCTGGCCCTGCAACACTATGCGAACAATGCCCACCCTGAGGCACGCCAACGGCAGATCCGCATTCTGGAGCTCAGTGCCGACTATACCGCCGCCCATGAACTCGCCATGCAAGCGCTGGCAGCACCCCGTTGTGAAGCTGAACAGCAGAGCCTGCAGCGGGTTCTGCCGCGCCTGCGCAAACGTCTTGGACAGCCCCTGCCCAACCCAGCCCCCACAGTCGAGATCAACCGCCTGGATTTAACTTTGCCGCAGCCCGAGCGGCAATCGGTAGAAGTCGCGGTTGCCTTGCACCTGAATGAAACCGATGGCCCGGTGCATTATGTCGAAAACACCCTGATCAACAGCCTGTTCGGCCTGCTCTGCTGGGAGGCGATCTTTGCCCCGCTACCGGGTGCATTTTTCCATCCCTTCCAAAGCGGGCCGGCGGACCTGTATCAGGCCGATTTTCGCCAGCGCCGCGCTGGGCTGTTTGCCGAGGCTTTGCAAGCGCTCGACAGCGACGCTTATATCCAGCGCATCCGCCGCACCTACAGCGCCAAACAGGGGCTGCAATCGCCCTTTGTATTCTGGGGTCTGTTGACGGAACAGCTGCTTGATCAGGCACTGCACTGCCTGCCAGCCACACACCTGCGTGTCTGGTTCGAGCGGCTGCTGGCAGATATCCGTGCCAACCGCGCCGGCATGCCGGATCTGATCCAGTTCTGGCCGCAGCAACGGCGTTACCGGATGATCGAGGTCAAGGGTCCCGGCGACCGTCTGCAGGATAACCAGAAACGCTGGCTGGCACTCTGCGCACAGCACGGTATGCCGGTGCAGGTCTGCCATGTGCAATGGAGTGATGCATGAGCTACCGCATTGCCGTGCGCGCCCTGTGCGAATTTACCGCCAAGGAAGGCGACCTTGATTTGCGCTTTACCCCCTCACCCACCGCCCAGGAAGGCATCAACGGACACCATACCGTGGTCTCACGCCGTGGCCCGGGCTACGAATGCGAAATTCCACTGAGCGGCAGCTATCCCGGCCTGCAAGTCAGTGGCCGCGCCGATGGCTACGACCCGCAGCGCAATCAGCTGGAAGAGATCAAGACCCATCGCGGCGATATTTCCCGTATTCCGGCCAACCACCGGCTGTTGCATTGGGCTCAGGCCAAAGTCTATGGCTGGCTGATGTGCCAGATGCGCGACCTGCCCGAAATCGAACTGACCGTGCTCTACTTCAACGTCGTGACCCAGCAGGAAAGCCCTTTCAGTCAGGTATTCAGCGCCGAGGAATTACGCGAATTCTTCGAGTTGCAATGCAGTCGCTTTATCCAATGGGCACGTCAGGAAAGTGCGCATCGGATTGAACGTGATCAGCACCTGAGCAGCCTGCGCTTTCCCTATGCCAGCTTTCGGGTTGGCCAGAAGCAGTTGGCTGCCGGCGTCTTCCGCGCAGTCCGTGACGGCTACCACCTGCTGGCCCAGGCCACGACCGGCATTGGCAAAACCCTCGGCACCCTGTTCCCGCAACTGCTGTCCATGCCGCAGCAACAACTGGATCGGGTATTCTTTCTGACCGCCAAAACCCCCGGTCGACGTCTGGCCCTGGATGCCCTGCAACAACTGCGCACGCATCAGCCAGGCTTGCCGTTGCGCATTCTTGAACACACGGCACGGGGCAAAGCTTGTGAACACCCCGACAAAGCCTGTCACGGTGAGTCCTGCCCACTGGCCAAGGGCTTTTTTGATCGTCTGCCAGCGGCGCGACAAGCGGCTGTAGACAGGCGCTGGCTGGATTTTCCGACACTGCGCAAAATCGCCCTGGCGCACCAGATCTGTCCCTATTACCTGAGCCAGGAGCTGTGCCGCTGGAGCGATGTGGTGGTCTGCGACTACAACTATTACTTCGACATCAACGCCCTGCTCTTCCACCTGACCCAGGCCAACGACTGGCGCGTCGCCCTGCTGGTGGATGAAGCGCACAATCTGGTGGACCGCGGGCGAAGCATGTACAGCGCCGAACTCAATCAGGCTGAATTCAACACCCTGCGACGTATCGCGCCCAAGGGTCTGAAGTCGGTCTTTGACCGTGTCAGTCGGCATTGGGAGCAGTTGCATGCCGATCAATTAGTGCCCTATCAGGTCTACCCGGCCGTCGCCGATCTGTTTGTCATGGCCCTGCAAAAGGCCGTCAGCGCCATCACCGACCACCTGACCGACCAGCCCGCCGGTAACGACAGCCTGCTCTTGAGCTTTTACCTGCAGGCCATGCTGTTCTGCCGTCTGGCCGAAGCCTACGGCCCGCATTCGCTGTTTGATATCAGCCGCGACGAGGAAAGCAGCCTCTGCGCCACCTCCACGCTGTGCCTGCGCAACATAGTCCCGGCGCCCTTTCTGGCACCGCGTTTTGCCGTAGCCCGCAGTGCCACGCTGTTTTCCGCCACCCTCAGCCCGGCGCACTATTACGCCGACCTGCTTGGTCTGACTGAAACTGCAAGGGCACTGGATGTGGAGTCACCCTTCAGCGCAGAACAGTTACAGGTCTACAGCCTGAGCAACCTGTCTACCCGTTACCCTGACCGCCAGACCAGTCTGGAGCCCATCTGCCGTTTGATGGCCGAGCAGTTCCAGCGCCGTCCGGGTAACTATCTGGCATTTTTCAGCAGTTACGCCTATCTGCGACAGGTGCTGGAGGCCTTCAGCGAGAGCTACCCGCATATCCCGGTCAGCGAGCAGTCGCGCAATATGAACGAGCTGGCCCGGCAGGATTACCTGGATGCCTTTACCGAATCATCCCGGAGTATTGGTTTTGCCGTACTCGGCGGCGCCTTTGGCGAGGGCATCGACCTGCCCGGCAAACGTCTGATCGGCGCCTTTATCGCCACCCTGGGCTTGCCGCAGATCAACCCGGTCAACGAAGAAATACGCAACCGCCTGGCACTGATATTTGACCAGACATCCAGCTACGACTACACCTACTTGTATCCCGGTCTGCAAAAGGTCGTACAGGCCGCCGGGCGAGTAATCCGCACCATCGATGATCAGGGCGTGGTCTACCTGCTGGATGACCGCTATGCCAAGCCGGCTGTGCGCCAGTTGCTGCCGCTTTGGTGGCGGCCTGTCACATACCGGCTGGATAACAGTGCAGTTGGTCTGAAAGACCTGTATACGCCACTCGAATAGTGGCATATTGACGTCAAGCCGACGACTCAGGATGAGACAACCAGCCAACGTCTTCCACCGGAGTTCTGCTGCCACCGTGACCAATCAGGCTCACTACCGCAATACCCGTTCGGCATTGCTCTGTATGACCGGCCTGATCCTGGCGCTGGTGCTGCTGGGTGCCTTGAGTATCATCCTGATCGCCCACCAACAGAACACAGCGGAAGCCAGGAAAAACCTGTTCTACACCAGCAAGGCCATTGATGCGGGCAGCCGCAACGCCGAGCGCAACGTCATTGACTATGCCTTCTGGGGCGATGCCTACCAGCATCTGCATGCCAAGCTGGACCTGGACTGGGCCTACACACGTGCCAACATGGGTCGCAGCATGTATGACGCCATGGGCTATGAGGGCGTTTTTGTCATCGCACCGGACGGCAGCACAGGTTACGCCCTGATCGAGGGCGAGATACGCGATACGACAGCCGAGCAGTGGCTGGGGCAGGACATCAGCGACTGGCTTGCCCAGGCCCGCGCAGCTGAACTGGATCAACAGGCCGTCAGTTACTACCTGAGCGTCGATGGGCAACTGGCACTGGGCGGCGCAGCGGCCATCTCCGACGGTGACGATCCGACGGTAGAGGCCATCGGGGGGCCCGCATCGGTCCTGCTGTTTATTGAAAAACTCCATCCACAGTCCCTGCAATCCATGGGCAACGACTATGGCATCAGCAATCTGCGCCAGGTGTCTGCCGAGGACGGCGACGACAGTTCGCTGCTCGCCCTGCCGGTCCTTGGTGGCGACAGCCTGCATTTGCAATGGGACAGCGAACGCCCTGGCACGCGCATGTTGATATGGCTTATGCCACTGTTGCTGTTGGCTGCGCTGATCTTTGGCTATCTGAGCCGCTTTAACCTGCGCACATCCCTGGCAGCAGCCCGACGCCTGGATCAGCGCACAGCAGAAGCCAGCCGCCTGCAGGCGCAACTGGCGCACTTTGCCCAGCATGACGAATTGACCGGACTGCCCAATCGCAGCCTGCTTGATGATCGACTGCAACAGGCCTGCCTGGCTGCCCAACGCAGTGGCCGACAATTGGCCGTCATGCTGATCGACCTGGACGGTTTCAAACCCATCAATGACAACTTCAGCCATCATCTGGGTGATCAGTTGCTGATCGAAGTAGCGCGACGCATGGCCTTGCTGATGCGTCCGGGAGACACGGTAGCGCGCATGGGCGGCGACGAGTTCATCGTCATTCTACCCAACCTCACCGCTGAGCAGGACGCAGCGGCCATTGCCGAACGTATCATTGCCGACATTGCCCATCCCTACCGGCTTGAAGAAGTGGATCTGCGGGTCACCGCCAGCCTCGGTATTGCCATGAGTGACGGCCACGTCGAACAGCCCAAGCGCCTGCTGCACTATGCCGATCTGGCCATGTACAAGGCCAAACAGGAAGGACGCAACAGCTACCAGTGGTACAGCAGCAACCTGGAAGATCGTGCCTGCGAACTCACCACCCTGCGCCATGACCTGCAGGAGGCCCTCGAACAGGATGGCTTCGAACTCTACTATCAACCGCAAATCAGTGACGTCACCGGCCAGGTAATCGGCCTCGAGGCCCTGCTGCGCTGGCAGCATCCACAGCAAGGCTTTATCCCGCCAACGCGGTTTATCCCCGTAGCTGAAAGCACCGGGCAAATCATTCCGCTCAGCCAATGGGTGCTGGACACCGCCTGCCGACAGATAGTCGAACTCAATCAGGGCCGCAGCAACCCGGTCAATGTCGCCATCAATATCTCCCCGATCTTTTTACTGCGCAGCAATTTTTGCACCCTGGTACAGCACGCCCTGCAGTCCCACCAGTTGGCGCCTGAATTACTGGTACTGGAGATTACCGAAGGCGTTATGCTGACCAATCCGGATCGCGCTGTTGCTACCTTGCAGCAACTAAACGAACTCGGTGTGCAAGTGGCGATTGACGATTTTGGTACCGGTTTTTCCAGCCTCAGCTACCTGAAGGTTTTACCGGTACACAAGATCAAGATTGACCGCTCCTTTGTCAGCGGTGTCGACAGCCATGCAGAAGACGCCGCTTTGACCCAGGGCATCATCGCCATGGCCCGTCACCTCGGGCGCAAGGTCAACGCAGAGGGCGTTGAAACGGAAGCACAAAAACAGTTTCTGAGTGCCTGTGATTGCGATGAGTATCAGGGCTACCTGTTTTCCAAACCTTTATCTTTCAGTGAGATAAAGCAATATCTTGATAATTACAGCGAAGAAACGGCACGCCGCCACAAGCGGCGATAAAACACCAGAACAACGCTGACCCCATACACAAGCGGCAAACAGATCCGTGACTTAGCCGCCCACCTGATTACGGCCTGCCGCCTTGGCTCGATACAGCGCCTGATCGGCTGCCAGCAGAGCCGCCTGCAGGACCTTGCCGTCTGACAGCAGGGCCGTGCCGATACTCACACTCATGCGCTGACCGACCTCAAGTTCAATGTTTTCGATCGCCTCGCGCAGGCGCTCAGCGGTGCTGGCCAGATTGGCCGCATCCGAGGGCGAAACCAGGACAAGAAACTCGTCACCACCCCAGCGGGCGGCATGATCATAAGGCCGAATGGTTGCCCGCAGCGCATCACCAACGCGCTTAAGGGCGCGATCACCCAGGTCATGGCCAAACTGATCGTTGAGCTGTTTGAAGTAATCCATATCCAGCCAGATCACCCCAGCCTCGGTATGTTGCCGCTCACAACGCTGATGCTCCAGCTCAAGCAGTTCCTGCATGCCGCGCCGGTTCAACAACTCGGTCAGGGGATCATGGCGGGCCAGGCGATTGAGCTCCTCGGTGCGCTCGGCCACCTTGCGCTCCAGCTCCTGGGTATTGCTGCGAATGGCCCTGGCCATGGTCGCAAAGTGCTCAATCAACTGGCCAATCTCGCCCTTGCCGCGCGGCAGATCCTGGTCATATGGCTGGCCATCGCGCAGACGCAGCATGGCCGCCTCCAGCTGCACCAGCGGCTTGAACACCAGCCGACTGAGGGTCAGATTGACCAGCAACAGGGCGACCAGCAAGGTAATGATGAATACCACCAGCACGGCCGTGAACTGGCTGACCGGCATCAACTCATTGAGATCGATCAGGCTGACCTCAAACCAGTCCAGACCCGGCAAATAGGCCACGCCGACCAGATGTCGCTGGCCGTCCACCTGCATGAAACGGCTGGCAACGCGGCCTTGACTGGCTTGCTCACTGCGCAAATCGTGCATCATAGAAGCCAGCGCCTGGCGGTCTTCTTCCAGATCAATCAGCAGCGCGATGGTGTTTTTCTGCCCTTCCGGTTTTACCAGCGTGGCGTAGTCAATCAACCGGCTGTCCTTGTGCAACTGGATGGCACCACTGTGATCGACAAACAGCGTGGTAATACCGACCTGCTGGATATCCACCACCTCACGTTGCAACTCTTCCAGCGGAATACCGGTACCCACAATACCCAGTGGCGTGCCCTCATCCTCCATCAACACATCAATCCACAACTGGGTAATACCCAGTTCAACATCCGGGTTGACGTTCATGTGGAAATTTTTATTCAGGCTCAGCAGTTGGTAGAACCAGGCATCTTCAGGTTTGTAAGGATTGAGGTTGTAGCGCAGCTCCCGACCCAGGTACTCGGACTCGGCATTATTGAAGTAATAACCACCTGTTTCTCGCAGCGCCACAAAGAAATTATTGGCGCTGAAGTTACGTCTGAAGCTTTCCATTTCCAGCATGGCTGCGGCATGCAGTTCGGGATTCTCCGGGTCCCGGGCCCAGCGTTTGAGCACCGTGGAGTCAGCCATCTGCCGGGCCAGGGCCAGTTCACGCTCAACCGGCTGCATCAGCCGCGCCGTGTCATAGCGCACCTGAATTTCAACAGTGCGCACACCCCAGCTTTCGATAATGCTTTCGCTGATCTGCATGAACAGCTGCCAGGTCACGATACTGGCCAGCACCAACAAAGCCGCAATGACCAACTGGAAACGGGTTTTCAGGCTCAAAAGGGCCACCTTCAGGTCAAATCAGTTACCAGCGCCATTGCCGGCAACACGTCCATTATAACCAGTCCATGCCACCTGCCCCACATAAAGCATCCCTGTAGCCGTTTTGCTGCTACCGGCGAAATCAGACTGGCTCTGCTACTGTTTCAAAATGTTGATCATTCTGGTCAAAAAGCTGCGTTATTCATTCAGACAATTAATCAATACAGTAACGACATCAACCATCACAACGACCTTATCGAGGATTCACCATGAGCATCACATTCATCCAACGTTTGCTGGCAACCAACGACGGCTTTGCCGGACTGGCTTTGCGCATCCCCGCTGGCATCATCTTTATCGCCCATGGCGCCCAAAAGCTGTTTGGCAGTTTTGGCGGCTACGGGCTGGAAGGCACCGGTCAATGGATGGCCTCCATCGGCTTGCAGCCTGGCTACCTGATGGCGCTGGGCGCCGGCAGTGCCGAATTCTTCGGCGGCATTGCCCTGCTGCTCGGCCTGCTGACCCGCCCTGCGGCTGTGGTACTGGCTCTAACCATGCTGGTTGCCATCCTGGTGGTTCACCTCGGCAACGGCTTGTTCATGAGCAACAACGGCTACGAATTTGGCCTGGCACTGTTGGCCATCTCGGTTGCGCTGGCCTTTAACGGTGCCGGTGCTCTATCGGTTGATCGTCTGATCAGCCAGCGCTCGAACTAACCCCTCAGCCAACCCTGCTTTGGCACCTGATACCGGTGCGAAGCAGGGCTATTATCTCTGGCTCGGTCAAGCCCTGAGCGCCAGGATACGCCGTGCACCATTCAACACTATCAGCCCCACCAAAGTGCCTATCAGCAGATCTGGCAGGTTTGAACCGGTCCAGGCCACCAGGGCACCGGCAATAATCACACTCAGGTTGATCAGCACATCATTGGCTGAAAAGATCCAGCTGGCGCGCATATGCACACCGCCTTGGCGATGTTTGTGAATCATAAACAGGCAAATACTGTTGGCTATCAACGCCAGCAAGGCAACAGCCATCATCATCTGAGATTGCGGCTCACTGCCAAAGACAAAGCGCCGCAGCACCTCAAGCAAGACCCCCAGCGCCAGAACCGCCTGCACCACACCGGCAATGCGGGCTGCGGTCATCTGCAGGCTAACTGCACGCCCTACGGCATAAAGTGCCAAGCCATAGACCGCGGCATCAGCAAACATGTCCAGCGAGTCAGCAATCAAACCCGCTGATTGCGCTATCAACCCAGTTGCCATCTCCAGCACAAACATTACTGCATTGATGCCCAGCAACCAGCGCAGCGTATGCGCCTCCTGAGCATCAGATGACGTCGCAGGCTGAACTTGATCTATCTCGGCAGGTTGTGAATACAGCAGCACGGCTCCCATGCCCAAACTGACCAATTTGGCTGTCAACGGCTCGACCGGACCATCATGCTGCAACCGCAACTGGCGGTGTGACAAATCGAAATGCAGTGCTTTAACCGCCTCAAACGGGCTTAGCGCCAGACGAATAATCCGCTCTTCCGAGGGACAATCCATGCCCGGCAAACTGAACAGACTGGAGCACTGTGCCGGGGCTGACGGATTCTGATCCGAACAGCTTCTGGTGTTGTCTGTGTCTGTACAATTGCAGGATTCTTTCATGACTGACGCCTCGCAATCTTTGACTGATTTGCCTGGCCTGATCCTCAATCAGGCCAGGCCCAAGCCTTTACTGCCGCTGATGCAGCGGTGATCGCGGCCCCGGCAATACGCCGTTGACCGCATTGGTCGACAACAGGCGTGTGCTGGTCATACCGGCGATCTGGTAACTGCGGTCGGTGGACGAGTTGATTACCTGCTCTACCAGCGCCACCACCAGCACACCCAACAAGCCCCCACCGTGGTTGTTGTTGCTCTGCTCGGTACTGGAGGCAGTCGCCTGACCTTTCCACAACAGCTCACCGGTACGGGCATCCACCAGACTGGCTTCAGCTGTCACGCGGGTGTCGCTGGCGAGCAACTGATAGCTGGTGCCATACTGCTTGATGCTGATGTACATCACCGAGTCCGCACCAAACACCTTGTTCAACTGCTCCAGCGGCAGGGCATGGATCTCATCCGGATTGGTCATGCCGTTTTCGCGGAAGGTTTCCTCCACCACGGCAACCGGAAATACATAGTAGCCACCCTCGGCCAACGGCATGCTGACATGGGTCAGGAAGCTATAGCTGGCGGTGGTATCCAGCGACGCATTGACCGGCGGCAGCACCAGAATCGAGCGCGGATTGCTCTCGCGGAAGGCAGTGTAATCGTAGGGGGTGGTGGTCACACAACCTGTCAGCAGCAGACTGGCCAGCCCCAACAGGGCCATCATCCTTGATTTCATGGGGTCACCTCAGGCTGCGCCTTCATTACGTAATCGACAAAGTGGGCTGACTCGGGAAACAGCTGTTTCTCCATAGCAAACTGCTCTCGGCCTTCGCCCTCACGCCCGGTATTGAAATACAGCATGCCCAGGTGTGCATGCAGACCCGGCGGCACGCTTTGGCCCTGGGCCTGGGCGCGCTGCAGGACCGCTTCAAGCGCGCCAATCTGACCGGCGTAGTCGGTGGTGCCATTCTGGTGATACTGGTACAGACTGGGCTGGTAATTACCCCAGTAATACAGCGGCGGTGAAACCGGAGCGCAGGCGCTCACCAGGCAAACGCCGACCAGCAGCGTGCCCTTGAGAAAAAGTGACTTCATAACACATTCCCTTGTCGTGATCAGTTCCCGGCAGGATTCCAGGCGCCGGATTCAATGCCGCGCACCAGATTGTTGACCGCTTCGCGGATGGCCAGATCCAGCACCTTGCCGTTCAGTGTTGCGTCATAACCGGCAGTACCACCAAAGCCGACCACTTCGCGGTTGGACAGGCTGTATTCGCCCGCACCCTGCACCGAGTAGGCCACTTCAGAGGTTTGTACATTGACGATATTCAGATTGACCTTGGCATAGGCAACCTGCTCCATGCCGCGTCCGAGAATGCCAAACAACTGCTGATCGCCAACGGTCTTGCGGCCGAACTCGGTCACGTCACCGGTCACCACATAGCTGGCGCCCTTGATCGACTGGGTTACACCGCTGTAGCCCGCTTCAGTCTGCAACTGGGCCATGTTGGTCCGCTCCAGCACATTGAAGCGATTGGTCTGCTGCAGATGAGTCACCAGCGTGGTCTTGGCCTGGTTGCCCAGACGGTCAACACCGTCGGAGAAAATACCGCGCTGGTAGCTGGAACGGTTATCAAACTGTCCGACCGCAATCGGCGAGCGCTCGCCCTGATAAAAGGTACCAAAGCTTTCTACCTTGGGTACCTCGAGGGTGCGGTGTGTTTCAGTGGCACAGCCACCAAGGGCAAACACAGCTACCAGGGCGGTAGCAGACAACGCAGACTTGTTGATCACCTGTAGGAGTCCTTTTCCAGGAATTGAGTAATGGCACACCGATAGTAGCCGCAGACGTCAAACAAGGGAATATGGCAAATTGGCTTGATTGGTATCTTTCAATCAAGCCAATTGTGACATGACCTTAGCCAAGTCACTGACACCGCGCTCAACCTCAAGGATGCCGTCTGCGACACTCCCTACGCGTTCAATACTTTTATTAGAAAGATCACTAACAGTGCTCATTTTTTCCCTGAGGCTAGCAATCATATTATTGTTTTCACTGACAACCTCTGATATTTGAGTCAAAGATTGTCCTGTTTTCGCCGCCAAGGCACGCACTTCATCAGCCACTACAGCGAAACCTCGACCCACCTCCCCAGCACGCGCGGCTTCAATGGCTGCATTCAAAGCCAGGAGATTGGTTTGATCTGCAACGGATTGAATGGCACTTACGATTCCGTAAATCTTGGCTGCTTGACGCTCAAGATCCTTACTCAGTTCAACAGCAGAAGAAATATCATTGGAAACCTCCGCCGAAGCAGAAACTGCCTGCTCAATAGCAGCATTGACTTGCATGGCAATCTGAGATGTCTGCTCGGAGGTCGCTGCGGCCGTATCGCGCGCATTCTGAGAGCGCAGAACCTGCTGAGTAACATCCATCGCAAATTTGACTACCTTACATACCTTGCCAAACTCGTTCAGCACTGGGCTATAAGTGGCTTCGAGCCATACGGGATTATTGCGACTGTCTTTACGCTCAAAACGTCCTGTAAAGCTTTCGCCATTAGCAAGCCGACCCCAGAAATCAGGATTTTGCTTGTAAAAGCTTTCGTAACAGAATTGGCGATGATGCTTACCAACGATATCCGCCTGCCGATAACCCATTGCGGTCAAGAAGTTTTCATTTGCTTCGATCACAGTGCCATCGGGCTTAAACTTGATCACGGCCATGTACTGATTCAGAGAGGTGAGCAAAGCCTCCTTATCAGCGCTATCTTGGTATGAAGAAGTAACATCGTTGGCAATCTTGACAACGCGTACCACGCTTCCCTGAGCGTTTCTGACCGGAAAATAAGTCCCTTCAACCCATAACGCTTTACCGTCAGCTCGCTGTCTTGGGAATGAACCTCGTTTCAGTG